>JAUHXL010000330.1 GCA_030426945.1 bacterium
GGGCGGGAGCTCGTCAAGGCGCTGCAGCAGGGCGACCTGTCCGCGGCCCGCTCCCGGGTGTCCAAGGGTCAGGCCATGGAGGAGCGCGTGCTCGCCGACGCCCTCGAGGCGTACCCGCGCGGCGCCTTCGCCGTCGAGCAGGTGATGATCAGCTCCCTGGCCCGCGAGCGGCAACGCTACGACCGCTTCCTCAGCTACTTCGGCACCGTGGGCAGCAACGCACCCTTCATCGGCCTGTTCGGCACGGTCATCGGCATCATCCTGGCGTTCAAGGCGCTCGGCGCGAACCCCAAGGGGGGCCTCGAGGTGGTCGGCCCGGCCATCGCCGAGGCGTTGGTGGCCACCGCGGTGGGCCTGCTGGTCGCCATCCCGGCGGTGATCGCGTTCAACTTCTTCAAGGGCCTCATCCGCACCCGCATCGGCAACGTCGAGTTCCTCGTGCGGATCCTGCTGTCGCAGATCGACGGCCCCGGCGAGAAAGGCTGAGCGATGGCGGGCGGACTGAACCTGGACGACGACGACGGGGTCAACTCGATCAACATCACGCCCTTCGTGGACGTGGTCCTGGTGCTGCTGGTCGTCTTCATGGTGGCGTCGTCCTACATCGTCAAGGAGAGCATCGAGGTCGACCTGCCCAAGGCGGCGACCGGCGGCGAGACGCTCGACACCACGATGTCGCTGGTGGTGAACGCCGAGGGGGCGCTGTACCTCAACGGGGAGCCGACGACCGAGGCGGCCATCGCCGAGCGCTGCCGGGCGGCGGCCAAGGCCGACGAGAACGCACAGGCGATCATCGCCGCGGACAAAGCGACGCCCCACGGCAAGGTGGTGCGGCTGATCGATCTGATCCGCCAGAACGGTGTGCTGAAGTTCGCGATCAACATCGATCCCGAGGAGGAGTAGCCGCCGTGTTCGCGCTCGAGGACGAGCCCGAGAAGGGTCATCGCCTCACCGTGCTCGCGGTCGGGGCGGTCCTCGCGTTCGGCGTGCAGGGCGGTGGCTTGTACGCGGTGCATCACTATGATCCGCCGCCGAAGGAGAAGCTCGACCGGATCGAGATGACCGTGGTGGTGAAGCCGAAGCCGCCGCCACCCCCCAAGGTGGAGCCGCCGCCGCCCGAGCCGAAGGTGGAGCCACCGCCGCCGCCCGAGCCGGAGCCGCCGAAGCCGGAGCCGCCGAAGCCGAAGCCCGAGCCGAAGCCGAAGCCCGAGCCGAAGCCGAAGCCCAAGCCGAAGCCCAAGCCCGAGCCGCCCAAGCCACCCCCGCAGGCGCCCCCCAAGGAGCCGCCCAAGGACCCGCCGGCCAAGGCGCCGCCGGTGCTCACCGGGCTGAACCTGAGCAGCACGGTCAAGGGCGGGGGGGGGCCCACGTTCCAGGCGGGCAACACCCAGATGGGCGAGGTCGGCCGCGTGGGGCGGGCGCCGGTGACCGGGCGCCCCGCGCCCGGGCCGAAGACCGTCGAGGCCGAGCCGGTCGATCGTCCGCCGCCGGTGCGCAAGCCGCCCAAGTACACCCGCCGCGTGCAGCCGAAGTACACCCGGGCCGCGCTGCGCGCCGGGGTGGAGGGGCGGCTGGTGGTGGTGGTCAAGGTCGGCGCGGACGGCAAGGTGCTCGACGTGAAGGTGGTCAAGGGTCTGGGCTACGGCCTCGACGAGGCCACCGTCGAGGTCATCCGCAGCCGCTGGCGCTTCCAGCCGGCGACCGTCGACGGCGAGCCGGTGGCGGGCACCTACCGCACCGAGATCGACTTCGTCATCGAGGAATGAACGGCGCCACCGCCGGCCCCGCGGGCCGCGCGTGGGTCCGCGGGGGCTTGGTCCTGGGCGCGCTGCTCGGGCTGGCGGGCCTCGGGCGAGCGGCCGAGCCCGGCCGGTCCGCGGTGGAGGGCGTCGTCTACCTGCGGGGCCGCGCCGACACCCCGGCGCTCGGCGTCCCGGTGGCGGTCGGCCGACGGCGCACGCACACCGACGCCCGCGGCCGGTTCCTGCTCGGCGACCTGCCGGCGGGCGCCACGGTGCTGCGCGTGGGCGATCCCGCCCGCGAGGTCGCCCTCGTCCTCGCGCCGGGCGCCACGGCGCGCGTCGAGGTGCGCCTCGATCCGCCACCCGCCGACGTTCTGCGCGTGGTCGGTCACCGCGGCGCCGCCGCCGGGCCCCGCCGCCGTCTGACCCTCACCGAGCTGCGCGGCGCCCCGGGCAGCAGCGGCGATCCGCTGCGCGCCGTGCAGGATCTGCCCGGCGTCGCCCGCGCCCCCTTCGGCCTCGGCCTGCTGGTGCTGCGCGGCAGCAACCCCACCGACAGCCTCGCCCTCGTCGAGGGGCACCGCGTGCCGCTCGCGTTCCACTTCGGCGGTGTGCGCACCGTCCTGCCCGCCGAGCTGCTCGCCTCGGTCGACCTGTACCCAGGCAACTTCGGCGTCGACCACGGCGGGGCCACCGGCGGCCTCGTCGATCTGACGCTCCGGCGGCCCGCCGACGACGGCCTGCACGGCCACGCCGAGGCCGACATCTTCGACGCAGGCGTCTTCCTCGAGGGGCCGCTGCACCGCGGCGCCGCCTTCGCGGTCGGCGCCCGCCGCAGCTACGTCGACGCCGTGCTGCCGGCCTTCGTCGACGAGGACGCGCTGCAGCTGACCGTCGCGCCGCGCTACCTCGACTACCAGGCCCTCTACGACCTGCGCCGCGGCGCCCATCGGGTGCGGGCGCTGTTCTTCGGCAGCGACGACGCGGTGACGCTGCTGGCCCGGGGCTCGCTGGCCAGCGATCCCCGGCTTGAGGGCGACCTCGATGATCGCACGCGCTTTCTGCGCGGCTGGGCCGAGTGGAAGGTCGCCCTGGCCGAGGGCCTCGACCACGCCGTGTCCGTGGCCGTCGGTCGCGACCGGCTCCGGCTGCGCGGGGGCGGCGTGATCGACGTCGAGGTCGACGCGACGCTCGTGTCGTTGCGGCAGTCGCTGCGCTGGGCGGCGGACGATCACCTGGCCGTGACGGTGGGCGCCGACGGCGAGCTCTGGTCGGGGCGGCTGGCGGTGGACGGGCTGCTGCCGCCGAAGGAGGGCGAGGGCGCAGACGCCGTGCCGCTCACGACGCGCCCCATGGTCGAGACGCGCCAGGACGCCACCCTCACCGACCTGGGCGTCTACGCGCAGGTGGACTGGCGGCCGGCGGGCGGGCCGCTGCAGCTCGTGCCCGGCGTGCGCACCGTCTACGCGCCGGATCTGGACGCCCACACGGTCGATCCGCGGCTCAACGCGCGCCTGGCCCTCGGGGCGGACACCGCGCTGACCGCCGGCGCAGGGCGCTACAGCCAGCGCCCGGCGCCGGACGAGACGCTGCCGGTGCTGGGCAACCCGGCCCTGGCGCCGGAGCGCGCGCTGCACCTGAGCCTCGGCGTCGAGCGGCGCCTCACCGCAGCGCTCGGCCTCGAGCTGACCGGCTTCCACAAGCGCCTCGACGATCTCGTCGTGCCGGCCGATGATCCGGCGGTGCGCTACAGCAACCACGGCGAGGGGCGCGTCCGCGGGCTCGAGGTGCTGCTGCGCCACGCGCCCGGCGGCCGGTTCTTCGGCTGGATCGCCTACACGCTGTCGTCCAGCGTCCGCCGCGACGCCCCCGGCGCGCGCACCCGCCTCTTCGACCACGATCAGACCCACGTCCTGGCGGCGGTGGGTCGCTACCAGCTCACCTCGGGCTGGGCGGCCGGCGCGCGCCTCCGCTACGCCACGGGCAACCCCCGCACCCCCCTGCGTGGGGGCCTGTACGACAGCGACGCCGACACCTACGTGCCCTATGCGCTGCCGACCAACAGCGCCCGCCTCGGCGACTTCCTACAGCTCGATCTGCGCGTGGAGCGGCGCTTCGTCTTCGACGCCTGGACACTCACCGCATGGCTCGAGGTGCAGAACGCGACCGCGCGGGCCAACCCCGAGCTGGTCGTCTACGACCACACGTACCGCCGCTCGGACACCGTGGACGGGCTGCCGCTGCTGCCCACCTTCGGCCTGCGGGGGGCCTTCTGATGCGCGCCGCCCGCGCAGTGATTGGTGGCCTGCTCGTGCTCCTGGGCTGCGGTGAGTCGGGCTTCCCGTCGGCTTCGCTGCTGGAGGGCTACCGGGTGATCGCGCTCGTCGCGAGCCCGCCCGAGCTGCCCTCCGACGCGACGACGCGGCTCTTCGCGGTCGAATACGATCCGGCCACGCTGGGGGGCGAGGACGCGATCCCCGCGGACGCCTACTACGTCTGGTCGGTGTGCCCTTTCGCGTTGGGCGCGGTGGCGCGCTACGCCTGCGTGGATCCGCGCCTCGAGGTGGCCCGCCGCGGCCAGACGCCCCACCTCGCGCTCGACCTCGGCCCGCGCGGCCTGAACCTGGACGCCTTGCTCGAGCGGGCGCGGCCGATCGTCGGCGACGCGGTCGTCGACGCGGCGCGCCGGGACGGCCTGACGCTGACGGTGCGCCTCGTGAGCGGCCGCGTGGGCGGGGGCCGCGCCGAGTCGGTCCGCACCGTGCGGGTGGTCGACACCGACGAGCCGAACCGCAACCCGGTGCTCGCGGACATCGCCGTCGACGGGCCGCCGATCGCCGGGGCGTCGGTCGTCCTCCGGCCGACGGTGGTGCCCGCCTCCCTCGAGGTCCGGCCGGACGCGGACGGCGTTCTCGCGCCGGAGCGGCTGCGCTCGACGTGGTTCGTGACCGCCGGTGAGCTGCCCTCGTCGTTCGACCTCGTCGAAGGCGTCCACGCGGTCGCCCTGCGCCTGCCCGACCGCCCCGGTCCGCTGCGGGTGTACCTGGTCGTGCGCGACGAGCGTGGCGGGACGGCCGTCGGCTGGCGTGACCTGATCGTCACCGCGCCGCCCTGATTCCTTCGATTGCTCCGCCGCGCCCGACGCGATAGAACCTTCCCCCAATGCCCGTCGCCCTGCTCGCCTTCGCCCTCCTCGCCGCGCCCCCGTCGGCGGGCTCCTGGACGCCCACGCCGGGTCCGGGGGGAGAGGGCGCCGCCTTCGCGCTGGCGGATGGCGGCGACGGCGCGCTGTACGCGGCCGGCGGCGGCCTGGTGTATCGCCGGGCGCCCGGCGCCGAGTGGCGGGTGGCGGGCCGCTACGCGCCGGAGCTGCGCTGGTCGCTGGGCGACGAAGACGTCGAGGCGGCGGGCGCCTTCCCCGACGCCTTCCTCGAGGCGGTCGCGGCGGACGCGACCGCGGCCCTCGAGGCCGCCGAGGGGCACCAGCTCGACGACGAGGACACATTCGACGAGGACCTCGTCTCGACCCTGCTGACCGCGTACGTCGAGGAGGCCGACGCGCGCCCGGACAGCGCGTACTTCGTCGCCGGCCTGGTCACGTCGACCCGCGGCGTGTGGTTGGGCACCGGTGGCGGGCTGTTCTGGGTCGACGCGAAGGGCGTCACCGGGCCCGTGGGCACCCTGCGCGGCGTGCGGGCCCTGACCGCGACGTCGGACGGCCTGATCGCGGCCACCGAGGACACCCTGCACCGCGTGGATCCGACCGGGGCCGCGCGCGCCTGGCGCCGCGCGCGCGTCGAGCACCTCACCACCTTCAACGGCCGCGTGGCCTACGTCGCCGACGGCGTGCTGTGGCGCGACGACGGGGGGCCGACGCCCCTGCGCCTGTCGCCGCCCACGGGCTACCCGCGGCGGGTGGTGGGGGCGGGCGCTTCGCTCTTCGTGGCCACCGGCCTCGCCGTGTATCGCCATCGGGCGGGGGAGTGGAAGATCTGCCCCACGGTGCCCGAGACGCCCACGCGCCTCTGGGCCGACGAGGAGCGGCTGGTGGTGGTGACCGAGCAGGCGATCTACGCCGGGGACGCGGGCTGTGAGGCGTTGACGCGCTTCGACGTGCCGTGGCCGGGCGGCATGCGGTTCACCGACGCCGGCTACTTCGAGGATCGCCTGTGGGCCGCGTCGAGCGACGGCGTCTTCGTCTGGGAGGCGTCCGACGGCGACGCGGCGCACACCCGGCTGCAGGTGGACGGCTTCAAGCGCGCGCTGCGCCGCATGCCGCCCTTCGATCAGATCGCCGCCGACGCGATGCGCTACCAGCGCATCGACGCCGAGACCACCAGCTTCGGGGCGCGGCCGACCTGGCGCGTGCTGCTGCCGGAGCTGCGGCTGCGGGGCGTGGTGCGGCCGGAGCGGGTCGAGCAGACGCCGACGACGTTGGACGGCAGCGAGCGGCTGACGACGCTGCCGCCGCGCTTCGACCTCGAGATCTACGCGCAGTGGACCCTGCACTTCGACGGCCTCACGGCGCTCTTCGATCCCCTCGACAGCGACGACGGCGAGACCGCGCTGCTCGACGAGGTGGACGAGAGCAGCGTGGGGCTCGAGTACGAGGGCGACGAGCTCTTCGACGACAGCGGGGAGCCGGTCGAGGTCGTGTTCGTCGATCTCGACACCGACGCCGAGTTCGACTCGGCCAGCTACGCTTATGAGCGCGCCGCGCGGGAGCGGCGCCTGTTGCAGCGCGACCGCACGCAGCTCATCGAGCGCCTGCGCCGCCTGTATCGAGAGCGCATGCGGGTGCTCTACCGCGTGTGGATCGAGGACGAAGGGGACGAGGCCGCGCTGAAGGCCATCGTCCGGCTCGACGAGATCGACGCCCTGCTCGACGCCTACAGTGGCGGCGCGTTCGGGCGACGGATGCAGTGAAGGAGGAGGCCATGCGCCGACGCGCGACCATTTCGTGGGCTCTCACGGCGGGGCTCTCTCTCGGGGGGCTCGCGCTCGGCGCGACCAGCGCTCGGGCGCAGGGCGACGCCGAGGCCAACGCCCGGCGCCTGCTGGGGCGGTTCGAGAACGAACCCAACGTCAACCAGGTGCAGCGCGCCGCGTTGGATTACGCGACGCTGCACCCGGAGATCTTCGACAGCATGCGCAGCCGCTCGCGCCTCGCGGCCCTGCTGCCCGAGCTCAAGCTGCGGGTGGTGAAGGATCTCGACGAGGATTCGCGCAGCGTCACCAACTTCACCGAGGAGAGCCGCCCCCGCGACGTGTCGGCCACCGAGACGGTGGGCGACGCGCTCCAGATCTACGGCGAGGCGCGCTGGAAGCTGGCGGACACCGTCTTCAACGCCCGAGAGACGGCGGTGATGCGCGAGAACCGCCAGACCGCCAAGGAGCGGCAGCGGCTGCTGCAGACCGTGACCCAGCTGTACTTCGAGCGCCGGCGCGCCCAGATCGAGCTCATGACGGCGCCGCCCAGCGATCCGGCGGCGCGCGCGCTGGCCGAGCTGAAGATCGGGGAGCTGACCGGCGAGCTCGACGCGCTGACCGGCGGGGCGTTCTCGCGCATGGCCCAAGGCGCGAAGTGAACCCGGCCCGTTCGCTATGCTGCCCGCCTGACGCTCGGTGCCTTCCCCGGGGGAGACGATGAAGTACGCGATGGTCCTGCTCGGCGCCTTGGCGCTCACGAGCGCCGGCTGCGAAGACAAGTGCGACACGGGCGATCCGTGCTCCAAGTCCTGCGGGCCCTGCGAGGTGGCGCTCTGCGTCGCCAAGGGCATCTGCAGCTGCAAGCCGTTGAGCGCCGCGGAGTGCAACGGCGGCGGCGGCGGCGACGGCGGTCCTGTCGGCGACGGCGCGCTGCCCACGAACGAGGCGGGCATGCCGGTGCAGTGCGCCGATCCCGCCGGCAAGCTGGTGCTCAACGAGGTCCTGCCCGACGGCGAGCCGACCGAGGACGGCGAGTTCGTCGAGGTGGTCAACATCAGCGACGAGCCGGTGAACCTGGCCGGCGTGCGCATCACCTCCCTGCGCGGCGAGAGCCAGGTCGACCGCGTGATCTTCACCGGCGGCTGCCTGCCGGCGAACGGCGCGTTGGCCGCCTTCCCCAACGAGGCCGACTGGGTGTGGATCCCGACGCCCAGCCCCCGCCCGACCTACGAGCTGAAGTCCTTCGGGTTCAGCAACAGCGCCGACATCGACTTCCGGCTGCTGGACTCCGGCGGCACGGTCATCAGCCAGATGGCGGGCTCGGCGGATCTGGTCGCGGCGGGCGTCAGCGTCAACCGCAACCCCGATCTGGGCGACGAGGGGCTGGTGCAGCACTCGGCGTTCCCCGGTGGGGTGCCCGCCTCGCCGGGCCGCTGCCCCAACCTCGGCACCTACGCCGCCGACTGCGCCGACGGCCCCGGCCCCGGTGGGCCCGACGGCGGGCCGCCCGGCGACGGCGGGCCGCCGCCGCGCGATGGTGGCCCCCCGCCGGGTGACGGCGGGCCGAACCCGCGGCTGGACATGGGGC
>JAUHXL010000004.1 GCA_030426945.1 bacterium
ATGGCCAACGTCGCTGGCTACCGCGCGATCATCGAGGCCGCCAACGAGTTCGGCAGCTTCTTCGCCGGCCAGATCACCGCCGCCGGGCGCGTGCCGCCGGCCAAGGTGCTGGTCATCGGCGCCGGCGTCGCGGGGCTGGCGGCCGTCGCCGCGGCCAAGGGGCTGGGCGCCGTCGTCCGCGCCTTCGACACCCGCGAGGCCGTGCGCGATCAGGTCAAGAGCCTCGGCGGCGAGTTCCTCGAGGTGGACTTCGAGGAGTCCGGTGAGGGGGCCGGCGGCTACGCCAAGGTGATGAGCCAGGCCTTCATCGACGCCGAGATGGAGCTGTTCTACCAGCAGGCCAAAGAGGTCGACATCGTCGTCACGACGGCGCTGATCCCCGGCCGCCCGGCGCCCAAGCTGTGGCAGGCGCGCGCCGTCGAGGTGATGAAGCCCGGCTCGGTCATCGTGGATCTGGCCGCCGAGCAGGGCGGCAACTGCGAGCTGACCGTGCCCGGCGAGCGCCACGTCACCGAGCGGGGCGTGATCATCCTCGGCTACACCGACCTCACCAGCCGCCTCGCCAACACCTGCAGCCAGCTGTACGCCACGAACCTGACGCACCTGCTGTCGGACATGGGCGGCGGCGCCGAGTACCACGTCGATCACGACGACGAGGCGGTGCGCGGCGCGCTGGTGTTGGACGCCGGGAAGATGATGTGGCCGCCGCCCGCGGTGGAGCCGAGCCCGCCGCCGAAGCCCAAGGTCGCGGCGCCGCCCGCGAAGGTCGCCGAGCCCGCGCCGCCGGCCAAGGTGGAGGAGAAGAAGGGCGGCCTGCCGGTGTTCGTCGGCGTCGCGCTGCTGGCCCTCTGGCTGGGGCTGCGCTTCGGCTACACCGGCGAGGTCAGCGCCTCGAGCACCTTCCTGCAGCACCTGACCGTGTTCGTGCTGGCCTGCTTCGTCGGCTGGCAGGTGGTGTGGGCGGTGACCGCGGCGCTGCACACGCCGCTGATGGCGGTGACCAACGCGATCAGCGGCATCATCATCGTCGGCGGCATCCTGCAGACCAGCGATTCGCTGACGGCCCCCACCTCGTTGTTGGGCGCGGCCGCCGTCCTGCTGGCGACGATCAACATCGCGGGCGGGTTCCTGGTGACCCAACGCATGCTCAAGATGTTCCGGAAGTAGGGGGCGCGCCGTGGAAGAGATGCTTCTGGGCCTGGCGTTCCTCGTCTCGAGCGTGCTGTTCATCCTCAGCCTGCGTGGTCTGAGCAGTCAGCAGACCTCCCGCCGGGGCAACGTCTACGGCATCGTCGGCATGGCCATCGCGGTCGGCGCGCTGGCGACCTCGAGCCAGGTCGAGGGCTACGCCATCCTGCTGCCCGCCCTCGCGCTCGGCGGCGTCATCGGCTACCTGATGGCGGCGCGGGTCGCGATGACCTCGATGCCCGAGCTCGTCGCCCTGCTGCACAGCTTCGTGGGCGCCGCGGCGGTGCTGGTGGGCTACGCCAGCTATCTGGATCCCGCGCTGAACCAGGGCAGCGCCGTCTTCCTCGTCGAGGTGTTCGTCGACGTCTTCATCGGCGCGATCACCTTCACCGGCTCGGTGGTGGCGTTCCTCAAGCTGAAGGGCAGCGTCAGCGGCAAGCCGCTGCTGTTGCCGGCGCGGCACCTGTTCAACCTGGGCCTGGTCGGCGGCTCGATCGTTCTGGGCGTGCTGTACGTGCAGGCGGGCGGCACCGCGGGGCTGGCGCAGCTCGGCGTGATGACCGTGCTGGCCGGCGTCCTGGGCTGGCACCTGGTGATGGCCATCGGCGGCGCGGACATGCCCGTGGTCGTCTCGATGCTCAACAGCTACTCCGGGTGGACCGCCTCGGCCGCCGGCTTCATGTTGCAGAACGACCTGCTGATCATCACCGGCGCGCTGGTGGGCTCGTCGGGCGCCATCCTCAGCTACATCATGTGCAAGGCGATGAACCGCTCGATCTGGAGCGTGATCTTCGGCGGCTTCGGGGGCGACACCGGCAAGAAGAAGGCGGCCGGTCCGGCCCCCGAGGGCGAGGTCGCCGAGATCGACGTCGATCACACGGTGAGCGCGCTGCGCGACGCGAAGGGCGTGGTCATCGTGCCCGGCTACGGCATGGCGGTGGCCCGGGCCCAGCACGCGGTGCGCGAGCTGACCAGCCTGCTGCGCGAGCGCGGGGCCAAGGTGCGCTTCGCCATCCACCCGGTGGCCGGCCGCCTGCCCGGGCACATGAACGTGCTGCTCGCCGAGGCCGACGTGCCCTACGACATCGTCCTCGAGATGGACGAGATCAACGAGGACTTCCCGTCGACCGATGTGGTGCTGGTGATTGGCGCCAACGACATCGTCAACCCCGGCGCGCTGACCGACGAGTCGAGCCCGATCTACGGCATGCCCGTGCTCGAGGTGTGGAAAGCGAAGCAGGTGGTGATCTTCAAGCGCAGCCGCGGCGCGGGCTACGCGGGCGTGGACAACCCCCTGTTCTACGCCGAGAACGCGGCGCTGCTGCTCGGCGACGCCAAGGCCTCGATGGACAAGCTGGTGTCCGCGCTGAAGGGATGACGCGCGGCGGCTTCGGGCGCGTGCCGCGCTGCCCGCGCTGCGCGCTGCACGTCCCCTCGTGCCTGTGCGCCGAGGTCGAGCCCCTCGCGACCCGCACGCGGGTGGTGATCGTCCTGCACGATCGCGAGGCCACCCGCACCAGCAACAGCGGGCGCCTGGTGCCCCTCACCCTGACCGAAGGCCACCTGTGGCTCCGCGACGAGGCCACCGGCGCGCTGCCCGGGCCCTTGCCCGTGGCGCCGGGCGGCCGGGCGGTGATGCTGTACCCCACCGCCGCCGAGGTGCTCGCGCCCAGCGACGCCCCGCTGACGCTGGTGGTGCCCGACGGCAACTGGAAGCAGGCGCGCAAGATGGCGTGGCGCTCGCCCGAGCTGGCCGCGCTGCCCCGCGTGCGCCTGCCGCCCGGCCCGCCCTCGAACTTCCGCCTGCGCAGCCACCCGGATCCCGCGCGCGTGTGCACCTTCGAGGCGGTCGCCCGCGCGCTCGGCCTGCTCGAGGGCGACGATGTGCAGCGCCGCCTCGAGGCGGTCTTCGACACCTTCGTCGAGCGCACGCTGTTCTCGCGCGGCGCGATGGCCGCCGAGGACGTGACCGGCGGCGTGCCGGGGCACGAGGGGGAGTAGAGCCCGTGGCGCCCGAAAGTCGTGGTCGTGGTCGTGGTCGCTGCAGGCAAATGAGGCGCGTCGACATGGGCGCGGCAGACGGGCCGGGCGTGGGTGCGGATCACCCCAACCCGTCGACCACGACGACGTCCACGACCACGACCACGGTCCGTGATGGGGGCGGCGCGGCCTTCGGTTCGTCGGCTACGCCTCGGCCAGGCGGCGGGCGGCGTCGGCCATCAAGGGCAGGCTGTCGAGCAGGCGGTGGCCGTCGGCGACGGCGTACAGGGCCTTCACGCCGGGGGAGCGCTTGGCCAGCGCCAGGGCGTTCTCCACCGGCACCGTCTCGTCGTGCAGGCCGTGGATGATGATCGTCGGGTGCGTCAGCACCACCTCGGCGGCGTCGCGGCACTGGGTCCACAGCGCGTAGGGCAGCAGCACCTCGCGGCCGACGCCCTGGTGGTAGTACTGCAGGCTGCCCATCTCGGCCCACATGCTCATCGCCTCGTCGCCCAGCTGCTCCGACCACACCGCGTGCAGGCCGACGGCCGGGGCCATCAGCAGCACGCGTAGATCACGATCCGGGCGGCGCGCGGCGGCGGCGGCCATGGCGAAGCCCCCCATGCTCGAGCCGACGGCCAGCCGGATGTCGGGATCGGCGTCGAGGGCCTCGAGCAGCACGTCGACCTGGTCCTCGAAGCGCCAGCCCTTGGCGTACATGTGGGGGGCGCTGACCTCGTACCCGAGGGCCTCGCGCAGGTAGCGGGGCTTGCGGCCGTTGGGCACGCCTTCGAAGCCGTGGGCGAAAAGTACCTTCACACGTCACCTCCCGCCGCCATCCTACGCTGACAACCGCGGGCTGTGCAGCCCACGCGGCGCGCGTCCCCACGCGAGGGCGACCAGCAGGGTGGTGGCCAGGGCCGGGCCGCACAGGCCGGCGGCGACGAAGAGCGCGGCCCAGCCGCTCGCGGCGCGGTGCAGGTGCAGCGCCTGCACCGCCGACAGCACGAAGTCGGCCAGCGTCGCGCCGCCCAGGAGCAGCGCCACCCGCGGGGTGGCCGCGTGGTCGCGGCGGGCCAGGGCGGCGAGGCCAGCCAGCGCCACCACCATCACCGCGTCGAAGGCGACCCAGGCCGTCTGGATGGTGGCGTGGCCGAACCAGCGGTCGCCGTCCGCGGTCGCCAGCAGCGCCGTCCAGGGCACCAGCAGCGCGGCCAGCGCGCCCAGGGCGCGGGCCCAGGTGATCGGGCGCACGCGCTCGAGCAGTCGGCGCAGCGTGTCGACGGCGAAGCCGAGCAGGCCGCCGCCCGCGAAGGCGGCCAGCACCGCGTGCAGCGTGCGCAGGCCCACCGGGCCGGGCGTGGTGATCAGGTACTGCGGCGTCCACGCGTCCGGGCGGAAGCGCGCCTTGAAGCTGCGCACGCCCGCGAAGTGGTACAGGGGCCCCAGCCGGTCGTAGCAGAAGCGCAGGCCGCGGCGCAGCAGGCGGTGGGGCCCGGGCGCGGTGTCCACGCCCGCCAGGGGCGCCATGCCGAGCGTGACGTAGGCGTCCCCGCGATCGCGCGCGTCCTCGAGGGCGGTGTGGATCAGCAGCTCGGCGGTGCCGTTGGGCGCGTCGGGCACCCGGATGACGTCCTCGAAGAACCAGCCCTGGCGCGCGAACACGGGCACCGCCGCGAGGAAGCCCACCGGCCGGTCGCCCCGCTCGGCGACGTAGTAGCGGCGGGCCTCGGGGAAGGTGAAGGGCTCGAGGTCGACCATGAAGCGCATCACGCTCATGCGGCGCGAGGCCAGCCAGCGCTCGAGCACGGTCTCGATCTCGGCGCGGATGCTGCCCGGGTGGTGCGCCAGGTCGTCGGGCTCGATGCGCCGCACGCGCACCCCCTTGTTGTGGGCCCGGTTCACCTGCGCGCGCAGCGAGCGCCGCGCGGATCCGCTCAGCGAATAGCCGCGGGGATCCCAGTCGGGCTGCTCGGCCACCTGCAGGGCGTCGAAGGGCAGGTCGGCCGCGCGCAGGGCGGCCTGCAGATCGGCCTCGGCGCCGAAGAAGGCGACCCGAAGGCCGGCCGCCCGGGCCTCGGCCACGAAGCGCGCGCTGACGCCGGGCAGGTCCGCCTCGGCCGCCACCGGGCGCCCGGCGACCACGCGGTGCCCGGCGGCCTCGACGTAGCCCACCACCGCGTCCGCCTCGGCGTCGAACCAGTAGCGGAAGCCCCGCTCGATGAGCTGGAAGCCCGTGGACGCGCGCCCGTGCCGCTCGAGCAAGGCCAGCACGCGCGCGCGCTCGGGATCCGGCGCGGGGCTGTGCCAGCGCGGCTCGGCGGGGGGCGGGGGTCGCACGCGCGCCAGTGTGCGCCGACCCACGCGCCGACGCCACCCGCGGGCCCGGAAACGGGGCAGTGCGCCCGCCGCGGGTGGTCCGCGCGGACCGGCGGTCGGCGGTCAGGCGGGCCGCGCGCGACGTGCCGGGCGCGGAGCCGCGCGGCGAGGTCGACGCGCGGGTCGACCGGCCACACCTCCTCGATCGCCGCGATCGCGCTGACCGCTGACCGCCGAGAGCGGCGGGCCCGGCTGTCATGACGGGGCGCGCGAGGGGCCGACGCGCCTGATTCACACCGACCCGGAAACCCCGTCGCGGCGCGGCCCGACGGCAAATTGACGGTCGGTGGGGGGTGGGTTAGCGTGCGAACCGGACCCTCCCCGGTAGGCGCGAGCGATGCGAATCCTGATCATCGACAGTGATATCGACTTCAGCGAGCAGGTCCGCGCCCGGTGCACGGCGCTCGGTCTGGAGGCCGAGACGGTGGCCGACGGCAACGAGGGGATCCAGCTGGCCCAGCTGGACCAACCCGCCGTCGTGTTCCTCGGCTTGATGGACGCCAAAGGCACCGGCTACGGATTGTGCAGCAAGCTGCGGCGGCGGGTGCCCGACGTCCCGGTGGTGCTGGTGATCGACGCCGACGAGCAGGGCTCGGAGCGGCTGGAGCGTCACCGCGCCCTGCGCACGCGCGCGGACGCCTACTTGGTGCGGCCCTTCACCGCGCAGGCCTTCGTCGACCTGCTGGGGCAGCTGAGCCGGGTGGCGCTGCCGGTGCCCGCCGATCCGGACGCGCTGGTCGGTGAGGTGACCCGCGGCGCCGACGACTCGCTGCTCGGCGGCAGCCTCTTCGATCCGGACGAGCTGGCGGAGATCGAGGCCGAGGCGGATCAGGCCTTCGAGTCGTTGGTGATGGGCGGGCCGGCGAGCGCGCTGGAGCCGCCGCCCGCGCAGCCCCCGGTGGCGCTCGAGGTGGGCGAGGACGATCTGGTCGCCGCCTACGACGCCGACGACGACGGCACCATGGTCATCGACATGGACGTCGGGGACTTCGACCGGGCGATGAAGGCCGCGACGGCCGGCCCCGAGGAGCCCATCCCCGATGACCTGCCGGAGGCGCCGCTGCACGCGGTGGATCCTTCGCCGCCCCCGCTCGAGGTGCCGCGCCGGCCCGAGCCCGAGACGCCCCCGCCACCCGCCACGCTGGTGCCCGAGGATCCCGAGCCCGACGATCTGGACGCGTCGCTCTCGCCGGCGCCGCCCGCCGCGCCGGCCGAGCACTCGGATGATCGCACGCTGCGCAACCTGCGCGCGCAGGTCATCGAGCTTCAGCAGCAGCTGAAGCTGGCGCGCGAGGAGCTGCACCGCTGGCAGACCGAGTCGCAGCAGAAGCGCGACAGCGGGGCGGCGGCGCGGCGCGAGCTCGTCGACGTGCGGGAGCAGCTCGCCGCGCGCGAGCGTGAGGCGCTGGAGCTGCGGGAGAAGGTGACCGCGCGGGATCGCGAGCTGATCGAGCTGAGCGAGGATCTCGACGCGGCGCGCCAGCGGGCCACGACGCTGCAGGGGCAGCTGGGGCAGGCGGGCGCGCACGCCGAGGCGGTGGAGGCGGCGCGCGACGAGGCCGAGCAGGCGATCGAGGATCTGAAGGGACGCCTCGAGGCATCCCAAGGCGAGGCCGCGCAGCTGCGGGCCGAGGTGCAGGCGGCGCAGGCCGGGGCGGCCGAGGCGGCGGCGAGGGCGCAGGCGGACGCCGAGGCGGCGGCGCAGGCGCACGCCGACGAGCTGGCCAACGTGCGGGAGGCGGCCGCGGCCGAGGTGGGCGCGGCGCAGTCCCAGCGGGCGGAGGCCGAGCAGGCCGCCGAGCAGGCGCGCGCGGACGCCGCGGCGCAGGTGACGGCGGCGCAGGCGCAGCGCGACGACGCCGTGGCGCAGGCGCAGGCGCAGCGCGACGAGGCGATCGCCGCCGCGCAGGCCGAGGCGACCGCGCAGATCGAGCAGGCGAAGGCGGACGCGGCGGCGGCGGCGGAGCGGGTCGCCGGCGAGCACGCCGACGCGATCGCCGGCATGACGCAGGCGCACACGCTCGAGCTGCAGACGGTGCGGGATCAGCACGACGCGGAGCGCAAGGGTCAGGAGGCGCGGCACGCCGAGGCGGCGCAGGCGTGGGCCGATGAGAAGGCCTCGATGCAGGCCGCGCGCGAGGCGCTCGAGGTGGCGCACGCCGAGGCGCTGGCGGCGGAGAAGCAGGCGGGGGCCGAGGCCCTGGCGGCCGAGAAGCAGGCGGCGTCGGAGGCGCTCGAGACCGCGCGGGCCGAGGCGCAGCAGGCGGCCAACGAGCAGGAGGCCGCGCACGAGGCGGCGATGGCCAAGGCGCGCGAGGAGGCACAGGCCCACGCCGACGAGCTGCGCGGGCGGCTGGCCAGTGAGGGCGAGCGGGCCGAGAAGGCCGAAGCCGAGGCGCGGGCGCTCGGTGAGGAGCTGGCCGACACGAAGTCGACGCTGCAGCAGACCGAGCAGACGCTGGGCGAGACGCGCGAGGCGCTCGCGGCCGAGCAGAAGGGGCGCGCCGACGACGTGGCCGATCGCGACGCGCGGCTGGCCGATCTGGACGCGCAGGCGGCCGAGCACCGCGAGCGCATCGCGACCCTGGAGCGGACGGTGGACGGGCTCAACGAGGAGATCGTCGAGTGGGAGGCCGAGCTGACCGAGCGGCAGGCCCAGCTCGCCACCGCGATCGGCGAGCGGGACGCGCTGCAGGTCACCCTGCAGGCGGCCGAGGGCGAGGCCGCGCGGCGCGCCCGCCTCGGCGGCGAGGTGCGGGCCGCCCTGGCGGCGGCGCACGCGCTGCTGGACGAGGCCGGCTTCGAGATGCCCGCCGAGCTGCTCGCGGACGCGGGTGACGAGGGCTGATGCGCGTCGTCGATCTGATCGAGGCCAAGCGTGACCGGGGCCAGATGGAGCCGGACGCGATCCGCGCGGTGATCGCGGCCTACAGCCGGGACGAGGTGCCCGACTACCAGATGGCGTCCCTGCTGATGGCCATCTACCTCAACGGCATGTCGCCCGCCGAGCTGGCGCCTTGGACCGACGCGATGCTGCGATCGGGGCAGGTGCTCGACCTGGGCCACATCGCCGGCGTGAAGGTGGACAAGCACAGCACCGGCGGGGTGGGGGACAAGATCAGCCTGCCCCTGGCGCCGCTGGTGGCGGCCTGCGGCGTGCCGGTGCCGATGGTGTCCGGGCGCGGGCTGGGCCACACGGGCGGGACGCTGGACAAGCTCGAGAGCATCCCCGGCTTCCGCACCGACCAGACCGTCGAGCGGTTCGTCGAGCTGGTGGGTACGCTGGGCCTGGGCCTCATCGGGCAGACCGCCGAGATCGCGCCCGCCGACAAGCGCCTGTACGCGCTGCGCGACGTCACGGGCACGGTCGCGTCCATCCCGCTGATCGCCAGCTCGATCATGTCGAAGAAGCTGGCCGAGGGCATCGACGCGCTGGTGCTGGACGTGAAGGTCGGCACCGGCGCCTTCATGCGCACGCTGGACGACGCCCGCACGCTGGCCCAGACGATGGTGGCCATCGGCGAGGAGATGGGGAAGAAGGTCGTCGCGCTGCTGACCGACATGAACCAGCCGCTGGGGCGGACGGTGGGCAACGCGCTCGAGGTGCGGGAGTCGATCGACATCCTGCGCGGCGAGGGGCCCGCCGACACGACGGCGCTGACGTTGGAGCTGGCGCGCACGATGCTGTCGCTGGGCGGGGAGGATCCCGCCGAGGCGGAGCGCGCGCTGCAGGACGGCCGCGGGTTGGAGCGCTTCCGGCAGATCATCGAGGCGCAGGGCGGCGATCCGAAGGTCGTGGACGATCCGGACCGCCTGCCGACCGCCACGCGCGAGATCGTCTTCGAGGCGCCGCGCGACGGCTACGTCGGGGCCATCGACACCACCGCGGTGGGGGTCGCCGGTGTCTGCCTGGGCGCGGGCCGCGCGAAGAAGGAGGACGCGATCGATCCGGCCGTCGGGCTGACGATCGAGGCGCGCCTCGGCGACCGGGTCGTGAAGGGCCAGCCGCTGGTGCGCGTGCACCACGCCGACCGCGGCGTCGACGACGCGCTGGCCCGGCTCCGCGCGGCGTACCGCATCGACGACACCGCGCCCACCGTGGGCCCCCTGGTGATCGACCGCATCGGCAAAGTCTGAACGGTGCAAATCCCACTTTCGCATCGTGGTCGTGGTCGTAGTCGTCGTCGTGGTCGATTCGTCTTGCGAGGTGCCCTGCCAATTCGCTCACCAACGATGCGCATTACGGCTGGATCTCATGGGCAACTGCACGCAGGGCGGCCCGAGCGCGAGTCGTCCTCTCGTCCGCCCCTGGCGGCAGACGCTGGCGTCCTGGTCGTTTTCGACCACGACCGCGACCACGACCACGACGACGACGACGCCCGCCGAGGCGGGACCTGCACCCAAGTGTGAAGGAGGTCGCGTGCGCACGCGAACCGCCGGCCGGCTGCGCCTGGCCGTGGCCGCCGCCCTGTGCCTGGCGCCCGCCCTCGCCCACGCCGGCGAGCCGCTGGTGCTGCCCACCCACATCGACGTGCCCTTCACCGCGCGCCTGACCAGCCTGCTCGGCATGGTCGTCATCATGGGCCTGGCGTGGGCGTCGAGCACCCACCGGCGGGTCGTGCAGTGGCGCGTCGTGATCTGGGGCGTGGGGCTGCAGCTCGCGCTCGGCGCGGTGCTGCTGCAGACCGACGTGGGCGCGGGCTTCTTCGGCGCGCTGAAGGACGGCGTCGCGAAGCTGCTCCAGTTCTACCGCGAGGGCGCGAACCTGCTGTTCGAGCCGCTGATGAGCACCACCGAGGAGATGGGCCGCATCCCCTTCGCCTTCTCGGTGTTGCCCACGATCATCTTCTTCTCGTCGCTGATGGCCGTGCTGTACCACCTGCGCATCATGCAGGTGGTGGTGGGCGCGGTCGCCCGCGCGATGCAGTGGACCCTGCGCACCAGCGGCGCCGAGAGCCTGTCGGCGGCGGGCAACATCTTCGTCGGCCAGACCGAGGCCCCGCTGCTCATCCGCCCCTTCGTCGAGAAGATGACCGACAGCGAGCTGATGGCGGTGATGACCGGTGGGTTCGCGACGGTGGCGGGCGGCGTGATGGTGGCCTACGTCGGCATGTTCGGCGACCTGTTCCCCGACATGGCCGGCCACCTGATGACCGCCAGCATCATGTCGGCGCCCGCGGCGCTGGTGATCGCCAAGCTGATGCTGCCCGAGACCGGTGCGCCCGAGACGGCGGGCAGGGTGGCCAAGGGCGAGCGCTCGACCTACCAGAACACGATCGACGCGGCGGCCACCGGCGCGGCCGACGGCCTGACCCTGGCCTTGAACGTGGCCGCGATGCTGCTGGCGTTCGTCGCCCTCGTCGCCCTCCTCAACGCGCTGCTCACGGTCCTCGGTGGCTGGATCGGCGTCGAGGATCTGACCTTCCAGCGCATCCTGGGCTGGTTGCTGGCGCCCCTGGCCTGGGTGATGGGCGTGCCCTGGGAGGACGCCCAGGCCGTGGGTTCGCTGCTGGGCACGAAGACGGTCCTCAACGAGTTCTACGCCTACTTCGAGCTGTCGTCCCTGGTGCAGACCGGCGCCATCCGCGATCCCCGCTCGGTCATCATCGCCACCTACGCCCTCTGCGGCTTCGCCAACTTCGGCAGCATCGCCATCCAGATCGGCGGCATCGGCGCCATCGCGCCCAACCGGCGCAAGGATCTGGCTCGCCTCGGCCTGCGGGCCATGATCGGCGGCACGCTGGCGGCGTTCATGACGGCCACCGTGGCGGGCATGATGTTGTGAGCGGGCCCGATCCGGCGGAGCTGGACGCGGCCCTCTACGACCCCGACCCCGTCGTCCGCGACGCCGCCCGCAGCCGGCTGGCGCGCGAGGTGCCGGCGGCCGACGTGCCCGCGCTGGTCGCGCTGCTCGACGCGCCGCAGCGGATGACGCGTCGCCGGGTGGCCCGCATCCTGTCCGAGATCGATCCCGCGCGCGTCGCGCCCGCCCTGCGCGCGGCCCTGCGCGACGGGGACGCCGCGCCCCGCACCCGCGCCGGCGCGGCCCGCGTCCTCGGCGTCCTGGCCGACGGCGAGGAGCCAGCCCTCGGCGACGGCCTGGCCGATCCGGTGGTGCGCGTCCGCCGCGCGTCCGCCCAGCCCGCCGCCCCCCTCGACGCCCTGCGCGCGGCCCTGGCCGACGACGCCCCCGAGGTGCTCGCGCGCGTGGCCGAGGCCCTCGAGGCGCGGGGTGAGATCCCCTCACCCGAGGTGCTGCGCCCCGCCCTCGGGCGCGCCCCGCAGGCCGCCGCCCTCGGCCGCCTGCTGGCCCGCGCGGCGCCGGCCGACGCCGCCCTGATCGCCGCCGCCCGCGCGGGGGATGCCACCGCCCTCGCGCACCTGGCCGATCCGGTGACGCTGGCCGCGCTGCTCGACGATCACCCGGTCGAGGCCGCCTGGGGCCTCGCGCGCCTCGGCGCCGCGCCGCCCGCCGACCACCGCGATCCGCGGGTCCGCGCCGCCGCCGCCCGCGCCCTGCCGCCGGGCGACCCCGACCTGGCGCGTCTGGTGCTCGATCCCGATCCCGGCGTCGCCTGGCTGGCCCGCCGCGCCCAGACCGGCGCCTTCGCCTCGGCCGTCATCGCCCGCCGCCTCGCGCCCCACGCGCGCAGCGACGCCGCCTCGGCCCGCCCGCCCTACGGCCTGCGTCCGGGCGACTCGGTGCCCGCCGTCGAGCGCGCGCCGGCGGCCCTCGCGCTGTGCCACACCCGCTTCGACGTGAACCTCGGCGTCGCCGTCCGCAGCGCCGAGGCCGCCGGCCTGCGCGAGGTGGTGCTGATGGGCCGCGCCGATCTGTTCCGCAGCCCGGCGCGCGGCACCGATCTGCTGCTGCCCATCGATCACGTGCCCGATCCCGCCGCGCTGGTGGTGTGGGCGCGCAGCCGCGGCTATCAGATCGTCGCCGTGCAGCAGACACCGGACAGCGCGCCCTACCACCGCGCCGACTACCCGCCGCGCCCGCTGTTCGTCCTGGGCGCCGAGGACGAGGGCGTCCCGCCGGCCCTGCGCGCCGCGGCCGATCTGGCCGTCGAGATCCCGCTCTTCGGCGCCATCGACAGCCTGAACGTCGCCGCCGCGGCCACCACCGTGATGTTTCAGTGGGCGGTCACTCGGAGCGACACGCCGTGAGCGCGGCGCAGTCGGCCGCGGCGCCGGCCGCGCGCAGGCAGGCGCCGCTGGCCTCGATCTCGGCGGCCCGGCCGCCGCGGGCGCAGTCCACCAGGCAGCCGTAGAGATCGTCCGCGCCGCCGGCGCAGGCGTCGGCGCGGCACAGGTTGGGGCAGTCGAGGCCACCGACCGTCGCGTCGCGCACGCACTGGCTGACGGCGTGCCCCTCGGCCGGCGGCAAGCAGGCGTCGGCGCGGGCGACGCAGCGCAGGAAGGTGGCGCGGGCCAGGGGCTCCCGCCAGAAGGCGTCTGCGCAGTCGGCCTCGCAGGTGTCGCCCGCGACGCGCTGGCCGCACTCGCGCAGCGCGGCGCAGTGCAGCGCGCAGGGCGGGGCGGGCGCCGGGCAGCCGTCGACCGTCAGCCGCGCGCGCGGGAAGTCGGCCACGCAGTCGTCCACGCACCCGGCGTCACAGGCCGCGCACCGCTCGACGCACACCGCGTCGGCGTCGGCCGCGGCCTCGCAGGCGCGCAGGGCCGCGCAGTCGGGCGCCTCGTCGCACAGCCACGGGCCGAGGCGCCGCTCGACCTCGAGCGCGGGCCCGTCGAGCAGCCCCGCGCAGGTCTGCCGGCAGGCCGCGCCGTCCACGCCGTCGCAGGCCGCGCGCGCCGCGCAGATCGCGCCGCAGTCGACGGCCGGCGGCGGGCGGTCGAGGCAGCCGAGGGCCCCGTCGAAGTCGCAGCGCCGCGCCAGGTGGTCCAGCCCGCACCGCACGGCGGACCAGCCGCCATGCGCGAACAGCAGGCCGTGCAGCTCGACGCAGTCGAAGCCGGGCGCGTCAGGCTCGGCCGCCCGGCAGGCGGCCACCTCGAGGCAGAAGGCGTGGCTGTTGGGCAGGGTGGCCGCGCGCGTGGGCGCGTCGAGGCAGGCGGTGGCCGCCACGCAGTCCTCGCCGGCCCCGGCCAGGCAGGCCAGGCGGCCGTCCGCGCGCATCGCGGCGAGGGGATC
This sequence comes from bacterium, assembly GCA_030426945.1. Classification (GTDB taxonomy): domain Bacteria; phylum Myxococcota_A; class Bradymonadia; order UBA7976; family UBA1532; genus JACKDN01. Next base: position 13,703 of record JAUHXL010000004.1, read on the forward strand.
GGCATCGGTGGCCTCGCCCAGGCAGTCTTGGGCGCAGGTGTCGGCGCCGCGCAGGTTGCACGCGCGGCGCACGGCGCAGGCGTCCGCGCAGCGGGGCGCCAGATCGGCCAGGCAGGCGGCCCACTCGGCGGGGACGCAGGCGGTCATCGGGGGCGGCGCGCAGGCGAGGATGCGCGCGCTGGCCTGCGCGCAGGCGGCGGCGCAGCCGCCGAACGGCACGGTCAGCCCGCAGGCGGCGGCGCGCGCGCAGGCGGCGAGGCAGTCGTCGGGGGCCACGGCGTCGGGGGGCAGGGCGTCGGCGGGCGGCTCGGCGTCGGGCGCGGGCGCGGCGTCGTTGGACCGGGCGTCGGCGGCCGCGGCGTCCGGCGACGCCGCGGCGTCGCCGGTGAGCCGCGCGGCGTCTGCCAGCCCGGCGTCCCCGGGCGGCGCGCCGCGGTCGAGTAGACCGCGGTCGGGTGGGCGCGCGTCGGCCGGGGCGGTCGCGTCGGTGGTGGTCGCGTCGTCGGTGGGCGGCCCGGCCGCGCCGTCGTCGTCGCAGGCGCCCAGGCCCAGCGCCAGCGCCACCAGGGCGAGGCGCCGCCGCCGGCTCAAGGCGACCGCTGCACGTCGAGCACCACCAGCACGATCTGCCCGGTGCCCTGCGCGTCGACCCGGATCGGGTGCGGTCCACCCGCGCCGGCGGCTTGCCGGATGTCGTCCGCGGTGATCACCACCCGCCCGACGTCGTCGTCGAGCAGCACGTCGGCGTCGCTCAGCTCGATGACGAGGCGGACGGCGTCGTTCGCTGGCACCAACGTGTAGCCGGCGTCCCAGCGGGGCGCGAAGGTGTTGTTGCGCTCCACCAGCTCGATCTCGGTGGGCTCGAGGCCCGGCCCCTCGATGAACAGCACGCCGTAGGCGTCCGGCTTCTCGAGCTCGCGCACCAGGGCCGAGCCGAAGAAGGCGATCAGGCCGCCCAGGGGATCGTCGCTCTCGAGCTCGGCGACGAAGGCGTCGATCACCTCCTGCGCGACGGCGGCACCCAGGCCGTCCCAGGGCTCGCCGCTCGCCTTCGCGACGCTCAGCAGCACCTGCTGAAGGGTCACGTCGTAGTACGTCGGGCTGACGCACTCGCCGCTCGGCAGGCACTCGTCGAAGCCCTGGCAGGGCACTTCGGGGCAGCTCGGCACGCAGAAGGTGGTGCCGTCGGCGCACACCCAGCCGTCGCGGCAGGGGAGGTCGTCGCCGCAGCTCGCGAGGCAGAGACTGCCGACGGTCGACTGCCCGCAGTGCCCGCTGTCGCAGTCGCCGCCGCGCTCGCACTCGACCCGGCAGAACCCGCCGGGCCAGTTGGCGCCGGTGAAGCAGGTGCCCGCCGCGCAGTCGGCGTCGACCGCGCAGGGGCCGCCCTCACCGGACAGCACCGGGCGGCACCGCCCGGCCTGACAGCTCTGCCCCTCGGGGCAGTCGACCGCCTCGTCGGTCCGCCCGTCGCAGTCGTCGTCCTCGCCGTCGCACACCTCGGCCGGCGCGGGGCCACAGCCGCCGCAGGCGTTGCTGACGCCCTCGTCGTTGCGCCCGTCGCAGTCCTCGTCGAGGCCGTTGCACACCTCGGCGCGCAGGGGCCCGCAGTCGCCGCAGGGGTTGCGCACGCCCTCGTCGGTGTCGCCGTCGCAGTCGTCGTCCTCGAGGTTGCAGACCTCGGCCGGCACCGGCCCGCACGCGCCGCAGGCGTTCAGCGTGCCCTCGTCGGTGTCGCCGTCGCAGTCGTCGTCGCGCCCGTTGCACACCTCGGGCACCTCGACGCAGGCGCCGCCGCAGCGGCCCTGCACGCAGAGGTCGTCGGCGGCGCAGGGCACCTCGGGGCAGCCGGGGCCGCAGGTGCCCGCGACGCAGATCCAGCCGTCGCGGCAGTCATCGTCGGCTTCGCAGTCGGGCGCGCACCAGGTCGCACCCGCGGCGTCCTCGGCGCAGGCCGTGCCGCCCGGGCAGCCGCCTGCGCAGTCCAGCCGGCAGCGGCCGTCGGCCACGGTCAGGTCGCAGCGCGCGGACCCGGCGCAGTCACCATCGGCCGCGCAGGGCGCGCCGGGCGGCGCGGCGGCGCCGCCGTCCGGCGTGGGCGCCGCGTCGGTGAGGGGGCCGTCGGTGAGGGGGCCGTCGGTGAGGGGGCCGTCGGTGAGGGGCCTGGCGTCGCCGCCTGCGTCCAGCGGCGTCGGGCGGGCGTCGGCGCCGGCGTCGCGCGGATCCGGGCCGGGGCCCTCGCTGGCGTCCATCCCGCTGGCGTCGGCGCCGGGCGCGCGCGCGTCCGGCGTGCCCGGCACGCCGCCATCCCCCGCGCCCACGGCGGCGTCCCCGGCCCCGCCGGGCACGCAGGTCCAGCCCTGGGCGTCGGTCTGTTGGCAGATGAAACCGGCCGCGCAGGTGCGGGTCGCCTGGCGGCAGTCGCCCCCGCTGCCCTCGGGCTGACACGCGACGAGCCCCAGGGCCAGCCACAGAAGGGGGCGCAGGTCCTTCATCAGGGCTCCTCGCGTTCGACGCCGGCCAGGCCGCCCAGCCGCTTCAGCTCGGCGAAGACGCCGCCGAAGAGCGCCAGCTCCTGCGCGTTGGGGTTCGCGCGGGCCAGCACCTTGCGCAGGCGGCGCACGAAGTGCTCGGGCCCGCGCCCCGGGGGGTAGTTCACGCTGGCGACGCAGTCCTCGATCGCGGCGAAGAAGGCCTCGCGCGCGGCCGCCGGCACCTTGGGCGGCGCCTCGGCCTCCAGCGGCGGGCCCACGGTGGCCTCGAGCGGCCGCGCCAGCTCGTAGCCGATGCAGGCGACCGCGTGCGCCAGGTTCATCGACGGGAAGGGCTCGCCGGTGGGGATCTGCACCCACGCCTGGCAGCGATCCAGCTCGTGCAGCAGCAGGCCGGTGCGCTCCGCACCGAAGAGGATGGCGGTCGGGGCGCCGTCACCCACGCGCGCCGCCAGACCCGCCGCCGGCCACTCGGGCGGCGCGTCGTCGCGGTGCTCCCGGCGGCTGGTGCCGATCACCCGGGTGCAGTCGGCGATGGCGCCGTCGAGCGTGTCGAAGAAGCGCAGCGTCATCGTGTCGATCGACTCGCTGCTGAACGCGCGCAGGTCGCTCGGGTCGAAGCCGGTCGTCGTCACGACGCGCAGGCTGCCGAGCTCGAAGTTGGCGACCGCCCGGATGGCGCCCCCCACGTTGCGGGGATCCGCCGGGTTGCAGAGCACGATGTGCAGGGCGCCGCGCTTCACGGGGCCAACAATCCCCACCACAAGCCGCCGACGACGCCCATGAGGCCGGCCACCGCGAGGCCGATCCACAGGGCGCGGCGGCTGGGCGGGGGGGCGGCCACCGGCGGCGGCGAGGGCTGCGTCGCCTCCGCCCCCAGCGCCGGCGCGTGGGGCCCGCCGCCCTGCTGCTCCGCGAGGATCGCCTCGAGGCGGTCGCGCACCCGGATGGCCGTGGACGGGCGCTCGTCGGGGTGCTTGGCCAGCAGCTGCATCACCAGATCCTCGAGGGCGTGCGGCAAGCGGCGATCCGGCGGCAGCACCAGGTTGGGCGGCTGCACCTCGTCGTTGAGCACCGCCGAGATGGTCTTGCCCGTCGCGCGGCGCCGGGTGAGCGTCTCGTAGAGCATCACGCCCAGCGCGTACAGATCGGCGCGCTCGTCGACCGGCGCGCCGCGGCACTGCTCCGGCGCCATGTAGCGCAGGGTGCCCAGCAGGCGCCGCTGCTCGTCGCGATCATCGGCGTCCAGCATCGCCGCGATGCCGAAGTCGACCAGCTTCACCCGAAGGGTGCCGTCGCGGCGCTCCTCGAGGAACACGTTGTCCGGCTTCAGGTCGCGGTGGATGATCTGCGCCTGGTGGGCGGCGGTGAGGCCGGTGCACACCTGGATCATGATCGGCAGCGCGCGCAGGGGATCGAGCGGCGCCTCGTCGCGCAGCAGCGCCTTGAAGGTGCGCCCCTCGAGCAGCTCCATCGCGATGTAGGCCGAGCCGTCGTGGGGCTGCAGCTCCGCGTCGAAGACCGTGACCACGTTGGGGTGCGACAGCCGGGCCGCGGCCACCGCCTCGTCACGGAAGAGCCGGCGCTGCAGGGGGCTCGCGAGGAACCGCGGGAACAGCACCTTGAGGGCGACCAGGTCGCCCACCAGCACCCGCCGCGCGGCGAACACCATGCCCATGCCGCCCACGCCGAGCACCCGCTCGATGGCGTACTTGTTGTCGATCACCCGCCCGATCCAGGCGTCCGGCGGATCGTCGCGCACCTGCGTCGCGCCGCACGTCAGGCAGTGGGTCAGGTCGTCGGTCACCTGCGCCCCGCAGCGGGGACAGGCGTAGGTGGAGGATGAAGAGGACATCAGGTCGGCGGGTGTGCGAAGTTCCGGTCGGTCGCGGTTTTTGGCATTATAGGCCGCCCGATCGACCGATGGAAGGAAGGGAAGCCGTCCACCCCTGCCCCGCCTGCGGCACCGAAGTGCCCGACAACTCGACGGTCTGCCCCAGCTGTGGTTTCCACGACACGGGGGAGCCGCAGCCCTTCGAGGCGGGCACCGTCCTCGAGAGCCGCTATCGGATCGACACCGAGGTCGGTCGGGGCGGTATGGGGGTGGTGTATCGCGGCACCGACCTCACCCTCAAGCGCCCCGTCGCCATCAAGGCCATGCGCACGCAGGACGCCGACGCCTCGGTGCTCGCGCGCTTCATGCGCGAGGCCCGCGCGCTGGCGCAGGTGGAGCACCCCGGCCTGGTGCCGGTCTACGCCGTCGGGCGCGAGGGCGGCACCTACTACATGGTGATGAAGTTCGTCGAGGGCGAGTCCCTGTCGGACGTCCTCAAGGGCGGCGCGCGCCTGCCGGCCGAGCAGGTGCGGCGGCTGGTCACCGAGGTCTGCGGCGCCCTCGGCGCCCTGCATCGCCACCAGCTGATCCACCGCGACATCAAGCCCGGCAACATCATGCTGGGCGCCGACGGCCGCGTCACCGTGATGGATCTGGGCATCGTCAAGGCGGTGGGGGAGCAGACGCAGACCACGTCGACCGCGCTCGGCACCCCGCGCTACATGCCGCCCGAGATGCTGACCGACGAGGACGTGGACGGGCGCGCCGACCTGTACTCGCTGGGCGTCATCGCCTACCAGGCGTTGGCCGGGCAGGCGCCCTTCGACGGGCCCACGCCCATGGCCATCCTCTACAAGCAGGCCCACGAGCCGCCGCCGCCCCTGCGCAAGCTGGCGCCGGACGTGCCGCGCAACCTCGAGGTGGCCATCGAGCGGGTGCTGGCCAAGGATCCCGCCGAGCGCTTCCCGGACGCCGCCGCCTTCGTCGAGGCCGTGCGCGCGGACGCCGTCGTGGTGGGCGGAGGCGCCGGCCGGGGCAAGCGCGCGGCGGGCGTCGCCGCGCTGTTGGTGATCGGCGGCGTGGTCGCCTGGTACCTCACGCGGCCCCCGCCCACGCCGCCGCCCGCGCCCGACGCGGCGGTCGCCGTGGCGGTGAAGCCGGCCGACGCCGCGCCGCCGCCGGTGGACGCCGCGCCGCCGCCGGTGGACGCCGCGCCGCCGCCGGTGGACGCCGCGCCGCCGCCGGTGGACGCGGCCCCGCCGCCCGAGGACGCCGCGCCGAAGCGGCATCGGCCGGTGCGCACCGTGTCGGTCCGGGTCCTCTCGGATCCGTCGGGCGCCCTGGTGCTGGACGGTGGGCGCCGCCTCGGCCGCACCCCGCTGACGCTGCGCCGCCCGGCGAGCGGCCGCGCCCTCGACCTCGAGCTGCGCCGCGAGGGCTACGCGAAGGCCCGCCTGCGCGTGCCGTTGGACAAGGACGGCACGGCCCGCGCCAAGCTCGAGCCGCTGTTCGAGCTGGTCCCTTGACGCCGCGTACGCTGCACGGCCCACGCACCGAACCGCCCTTTCGTGGTAAACCCGACAGCATGAGCAGCGAGGCGGTGAGATGATGCGTCGCGCGTTGTTGTGTCTGGCGCTGGCGCTGGCGCCGGCGGTCGGCGTCGCGGCCACGCCCGACGAGGTGGCCAAGGCGCGGGAGCTGAGCCGCGCGGGCGCCGAGGCCTTCCGCGCCGAGGACTACGAGAAGGCCCTCGGTCACTTCCGCGAGGCCAACCGGCTGGTGCCGCACCCCAACCTCGACGTGAACATCGGCCGCTGCTACGAGGCGCTGCAGCAGCCCGATCAGGCGCTGGTGCACTGCAAGATCGCGCTGAACGCGCCCGGCGTGCCCGCCTCGACGCGCACGGCGGCTCAGCAATGCGTCGACCGCGTCACCACCGCGCTCGCGCGCCCCATCCTCGAGCTGAAGACCACGCCGCCCGGCGCCACCGTGCGCATCGACGGGCGGCTGATGGGCAAGACGCCCTGGCGTGGCGGGGTGGAGCCCGGGCGGCGGCAGCTCGACATCGAGCTCGAGGGCTACGAGCCCAAGTCGTCGGTGCTCAACGCCGAGCGGGGGAAGACCTACCCGCTGGCCGAGGCCCTGACGCCGGCCGCGGTGGGCGGGCTGCTCAGCGTGTCCAGCCTGCCGCCGGGCGCCGCCGTCACGCTGGACGGCGAGCTGGTCGGGACGACGCCGGTGCGCGGCTTCCAGCTGGCGGCCCGCAGCTACGTGCTCGAGGTGAGCCTGGCCGGGTACGCGGCGCACACGACGCCGCTGACGCTGGCCGACGGCGAGCACATCGAGCGGACGATCACGCTGGTGCCCCTCGACGGCGTCGGCCCGGGCGTCGCGCGCCCCAAGTGGCCGGCCTGGGCGCTGATGGGCGCCGGCGCGGCGGCGGTGGGCGTGGGCGCCTTCTTCGGGGTCGAGGCCCTCGGGGCGCGCCAGGACGCGGACGAGCTGGCGCGCACCAGCAGCGATCCGGCCGACCGGGCGCGCTACGACCAGCTCGTGAGCGACATGGAGGGCCAGCAGGTGACCGCCGACGTCCTCATCCTGTCCGGCAGCGCGGCCGTCGTCGGCGGCCTGACCTGGCTGCTCTGGCCCGAGTAGGCCGGCGGCTCAGCGCATCAGGAAGTAGGCGGCCGCGGCGCCGCCGGCGATCGCCAGCACCACCCCCACCACCAAGGGCAGGTTGAACCCGCCGGGCGTCGGCGCCGGCGCGACCGTGCGCGGCACCAGGCCAGCCAGCGTCGCGCGGCTCGGCGGCGCCGTCGGCTGGATGTCCAGGCGATCGTCGCCGCGCAGCAGCGCCTCGAGCGCCTCCGTGGCCGAGCCGTAGCGCTGCGCCGGATCGTGGGCCATCAGCCGGGCGATGAAGCCCTCGAGCCCGGGATCGACGTCCGGGCGATGCAGGCGCAGCGCGTCCGGCGTGCCCTGCACGTAGGCCTTCAGCATCTCGGACAGCGTCGTGCCCGGGTGCGGTTTGCGCCCGGCGGTCAGCTCGTAGAGCGTCACGCCCAGCGCGTACAGATCGGTGCGCGGCTCGAGCGTGCCCATCATGATCTGCTCCGGCGCCATGTACGCCGGGTTGCCGATCACCTGGCCGGTCATGGTGATGGCCGTCGGATCGTCGTCGTCGTCGCCCATGTGCTTCGCCAGGCCGAAGCCGGTGAGGCGCACGTAGGGCGTGCCGTCGGCGCGGCGGCCCATCAGCAGGGCGTCCGGTGAGATGTCGCGGTGGAGCACCGCCGCGTCGTGGGCCGCCTCGAGCGCGCGCAGGGCGTGCTCGGCCACGGTGCGCACCAGCGGCAGCGAGAGCGGCCCCTCGGCCGCCAGCTTGGCGCCCAGTGAGCCGCCGTCGACGAACTCGAGCGCCATGTAGGGCGCGTTGTCGGCGGTGAAGCCCGAGTCGTACAGCCGCACCAGGTGGTCGTTGCGCAGGCGCCCCCAGGTGGCCACCTCGCGGCTGAAGCGCGCGTGGTCCTGGGGGCTGGTGATGCTGTTCTGGGGCAGCACGCGCAGCTCCACCTCGCGCTCGAGGTGGATCTGGCGGGCCTTGAAGGTGCGCCCGGCGCCGCCGCGACGCGGCATCTCGGCCAGCAGCGCGTACTTGCCCGACACCTCGTCGCCCGGCCCGAGCGGCCTCTTCCCGTCGTCGGTGCCCAGGGCATAGAGCAGGTAGCCGTCGTCGGGGCAGCGGTCGCCGGTGTCCGGCGGGTAGTCCTTGCCGCACATGGGGCAGATGAGCATGCGGGCTAGGGTGCCCGCGGCACGCAGGCGAGGCAAGAACGGCGGTCGGGCTGGCTCACTCGCCGCCGCAGGCCGTCAGGCCGACCACGCCCGCGCGGTCGGCCCGGAGCGCCTCGAAGTCGAAGGGCAGGATGAAGCCGGTGCAGGTGTCCGGGTTCGTGCACACGTCGCCCTCGCACCCCTCGACCAACAGGGGCTCCTGGAAGCAGTCGGGGCCGAGGAACGAGATGGGCTGGTTGCACAGGTTCTGCGCCGACAGGCCGGCGCGCTCGAGCACGCTCTGGGCGCCCGCGCCTCCGAGGTCGGGCAGGTTGCGCGTGTCACCGAAGGTGGAGTTGGCCAGGTCATCGAGCGTCAGGACGAAGGCCAGGGTCCCGGTCAGCAGGCCGCCCGCGGCGATGTGCGTGGCGCGCATGCCCAGGACGCTGATGCGCAGGCTGACCGGCGTGGCGCGGAACCACAAGCGGCCCAGCCCGCGCGCGCGACACACCGGCCGCAGCTGCGCGCTGCCCTGTACGGTGCGCACGCGGAAGTTGAGGGTCTCGCTGGGATCGCAGACGCCCTGGTCGATCGTCCCCAGGAAGGACAGGTTGCCGTCCGCGTTGAGCGTCGCGCTGCCGAAGGTCGCCGGCCACTCGCGGTCGATGTTGGCGAACTCGTCGGGCAGCCCGAACACGAACAGCGTCGAGCCGCCCTGCGGCGCCAGCGTCGACAGGAAGACGGTGTTCAGAAGCGCCGCCGCCTCGATGTCGCCCAGCAGCACCGGGGGCAGCTCGAGGCGGCTGAGCACGAAGCTGCCGCACCCGGCCACGTCGTCGGTGGCGCAGAAGTCGCGGAAGCCGGCCGAGCAGTCGCCCGCGCCCAGGCGCTGGTCGATGCCCGGGCAGCCCTCGAGCTCGCCGGCGTTCACCGCGTCGAAGTCCGGCCCGCTGCAGGCGCGCGGCGGTTGCCGCCCTTGGTTGCCGGTGCGGAAGTCGAAGCCCGGCCGGCAGGTAGGCTGGATCTCGGGCATCTGCGGATCGCACCAGCCCGCCGGGTCCACGGTGCGCACGCAGCGGAAGCCGATGATGGGCGCCTGGGTCGACGAGAAGATCGCGTTGCGCTCGAACAGGCCCATGCGCTGGTGCGAGCCGGTGTAGGCCTGACCGCGGGTGCCCTTCTTGTTGGGCAGCTCGTCGAAGTCGCAGGCGGGCCCCACGGGATCGTCGGTGCGCACGCCGGCGTAGCGCGGGCGATCCCAGTCGTAGACCCACTCGGACACGTTGCCGGTCATGTTCAAGAGGCCGGTGGGCGTCGCGCCGTCGACGTTCGAGTAGACCGGGCTGGGCCCCGAGAACGTCCCGGGGCAGCTCGCGTCGCCGGCGCCGTAGATGCCCAGGCAGGCCTGGCGCGCGCCCTGGCCCGGCTCCCCGCAGACGGCGAGCTCACCGTCGCAGAGGCCCGGCGGCTGCCCGCTGAAGTCGGCCGGCGCGCAGCACTGATCCTCGACGCAGCGCGCGGGCGCCGCGTCACCCCAGGAGAAGGCCCGCCGGGGGCCGACGCCCATGCCCGCGCGCTCCCACTCGAACTCGGTGGGCAGGCGCTTGCCGACCCAGTTGCAGTAGTCGCGCGCCTGACACCAGGTGACGCCGGTGACCGGCAGGTCCGGCAGGCGCGCCGCGGCGCCCGGATCGAGCGGGTCGACCTGATCCGCGCAGCCGTCGGGCGCCTCGGGCCGGGCCGCGGCGCTGCCCGCCTCGAGGTCCGCCGCCGCCAGCTGCCACGTGCGCCCCGAGGGGGGCTGGCAGCAACCCGACTGCACGCACTCCCAGTAGGCGCGGATGGACACCTCTTCGCGATCGATGGCGTAGTCGTAGCCCAGCGTCACCTCGCGCGGGCACTCGCCGGGCAGGCAGCGGGCGGCGGCCTGATCCGAGGCGGCGCGCAGGCGGGCGTTGTCCTCGCAGCCCCGCGTGTCGTCGTTCTCGCACAGGCCCTGCTGCAGGGGCTGGTCGGCGACCTCGAAGGTCACCATGCAGGGATCGGGGCCGTCGGCGGTGCCGTCGAGCACGCCGTCGCGGTCGTCGTCCTTGCCGTTGTTGCAGATCTCGACGTTCGGCTCGCAGCCCTGGCCCGCGGGGCGGAAGCCCTCGGGGCAGTCGAGCGCGGTGCACTGCGCGCCGCCGACCCCGCCCTGGCAGGCCCAGCGGGTCGCCATCTGCTCGCGCTCGCCGCAGGCGGTGAGGCAGGCGAGGTGGTTGGCGCCGACGGCCACGCGGCAGTCCCCCCAGCACTCGGCGCGCGACAGGGCGTCGGGCTCGAGGGGGCAGGCCTGGGCGCAGGCCTCGAGCGCCGTCTCGCGGGTATCGTCGCAGTTGGTGACGCAGCCGGGATCCATGCAGGCGTGCGGCGCGCCGCAGCCCACGACGCGCGGCTGCAGCGTGCAGTCGTCCACGGCCTCGGGCGCCGCGAACCCGGGCGGCTCCCCGCAGACGGCCACCACGCGGGCCTCCTCGTCCTCGCGGGCGGGGGGCGCCTCACCGTGCTCGTCGGTGGTGCCGTCGCAGTCGTTGTCGATCAGATCGCAGGCCACCGCGTCGTCGGGATCCGGCAGCCAGCGCACGCACTGCAGGTTGCCGCCGACGCAGAGCAGGGCGCCCAGCGCGCAGGCGCCCTGGCCCTCGGCGCTGCCGCAGGGGCTGCACTCGGCCGGATCGAACTCGTCGGTGTCGCCGTCACAGTCGTTGTCCAGCCCGTCGCAGACCTCGTCGTCCGGCACGCAGCCCGCGTCGCCGGCGTCCACCGGCGGGGCGGCGTCCCCCGCGTCGGCGGGGGGGGCGGCGTCGAGACCCATGTCCGGCTCGACGGGGCCCACGTCCGCGTCGCCCGGCGGGGGGCCCACGTCCTCGGGTGTCGGGCGGGCGTCCGCGTCGGGCGCGGCGTCCTCGGGCCCGGTGTCCGGCTGGACGAAGGCGTCCTCGAGCGCGAAGTCCGCGCGCGCGTCGGCCACGTCGGGCCGCGCGTCTTCGACCGGCTTCACCTGAAAGGGCAGCGGATCGTCCAGCACCAGGCCGCAGCCCGCGAGGGCCAGCGCCAGTCCGCAGACGAGGGAGGGGGTGCGCATGTGGCCATCCTTTGCGAAAGGCGCGCCTCGCGTCAACGACGGCGCGGGCCTCGGCCCCACCGCCGCGCGCGCGTCACCGGGCGAGCTGGCGGGGGTCCCGGCGGGGCCCGCAGACGATGACCCCGCCGGCGGCGCGCTCGCAGCGGTCAACGCGCGGCGCCGTCGGGTCGGTGGGCGCGCGGCGGCCGGCACCGCCGCGCGCGGCGGTCGGGCCGTGGTGTCGCGGCCGGCGCCCGGCTGGCCGCTGATCGCCCGTCGGCGCCGAGCGCTCGCGGCCCGTCCACGAAGTCCGTCAGAGGGGCAGCTTGCGGGGGTCGGTGTTCGCGCCGCAGAGGATCACGCCCACCGGGCCGGGATCGCCGTCGAGCAGGCCGGCCGCCAGCGCGGCGATGCCGGCGCCGGCGCCCGGCTCGACGACGAGGCGGGCGTGGGCCCACAGCCAACGCTGCGCCTCCAGCAGCGCGGCGTCCTCGACGAGCTCGACCCGGTCGAGGCCGGCGCGACAGACGGCGAAGGTCACCGCCCCCGCCTGACCGGCGCCGAGGCTGTCGGCGGCGATGGACTCGATGGCGGCCAGGCGCACCGGCTTCCCGGCGCGCAGCGCGTCGTACATCGTCGCGGCGCCGTAGGGCTCGACGCCGATCACGCGGCGGCCGCCCGCGGCGAGCGTGGCGCCCGCGGCCAGGCCGCCGCCGCCGATGGCGACCACCACCGTGCGCACCTCGGGCGCGTCCTCGAGCAGCTCGAGGATGGCGGTGCCCTGGCCCGCGATCACGTCGGCGTCGTCGTAGGCGTGGACGTAGTGCAGGCCCTCGCGCTGGGCGCGGTTGCGGGCGGTGCGGTCGGCCTCGGGATAGCCGCCCTCGACGATCTGGATCTCGGCGGCGGTGGACTCGAGGGCCTCGCGCTTGGCCGCGGGCGTGGTCGCGGGCACGCACACCTGGACCGGCACGCCGAGCAGGAAGCCCGCCCAGGCGACGCCGAGGCCGTGGTTACCGCCGCTGGCGGTGATGACGCCGTCGCGGGCGTCGCGGCCGAGGCGCATCAGCTTGTTGAGGGCGCCGCGCAGCTTGAAGCTGCCCGAGCGCTGCAGCGTGTCGAGCTTCAGCACCACGGGGCGCGCGCCGGGGCCGGTCACCGCGACCGTGGGCGTGCGGCGGATCCACGGCGCGATACGCGCGGCGGCCGCGTGGACATCCTCGGGCGTGGGCAGGTCGGTCATCGGGGCAGCTCCGCCAATCGGCGCGCAAAGGGCGCGGTGCCGGCGCGTCCCCCGCACAGCACGGACACAGGGAGGTCACGCATGCGCCGTCGGACGTGGTCGTCGGTCGAGGTGGACGGGATGTTCGGATCCGGCTGAGCGCGGCGCGGGGGCCGTCGCCTCAGCGCTCCGGCCGGTGACCGCCGCAGAAGCCCTGGTAGCAGGGGATGCCCGCCTGGCACTGGGACGGTCGGATGCAGGACTCGCCCGCGCGGAGCTTGCAGACGGCCTGGGTCCCCTCGACGACCGAGCAGATCTCGTTCTCGAAGCAGTCCCCGTCGTCGTCGCAGGCGACGTTGTCCTCGGCCTCACCGCAGCTGGTCAGGCTGAGAGCGGCGGCGCACAGAAAGGCGAACACCCAGCGCATGGCATCCTCCGGCCAGGAATCGGGGGCATCGTACCTCATGGTCGGGCGGCGCGCGAGTCGGCAGCGCACCCGGATCGACATGGGCGCAAATCCCGCCTCGGCGGGCTTCGTGGTCGTGGTCGTGGTCGTGGTCGTGGTCGAAGAGGGCGCGACGGCCGCGTCGGCCGCCCGTGGTCCACCGTCTTCGGACGACTCTCGCTCGGCCCCCAGTTCCAGTGGCCCGCACTCTCGGTCGTGCTGCGCTTCGCGGCTGAGCGAAACGCAGCGCGCGTGGCCAGCCCGCTCGACCATGACGACCACGACCACGACCACGATGTGGAATTAGGATTGGCGCGCGACGGTATATGCTGCCGGCCGTGCGACCCTGGCCCACATCGCTGCGCGCGCGCCTGTCGCTGGCCTTCCTGTTGCCCAGCGTCGTGTTCCTCGCCGCCCTCATCGGCCTGGCCTTCGTCGCGGCGCGCGCGGTGCTCGAGGACGAGGTCGGCGAGCGCCTGCGCGACACGGCCGCGGCCACCGCGGCGCTGATGCCCACCGGGCTGGTCGCGCGCTTCCGCCCGGGCAACGAGCGCACCCACCAGAACCTGCTCGGGCGCCTGCGCAAGGTGACCGAGGAGGTCGAGGTGCGGCGCCTGTTCCTGGCGACGCTCGACGGCATCTCGCTGGTCGACACCGCGCCCGACGCGCCGATCCCGGGCACCCCCGACCGCGATCTGGCCCAGGACCGCGTCGAGCTCGAGTGCGTGGCGCGCGGCGAGACGGCCGCGTCGGTGCTCTACACCGCGCTCGACGGCGTGCGCTTCAAGCGCGGCTTCGCGCCCATCGTCCACGAGGGCGAGGTCGTGGCGGTGCTGGGCGTCGAGGGCAGCGCGGTGGACTACGCGGGGCTCGACGCCTGGCGCGACTGGATGGTGGGCCTCGCGGGGCTGGCGCTGGTGGCGCTGACCGCGTTGGTGCTGCTCTTCAGCCGCGCGCTGACCGCGCCCCTGCGGCGGCTGGCCCGGGCCGCCGCGCGTATCGGGGCCGGTGAGCTCGAGGCGCCGGTGCGCGTACCGGGCGGCGCCGCCGAGCTGACCACCCTGGGCCGCACCATGGAGGAGATGCGCGCGGCGCTGCGCCAGCGTGACCGCGAGATGCAGATGATGTTGGGCGGCATCGCGCACGAGGTGCGCAACCCGCTCGGCGGCATGGCGCTCTTCGTCGGCCTCCTGCGCGACGATCTGGCCGGGCGGGACGAGGAGCTGTCCCTGCTGGCGCGCGTCGAGGGCGAGCTGAAGGTCCTCGGGCACATCGTCGAGGAGTTCCTCGAGTTCGCGCGCCACAAGCCGGCGGATCGCGCCCCGGTGCCGCTGGCGGGGTTGGCCGCCGAGGTCGCGGCGCTCGTCGAGGTCGAGGTCGAGGTCGAGGGCCCGCCGGACGCCGAGGTGTCGGCCGACGCGGAGCAGCTCCGGCGGCTGCTGCTGAACCTGGCCCGCAACGCGGCGCAGGCCGGCGCCGCGCGCGTGCGGCTGGTGCCCAACGCCGATGGCTTCGACGTGGTGGATGACGGGCCGGGCATGACGGCCGAGGTCGCCGCGCAGGCCTTCGACGCCTTCTTCACGACCCGCGAGAAGGGAACGGGCCTCGGCCTGGCCCTGTGCCGCAAGATCGCCGAGGCCCACGGCGGGCGGCTGACGCTGGAGAACCCCGGCGAGCCGGGCGCGCGCTTCCGCGTGCGCCTGGGCTGATTCAGCGCGGCAGCGGATCCGGGCTCGGGCGGCCGGTGTCGACCGGGCGCTCGGCGTGGGCGGCGACCTGCTCGGCCCAGCGGGCGAGGGCGTCCTGCAGGGTGGGCTCGAGGGCGACGGTCGGCTGGCGCACGGCGGCGCGCAGCGCGCGGGCGGCGTGGCCGCAGAGGCGCGGGTTGGGCAGGCGGGCGCGGTGCAGCGCGGCGTGAGCCGACGCCGGATCGCCGGCCGCGGCGAAAGCGGCCGGGCGCACGGCGTCGATCCACTCCCGCAGCCGCACCAGGCGCACCGCGTCGCACAGGCAGGCGGCCTCGTCCATGCGCGCGAGGGCGTCGTGCGGATGCCCCATCTCGAGCTCGAGGCGCGCGAGGTGCACCCGCAGGGTGGTGGCCTCGAGCAGCCAGCGCCGCGCGTCCGCGGTCTGCAGCAGCCGGGCGTAGCGGCGCAGCGCCGTCTCGTGATCGCCGGCGCGATCGGCCGCGTGCGCCCGCAGCAGCTGCGCGGCCAGCGTGCCGCGCACGGCGCCCAGCGCCCGGAAGCCCCGCTCGGCCTCGCGCGCCAGCGTCCGACTGACCGCGTGCTGGCCCTTCAGGCCCGCGACCTGGGCGAGCCCGAGCTCGGTCCACCGCACCCCGCCCTCGTCGCCGGCGTCCTCGAAGAGCGCGCGCGCCGACGCGAAGGCCTCCTCGGCCGGCGCCAGGCTGCGCTCGTCCACCAGCAGCCAGGCCAGCGTCAGGTGGCACCAGCCGCGCTCCACCGGCGCCGGGTCGTCGCCCAGCAGCGCCTCGGCGTCCACGAGGTTCTGCCGCGCCGCGGCCAGCCGCCCGGCCTGGCGCAGCAGCTCCGCCTGCACCCGGTGCGCGCGCGCGCCCGCCAGCGGTCGGCCCACCGCGTCGGCCAACGAGATGGCCCGCTGCGCCGCCAGCAGGCCCCGCTCGAGGGCGGGCTGCCCGGGGCTCAGGGCCCACCCGGCCGCCTCGATCAGCGCCTGCAGCGCCCGCCCGTGCGCGCCGATGGCCTCGGCGTGGTGCGCGCGCTCGATGCCGAGCTGCCCGCGGCCGGCCCCCTCGAGCCGGTCGAGCACCGCCAGCCAGCGGGTGTGCCAGCTGCGCGCCCGGTCGCCGGCCCGCGCGACCAGCCAGCGCGTGATCGCCTCGTGGGCGAACACGAAGCCGCCCAGCGGCCGGCGCACCATCAGCCGCGCGCGCTCCGCCGCCAGCAGCGCCCGATCATAAGGGCGGTGGGGATCGTCGGCCCTCAGCGCCTGAATCACCCGCGGCCCGAGCGGCACCTGCGCGTGGGCCAGCCCCAGCACCACGTCGGGCACCAGGGCGTCCCGCCCGCTGTGGGGCAGCGCGCGCATCTGGGCCTCGAGCAGCTCGTGCATCGACTCGGGGATCACCGCCCCTGGGGCCAACGTCAGCCCCTCGTCGCCCCGCACCAGGTGCCCGTCGAGCAGCCAGTCGGTCACGCCCCGCATCAGCGCCGGGCGGCCGTCGATGACCTGCAGCACGCGATCCTCGTCGGCGGCCGCCAGGCCCACGCGGGCCCGCAGGTACAGGCGGAGGGCGTCGCCGCCGAGGGGCGACAGCTTCACCCAGGTGACGTGGTCGTCGGAGGGGAAGCGGGAGCGCAGCGCCTCGGTGCCAGGCTCGCCGGTGCGCGCGGAGGCCACGACGCAGACCGACAGATCGGCGTCGTCCAGCAGGCGCTCGATCAGGTCGAGCCCCTCGGGCCCGGTGGCGTGGTGGACCTGATCGAGGTGAAGCACGACGGCGTCGTTGGCCGCCGCCCGCCGGAGCAGCTGCAGGAAGGTGCCGGCCACCATGTGGATCGAGCCGATCGAGCCCACCTCGACGCCGGGATCGGGCTCGTTGCCCGGGCGCGCGTGCGGCGTCGAGTCCGGACGCAGCAGGCCCGGCAGGACCGCGCCGAGCCCCTCGGCGTCCGCGCCGGCCAGCAGGCTGAGGGCCTCGGCGCGGGCCGACACGCCGGCCGCGTCGGTGTCGCCGGCCTTGAGGAGATCCTCGAGGGCCCCCAGCAGGCCCGTGCCGGGCGGCGCGCCCGAGGCGAAGGTGGCGCCCCACACGCGCGCCGATCCGCGGCGCACCACGTGCTCGACCAGCGTGTCGATCAGCATGGTCTTGCCCGCCGCGGCGGGGCCCTCGACGACCACCAGCCGGCTCCCGTAGCCCGCCACGACGGCCTGCACCGCCCGCCAGAGGCCCTCGAGGGCCGCGTCCTGGCCGACGAGGGGGCCGCGCTGCAGGGGCCACAGCGGGAAGGCGGCGGCGCCGGCGGCGTGGGCGTCGAAGGGCTCCAGCCGAGGCCGTTGGCGGGGCAGGGGGTCGAACCACCGGGGCGTCGCCTCGAGGGCCTCGACCGTCCGGCGCACCTGGGCCGCGCTGTGCGGGCGGTCGGTGGGCTCGTGGGCCAGCAGGCGCGCCAGCAGGTTCGCGAGCGTCGCGTGGTGGGGCGCGCCGCGCTCGGGCGGCAGGGGGGGCGGCGGCAGGCTGGCGCGCCGCAGCAGCAGGGCGACGCCCTTCTGATCGGCGAAGGGCAGATCGCCGCAGAGCAGCTCCCACAGCACCAGCCCCAGGCTGTAGAGATCGCTCCACGGGCCCACGCGCCAGGGCGGCGAGTCCGCCACCTCGGGCGCCATGTAGCGTAGGGATCCCAGGTACTTGAGGGTCGCGCGGGGGCCGGTGCCGGTGTCGCTCCAGCCGTCGTCGATGCGCGCGCAGCCGACGTCGACCAGGCGCACCGAGGGCAGATCGCCGATCCGGGTCACCAGCACGTTGCCCGGCCGCAGATCGAGGTGCACCAGGCCGTGGGCGTGCACGTAGGCGAGGGCGTCGCACAGCTGCGCGACGATCAGCTGCAGGAAGTCCCAGGGCGCCTGCACCCCGCGCCAGTCGCTGAGCGGGTTGCCGTCGATCCACTCGCTGACGATGAAGGGGCCGATCGCGTCGTGCCCCTCGTCGAGCACGCGCGCGACGTGCGGGTGGTCGAGGCGCGCGGCGGCGAGGGCGCTGGCGCGGAAGTGGGCCACCCGATCAGGATCGTCGGTCCCGCGCTCGAGCACGCGGAGGGCGACGGGCAAGCCGCTGCGCTCGTCGCGCGCGGCCCACAGAACGCCCATGCCGCCCCGCCCCATCCGGTGCAGCAGTCGATATCTCCCCGCTACGCGATGCCCTTGCGTCATGCCCCCCCTCGGCCGGTGATTGTGGCCGCTCGCCCCGGAGCCGGCAAGGGGGCGCGGCCCCGTTTGGCGGTCGGACCCGAAACCGGGACGACCCACGGCTTGACAGTCGGGACCAGGCGTCATTAATGTGCGCGCCCGCGCGCGGGCTGTCCCGCTCGCCTTTGCCCGGCCCTCAAAGGCCGGCTATCGATGGGGTACCCCCGATGAGTGATCTTCAGGCTGACCACTACGACGACGACGACGACACCCCCGACCGCACCTTCGTGGTGACGTTGGGCACTGACGTCCAGAACATCCACGGCCGCGACCAGGCCGTCGCGCTGGCCAAGGAGCTCAGCCGGGAGCACGACCGCCGGGTGCAGGTGGAGCGCGAGGACGGGCGGGTGCTGATGCACTTCACCAACGGCTCGCTCGACAGCTTCGTCTGGGAGACCCGCGCCGGCAAGTAGTCGGTCGCTCCGCCGCGCGCCCCCCGATCGAGGGTCGGCGCCCCGCGGTGGACACCTGCTCGGCCCGCGCCCCCGTTCGCCCCCTCCAGCACAACACTGCCCTTGCGTGCCGACCGCGCGCGTGGGTAATCGTGGGCCTCCGGGCCGGCGGAGGGGCGCATGGGACGCAATCTCATCTTCGGACTGCTGTGGACGTCGGTCGTCGCCGCTGGGTGTGACGACGGCGCCGCCGCGCGGCGGTCGGCCGACGGGGCGCCGGGCGGGGACGCCGCGGCCGACGCGCGCGTCGGCGGCGGCGCGGGCGACGGCGGTGGCGCCGACGCGGAGATGACCGCCGACGCCCGGCCGCCCGCGTTCGCGGATCGCGGTGTGCCCGTGGATCGCGAAGACGGCGGCGTGGCGGACGCGGCCGTCCCGCCGGCGTGCGCCCTCGATCCGGCCGGCCTCTGCGTCGACCGCTGCCCCGAGGGCACCCGCTGCGACGACGACTGCAGCGCCTGCGAGGCGGTGCCCGGTTGGCCCTGCCGCGCCCTCGATGGTCGGTGCTTCGACGCCTGTCCCGACGGCCTCGTGTGCGACGCGACCTGCCGCGGCTGCGTGCCGCCGCCGCCCTCGGGCTGCTTCCTGCCCGTCGACGGCGGTCAGTGTCAGGACCGCTGCCCGGCCGGTCAGCGCTGCGCGGCCGACTGCGGCGCCTGCGAGCCGGTGCCGTGCGCGCGCGACGCGGGCGGCGTCTGCGCCGGTGACTGCCCGGCCGGCAGCCGCTGCGATCCCGACTGCACGACCTGCGTACCCACCCCGCTCGGCGGCTGCGGGCAGGTGGGGGATCGCTGCCTCGACACCTGCGGGCCGGGGCTCGAGTGCGATCCCACCTGCACCGACTGCGCGCCGCTGCCCGGCCTCTGCCGCGACGCCGGCCCCGACACCTGCGCCGACGACTGCCCGGCCGGCTTCGCCTGCGATCCCACCTGCACCGACTGCCGCGATCTGCGCGACGGCGCCTGCGGCCTGGGCGAGGACGGCGTCTGCGGGGACACCTGCCCGCCCGGCTGGGCCTGCGACGACGCCTGTGCGCGGTGCGTCGAGGTGTGCCGCACCGAGGACGGCGCCTGCGCCGATCGCTGCCCGCCCGGCCAGGCCTGTGACGAGGCCTGCGGCGCCTGCGCCCCGGTGGGCTGCGATCTGAACGACGGGATCTGTGTCGACCGGTGCCCCGACGGCCAGATCTGCGACGGCGACTGCAGCGCCTGCGTGCCCGCGGCGGCGCGCTGCGCCACCGAGGCCGACGGCGCCTGCCTCGACGACTGCGGGCCGGGCCTGGCCTGTGATCCCACCTGCACCCGGTGCGCGCCGGCGCCCTGCGGCTTCGCGCCGAGCGGGCTGTGCGTCGATCGCTGCCCCGACGGGCAGATCTGCAGCCCGGACTGCCGCGGCTGCCGCCCGGCAGCCCCGGCCTGCCGCAACGAGGGGGGCGAGCAGTGCATCGACGGCTGCCCGCCCGGCGCGCGCTGCGGGCCCGGCTGCGAAGCCTGCGTGCCCGAGGTCGCGCAGCCCTGCGCCGCGGAGGACGGGGTGTGCAGCGATCGGTGCCCCGCGAACCTGCGCTGCGACGCCGACTGCGCGGCCTGCGTGCCGCGCGCCTGCTGGTCGGCCTTCGGGCTGTGCTTCGAGGACTGCCCGGCCGGCCAGGGCTGCGACGCCGACTGCGCGCGCTGCGTCGAGCTGGCGCCTCCGTGCAGCGTCGAGGACGGCGTCTGCCGCGACGACTGCCCGGCCGGGCAGGTGTGCGACGCGGACTGCGCCGCCTGCCGGGCGCCGGGCTGCGCGGTCGAGGGCGATCGCTGCGTGGATCGCTGCGGCCCCGGCCTCGCCTGCGACGCGGACTGCCGCCGGTGCGTGGCGGCACCATGAGCCCGCCCGTCCGCGTGCGGACCGCGACCGCCGCGGACCTGGATCTGATCGTGACGCGTTGGCAAGAGCTGATCGCGGCGCACGCGGCGCTCGAGCCCACGCTGTACGCGGTCGAGGCCCACGCGCCCGCGAGCTACCGCGCCTTCGTCAGGCGGCAGATGGACGCGCACCGGGGCCTGGTGCTGGTGGCGGATCGGGGCGCGGCGGTCGGCGTGGGCTATCTGATGGGCGGCGTGGGGCGGCGCTCGCCGGTGTACACGGTGCGCGAGGTGGGCATGGTGTTCGACCTGGCGGTCCGGCCGGACGTGCGCGGCGGCGGCGTCGGCTCGGCGCTCGTGGACGCGGCCCTCGAGCGCTTCGCGGGCTGGGGCCTCGACTGGGTGCAGGTGAACTTCGCGCCGGACAACGCGCTGGCGGCGCCCTTCTGGCAGGGGCGCGGCTTCACGACACTGCTGTCGGAAGCCTATCGCCCGATCCGCTAATCTAACGCAGGTCACATGAGGGGACAGGGCATGACCGAGACCGATCCGCGCGCGCTGGTGGCCGAGCTGTGCCGCCACTTCTACTTCCGGGGGTGGGCGACCGGGACCGGCGGGGGCATCAGCGTCAAGCAGGGCGACCGCATCTACATGGCCCCGAGCGGCGTGCAGAAGGAGCGCATCCGCCCCGAGGACGTGTTCGTGGTCGACCCGGACGGCGCGGTGATCGAGCCGCCGGCCGACGCGTCCCTGAAGCTGACCGCCTGCGCGCCGCTGTTCATGGCCGCCTTCCGGCAGCGCGACGCGGGCGCGGTCCTCCACGGGCACAGCCAGCACGCCGCCCTCGCGACGCTCCTGTGGCCGGAGCGCTTCCGCATCACCCACATCGAGATGATCAAGGGCCTGCGCGGCTACGGCTACCACGACACCGTCGAGGTGCCGGTCATCCCCAACACCGCCCACGAGTGCGACCTCGCCGACAGCCTCTCCGCGGCCATCGACGCCAACCCGCAGTCGGACGCGGTGCTGGTGCAGCGCCACGGCGTCTACGTCTGGGGCCGCGATTGGCAGCACGCCAAGACGCAGGCCGAGTGCTACGACTATCTCTTCGAGCTCGCCGCGCGCATGAAGGCGTGCGGCATCGATCCGGCCGCGCCGCCGGAAGGAGTCCGCCGATGAAGGCCTGGTGGTTGGAGGAGGGGCCGTCCGCCCATGTCGATCCGGCCCTGTTCGTTTCGCTCGATATCCACTATCAGGCGCTGCCTCTCGACCCGGACATCTACGGCGAGGCCATCGACCACCTGATGCGCACGCGGGGCTACACCGCGCAGGATCTGGTCGAGCTGACGCCGGGCACGCCCAACCTGCCGGCGATCGAAGAGAAGTTCGTCGGCGAGCACACGCACCACGACGACGAGGTGCGCTTCGTGCTCGAGGGCGAGGGCATCTTCGACATCCGGGACGACGCCGATCGCTGGATGCGCGTCGAGGTCAGCGCCGGCGATCTGCTGGTCGTGCCGGCGCACCGGCATCACCGCTTCCTCTTGACCGACGCCAAGTTCATCCGCTGCGTGCGGCTGTTCCAGGATCCCGCCGGCTGGATCGCGCACTACCGGGACGCCGGCTGATGGCGGTGCTGCCCATCCGGCTGATCGGCGATCCCGTCCTGCGGCAGCCGGCCGAGCGGCTGAGCCCCGAGCGGCTGGCCACGCCCGAGGTGCAGGCCTTCATCGACGACCTGGTCGAGACGATGAAGGCGGCCAACGGCGCGGGGCTGGCGGCGCCGCAGGTCGGGCGGGCGTGGTCGATCGCCGCGGTGCACGTGCAGGACAACCCGCGCTACCCCTACAAGCCCAACGTGCCCCTCACGATCTTCGTCAACCCCACGCTGACCGTGCTCGGTGACGACACCGCGTCGCTCTACGAGGGCTGCCTCAGCGTGCCGGACCTGCGCGGGCGCGTGCCGCGGCACATGGGGGTGCAGGTGGACGCGCTCGACCGCTTCGGGGCGCCCATCCGGCTCACCGCGCGCGGCCTGACCGCCGGCACCTTTCAGCACGAGTTCGATCACCTCGAGGGGCGCCTGTTCGTCGACCGCGTGACGGACGCGTCGACCTTCTGCACGTGGGACAACTTCGAGCGCTTCCACCGCGAGGCCTTCGTCGCCGAGGCTCGCGGGATCGTGGCGCGCTACGGCGGCTGACGCGCGTCGCCGCCGCGACGCATGCTAGAGTGCGCACCTGCATGGCAAAGCCACCCCCACTGCCCCCGCTGCCGCGGAAGCCCAGCCCGCGCTCCACCGACGACGAGGGGCGCTCGTACCGCGCCATCGAGCGCGTGGCGCGTTGGCCCATCGGACCGGTCTTCGACGGCGAGATCCTGCCCGATCACGATCGCTGCAGCATCGTGTTCCCCGAGGTGGTCGCCGGCGAGATGGGGGCCTTCATTCAGGATCTGCGCGACGAGGTGGCCCGCAACCGGCTGCTGGTCGGGCTGCCCGTCGAGGGCATCCTGCACGTCGGGCAGACCATCGACCGCAAGGCCTTCGTGGTGCTGCCGCCGGCCACCGAGAACACGCTCGAGGCGCGCGTGTCGGCCAGCGGACCCCTGCCGCCGGTGGCCGCGCTGCAGGTGGCGGTGCTGCTGGCCGACGGGCTGACCCGCCTGCACTACCGCGTGCGCTACCTCGGCGGCCTCGAGCCCTGGACGGTGCTGCTGCCCGCTGATCGCAGCGAGTCGCTGCGGGTGATCGATCTGGGCATCCCGCGCCGCCTGTTCGCGCGCACCATCGCGCCGCCGAGCCCCTCGCCCCATTACGTGTCGGCGGCGGTGCGCGCGGGCAAGGAGCCCGGCGTCGCCGACGACATCTTCGCGCTCGGCGCGCTGCTGTTCTTCATGCTCACCGGCGAGGCGGCGCCCCCGCGCAGCCCGCCCTACGCCTCGCGGCGGCGCCCGCTGGGCCTGTTCGGCAGCTTCCTCGACGGCCTGCTGGTGCAGTCGCTGACGCCGGACGCCGCCCCGCTGCCGCTGCCCGACATGCGCACCCTGGCCCGCGCCCTGCGGGGCCTGCGGGATCTGCACCGCCTGTCGGCCGAGGCCCAGCGCGCCGTGCTCATGCTGCGCGCCGAGGGCCGCGGCGTGCGCCCCCCGCCCGTGCCCGGCGCCGAGCCCATGCCCGAGGACGCGCTCGGCTTCGTCGAGAGCGACGGCCCCAGCTTCCTCACCCAGGCCGAGCTCGAGTCCATCGAGAACCTCAGCGAGTCCGAGCTCGACGAGGAGTAGCCCGCCGGCGGTGCCCGGCTTGCTTCGCCGCCGTGGGCGCGGTATCACGCGGCCTTCGGAACTCCATCGACGAGGGCACCATGGCGACGACCTACGACGTGGTCATCATCGGCAGCGGCCCGGGCGGCTACGTGGCCGCCATCCGCGCGGGGCAGCTGGGCCTGAAGACGGCCATCGTCGAGAAGGACGATCGCCTGGGCGGCACCTGCCTGCTGCGCGGCTGCATCCCCACCAAGAGCATGCTCGAGTCGGCCGAGCTGGCCGATCACGCGCGGCACGCGGGTGACTTCGGGGTGAAGGTCAGCGCCCCCGAGATCGACCTGCCCGGCGTCCACGACCGCAAGGACAAGGTGGTACAGCAGAACGCCGGGGGCGTGGCGTTCCTGATGAAGAAGAACAAGGTCGAGGTGCTGAAGGGCTTCGGGCGCCTGGCCGGCGAGGGCAAGGTCGAGGTCGAGGGCGCGGACGGCGCGAAGACCACGGTGACGACGAAGCACGTCATCCTGGCCACCGGCAGCGTGCCGCGGCGCCTGCCCGGGCTCGAGCCGGACGGGAAGGTGGTGCTGTCGAGCGACGAGCTGCTCGAGCTGCGCGACCCCATGCCCAAGCACCTCGTCGTGCTGGGCGCCGGCGCGGTCGGTGTCGAATTCGCGAGTGTGTTCAAGAGCTTCGGCTGCGACGTCACGATCATCGAGCTGATGGACCGCCTGGTGCCCGTCGAGGACGCCGAGGTGTCGGCCGAGTTCGAGAAGGTGTTCAAGCGCCGCGGCATCCGGGTGCACACCGGCACCAAGCTGTCGGACGTCGAGCGCACCGACGACGGTTTCCGCGCGCGCCTGCAGAAGGGCGAGAAGGCCGAGACGGTCAGCGGCAGCCACCTGCTGGTGGCGGTGGGCCGCGCGCCGGTGACCGAGAACATCGGGCTCGAGAAGACGAAGGTGAAGACCGAGCGCGGCTTCGTGCACGTGGACGCGCACGGCCGCACGGACGAGCCGTGGATCTACGCCATCGGCGACATCGTCGCCGGCACGCCCCAGCTGGCCCACGCCGCCAGCCACGAGGGCATCGTCGCCGTCGAGCACATCGCCGGGCTGAACCCGCGGCCCATCGATTACGACCAGGTGCCCGGCTGCACCTACAGCAACCCGGAGATCGGCAGCATCGGGCTGACCGAAGCGCAGGCGAAGGAGAAGGGCTACACGGTCAAGGCCGCCAAGTTCCCCTTCTCGGCCATCGGCAAGGCGAAGGTGATCGGCAACACGGTCGGCTTCGTGAAGATCGTCGCCGACGCGCAGTACGACCAGATCCTGGGCGTGCACATCATCGGGCCGCGCGCCACCGACCTCATCTCGGAGGCCGGGCCGCTGCTGAAGCTCGAGTGCACCGTCGAGGAGCTGGCGAACACGATCCACGCGCACCCGACGCTGGCCGAGGCGATGGGCGAGGCGGCGCACGCGACCCTCGGTCACCCGCTGCACATGTGACGCGCTGATGGCCGGATCGACGTACATCGAGGCGGTGCGCGAGGCCCTCTGGGAAGAGATGGAGGCCGACGAGCGGGTGTTCCTGCTCGGCGAGGACATCGCCGTCTACGGCGGCGCCTTCAAGCTGACCCAGGGCTTCCTCGATCACTTCGGCGCGGATCGCGTGATCGACACGCCCATCGCCGAGGGCGGCATCGTCGGCGCGGCCATCGGCGCGGCGCTGATGGGCATGCGGCCGGTGGTCGAGATCCAGTTCCTCGACTTCCTGTCCTGCGGCTTCGACCAGCTGACCAACTTCGCGGCGAAGTGCCACTACCGCTGGGGCGGGGCGGTGCCGATCGTCGTGCGCGGCCCGGGCGGCGCGGGCGTGGGGGGCGGCCCCTTCCACAGCCAGAGCGTCGAGATGTACTTCCTGAAGACGCCCGGGCTGAAGGTGGTGGCGCCGGCGACGGCGGCCGACGCCAAGCTGCTCTTGAAGGCGGCGATTCGGGATCCGAACCCGGTGCTGTTCATCGAGCACAAGGCGCTGTACCGCGCGCCGGCGCTGCGCGAGGCGCTGCCCGGGCCGGACGCGGTCGGGCGGCTGGGCGAGGCGGCGGTGCGGCGCGACGGCGACGACGTGGCGATCATCACCTACGGCGCGATGGTGCACAAAGCGCTGGAGGCGGCCGAGACGCTGGCCAGCGAGGGGGTGTCCACGCGGATGGTCGACCTGCGCACGCTGCAGCCCCTCGACGACGCGGCGATCCTCGACGCGGCGCGCCACTGTGGCAAGGTGCTGGTGGCGCACGAGGACACGCGCACCGGCGGGCTGGCCGGCGAGATCACCAGCCGCATCAACGAGGGGGCCTTCGAGTGGCTGGACGCGCCGGTGCTGCGCGTCACCGCGAAGGACACCCCGGTGCCGTACGACAAGGGCCTGGAGCGGGCTTTCTTGCCCCAGGTCGAGGACATCGTGGCCGCCGCCCGTCGGCTGGCCGCCTACTGAGACGACGAAACCGCACGAGCGAGGGGGCGCTGTATGGCCGTGGACGTGATCATGCCGCAGATGGGCGAGTCGGTCGCCGAGGGCACCATCGTGCGCTGGCTGAAGGCGGTCGGGGACAGCGTCGATCGCGACGAGCCCATCTTCGAGATCACCACCGACAAGGTCGACGCCGAGATCCCGGCGCCCGAGGCGGGCGTGCTGCTCGAGATCAAGGTGGGCGAGGGCGAGACGGTCGAGGTCGGCTCGGTGGTGGCGATCATCGGCTCGGCGGACGAGAAGCCCAGCGGCGGGGGGGCGAAGAAGCCCGCCGCGGACGAGGCGAAGCAGCCCGAGGCGCCGGCCGCGGCCGCGCCGGCCGCCGACGCGGGCGAGAAGGACCGCGCCGACATGAGCGCCGCGGATCTGCGCCGCACGCGCAGCACGCCGGTGGTGCGCAAGATCGCCGAAGAGCACGGCATCGACGACCTGAGCGCCATCGACGGCAGCGGCCTCGACGGGCGGGTGACGAAGAAGGACATCCTGGCCTACATCGAGTCGGGCGCCCACGAGGCGGCCCCGGCCAAGGCGGAGGCGCCCAAGGCCGCCGCGCCCGCGAAGGCCGCCGCGCCCTCGGCGGGCCGGGTCGAGCTGGGCATCCCGAAGATCCCGGTCAACGTGCGCGCCGCGGACACGGTCGAGAAGATGACCGGCATCCGCAAGGCCACCAGCGACAACATGATCCTGTCGAAGCACTACAGCGCGCACGTGCACACCTGCTTCGAGATCGACTACACGCGCATCGACCGCCTGCGCCGCAAGTTCAAGGCGCAGTACGCCGAGCGCGGCGGCAAGCTGACCTTCACCACCTTCCTGGCGAAGGCCACCATCGACGCGCTGAAGGCGTTCCCGATCGTCAACGCGGCGCACGACGGCGACAACGTCGTCTTCCGCGGCAACATCAACCTGGGCATCGCGGTGGCCCTCGACCGCGGGCTGCTGGTGCCGGTCATCGGCGACGCCGACGACCTGTCGATGCTGGGCCTGTCGAAGCGCATCGCCGATCTGAGCGAGCGCGCGCGCGCCAAGAAGCTGATGCCCCAGGAGCTGGACGGGCTGACCTTCTCGATCACCAACCCGGGCGTCTTCGGCAGCCAGTGGGGCACGCCGGTCATCCCGCAGCCGACGACGGCGATCCTGGGCGTGGGCACCATCGAGAAGCGGGTGAAGGTGCACACGCTGCCCGACGGCACGGACACCATGGTCATCCGCACCTGCGGCTACGTCACCCTGGGCTTCGATCACCGCACCATCGACGGCGCCGTGGCCGACGCGTTCGTCGGGCACCTCAAGCAGACGCTCGAGGGCTTCGACGAGTCGGCGATGTGAAGGGCCCGGTGGCCTTGCGCGCCGCGCGGCGGATCGGACGGGCTGTCAGCTGTCAGCTCTCAGCGGTCAGCCGGGCTCCGAGCGCTCCGGCGAGCACCCGCGCCGGGGTGGCCTCGAGGCGAGGGGCCTCGAACGTCGCAGCCAGGCGGCTTCTCGCCGAGCGGATCCGAACGCCGCGGCGCGCCCGGCTGAGGGCTGACCGCTGACCGCTGACCGCTCGATGCGGCCGCTGCACGTCCGCCGGCTGGGGCGGGTGCCCTACGGCGCGGCCTGGGCGCTGCAGCGGGCGCTGGTGGCCGAGCGCGCGGCCGGCGCCATCCCCGACACCCTCCTGCTGCTCGAGCACGATCCGGTCGTCACCCTGGGGCGCGACGGCAACCGCGGCAGCCTGCTGCTGGACGAGGCGGGCTTCGCGGCGCGGGGCGTGGAGCTGGTCGAGAGCGATCGCGGCGGCGACGCGACCTTCCACGGCCCCGGGCAGCTCGTGGCCTACCCCATCCTCGACCTGAAGCCCGATCTGCAGGACGTGGGCAAGTTCGTGCGCGGCCTCGAGCAGGCGATGATCGACACCGTCGCCGACTACGGGCTGACCGCGGGCCGCGACAAGGGCAACCCCGGCGTCTGGCTGGACGATCCGCCGCGCAAGATCGGGGCGATCGGCGCGCGCATCAGCCGGTGGATTACCCACCACGGCGTGGCGCTCAACGTGAACGTGGATCTCGCCTACTTCGGCCTCATCGTGCCCTGCGGCATCGTGGGCAAGGGCGTCACCAGCCTGCAGCGGGAGCTCGGCCGGGCGGTGCCCCTGGCCGAGGTCGAGGACGCCCTCGCCGCGCACCTGGCCACGCGCTTCGGCCGGGCGCTGGTGGCGGAGGTGCCGCCGATCGATCACAATGGGCCGCGATCATGAGCACCCTCGTCACCATCTCCGATCCGCGGGCGCCGGCAGCGGACGCGCCCCGCGTGCGTCACCGCGAGCCGGGCCCGCGCCCGGGCTGGCTGCGCGTGCGCTATCACCGCAACGACACCTTCCGCGAGCTCGAGCGCCTCAAGGACGGGCTCGACCTGGTGACCGTCTGCGAAGAGGCCCGCTGCCCCAACATCGACGAGTGCTGGAGCGCCGGCACGGCCACCTTCATGTTGATGGGCGACATCTGCACTCGGCGCTGCGGCTTCTGCGCGGTGGACAAGGGCCAGCCGGGCGCCCTCGACGCGAACGAGCCGGCCCACGTCGCCGAGGCCGTGCGCCGCATGGGCGTGCGCCACGCGGTGATCACCAGCGTCAACCGCGACGACCTGCCCGACGGCGGCGCGGCGCACTTCGCGGCCTGCGTGCGCGGCATCCGCGCCGCCGCGCCCGACTGCCGCGTCGAGCTGCTGGTGCCCGACTTCGAGGGCGATCTCGCCGCCCTCGACGCCGTGCTCGACGCCGGCGCCCACATCGTCGCCCACAACACCGAGACCGTCCCGCGCCTGTACCGCCGGGTGCGGCCCCAGGCGATCTACCAGCGCTCGCTGGACGTGCTGGCCCACATCGGCCGCCGCCCGGGCGTGCTGAGCAAGACCGGCCTGATGCTGGGCCTCGGCGAGACCGACGACGAGGTCGAGGACGTGATGTGGCAGCTGCGCGCCGTCGGCTGCGACATCCTCTCCCTGGGGCAGTTCCTGTCCCCGACCACGCGGCACCTGGCGGTCGACCGCTGGGTGCACCCCGACACCTTCGCCCGCCTGGCCGAGGTCGGCCGCGCGATGGGCTTCCGGCACGTCGAGGCCGGCCCCATGGTGCGCTCGAGCTACATGGCCCACCGGGCCTTCGACGAGCCCAGCCCATGACGGATCTGCGCCCCTTCTTCGACGGGCCCACCGCGGCGGCGACCACCTTCTCCGAGATGGCGCAGGCGATGGTGCCCAGCAGGATCCTGGTCATCGCCTACGAGGTGCGCGACCGCATCCTGGCCGGCGAGCCGGTCGCTCCCTTCACGGTGGGCGACTTCGATCCGCGCTACTTCCAGGTGCCTTCGCTGCTGAAGGACTACATCGCCGAGGCCGTGGCGGCCGATCAGACCAATTACCCGCCGGCCGACGGGCTGCTCGAGCTGCGCCGGGCCATCCGCGACCACTACCAGGCGGTCTTGGGGCTGGACTATCCCGTCGAGGCGGTCACCGTCGCGTCGGGCGCCCGCCCGGTCCTCTACGGGGCCTATCAGTGCCTCGTCTCGCCCGGCGAGAAGGTCGTCACCCCCGCGCCGAGCTGGAACAACAACAACTTCTGCCAGCTCGTCGGCGCCGAGCACGTCGTCGTGCCCACGCGCCCCGAAGACGCCTTCATGCCGACGGCCGAGGCGCTGGGGCCCCACCTGCGCGACGCCCGGCTGCTGGTGCTGTGCTCGCCGATGAACCCGGCCGGCACGATGATGACCGAGGCGCAGATGCGGGCCATCTGCGATCGGGTGCTCGAGGAGAACGCGCGCCGCGAGTCGACGGGCGCCCGCCCGCTGTACGTCGTCTACGATCAGGTCTACCGGCTGCTCACCTTCGGCGATCACCAGCACGTGACCCCGGTGGGCGTGGCGCCGGCGATGGCCCGCTACACGCTGTTCTCGGACGCCATCTCGAAGTGCTTCGCGGCCACCGGCCTGCGCGTGGGCTGGATGGTCGGGCCGCCCGCGATCATGGCGCGCATGAAGGCGCTCTTGACGCACGTGGGCGCCTGGGCGCCCAAGCCGGAGCAGCTGGCCACCGCGCGGCTGTTGGGCGACGCCGCCGCCATGGAGGCCTTCCTCGGGCCGTTCCGGGCGCAGATCCGGTCGCGGCTGGACCTGCTGCACGGCGCGTTCGAGGCGTGGGCCGCCGAGGGTCTGCCGGTGCAGTCCATCGCGCCGCAGGGGGCGCTGTATCTGAGCGTCCGCTTCGATCTCGAGGGCCGGCCCGGCCTGCCCGACGAGGACGCGGTGCGCCGCTTCCTGCTGCGCGAGGCCGGCTGCGCCATCGTGCCCTTCAGCGCCTTCGGCGACACCCACAACCGCGGCTGGGTCCGCTTCAGCGTGGGCGCGGTCAGCGAGGACGACATCCGCGCTTGCCTGCCCCGCCTCCGCGACGCCTTGGTGCGCACCTGCGCTTGAGCTCCCTGGACCGCCGCCCTTGACCGCCACCCCGCCGCCCGCCGCACCGGCCGACGCCCGCCGCCTGGGCACCTTCGGGGGCGTCTTCACGCCGAGCATCCTCACGATCCTCGGCGTCATCATGTACCTGCGCTTCGGCTGGGTGGTCGGCAACGTCGGCCTCGCCGGCGCGCTGATCGTCGTCGCCCTCGCGCACGTCATCTCGCTCGCCACCGGCCTGTCGGTGTCGAGCATCGCCACCAACCGCACCGTCGGCGCGGGCGGCGCGTACTTCATGATCAGCCGCTCGCTGGGCGCGCCCGCCGGCGCCTCGGTGGGCATCCCGCTCTTCTTCGCCCAGGCCCTCAGCGTCACCTTCTACGTCGTCGGCTTCACCGAGTCCCTGGGCTATCTGCTGCCGGCCACCCACGCCAACCCGGCCATCGCGCTGCTGCTCGACGCGCGGGTGCTGGGCACGATCACCTGCCTCGTGCTGGCGGCCCTGGCCATGAAGTCCGCCGAGGCCGCGATCAAGATCCAGTACGTGGTCATGGCGGCCATCGGCCTGTCGCTGGTGTCCTTCTTCTTCGGCCGCGGCCCCAACCCCCCCGCCGAGGTCACCTGGCTGGCCGAGGGGGACGACCTCGTGCCCTTCTCGCAGGTGTTCGCGGTCTTCTTCCCCGCGGTCACCGGCATCATGGCGGGCGTCAGCATGTCGGGCGATCTGAAGGACGCCCGCCGCTCCCTGCCCCGCGGCACGCTGTTCGCCATCCTGGCGGGCTTCGTCATCTACATGGCCTTCCCCTTCGTCCTCGCGTTCAACGCCGACTACGCCACGCTGCGCGGACAGAAGGACTTCGTGTGGGCCATGGCCGTGTTCCCGTCGCTCATCTTCGTGGGCGTGTGGGGGGCCACCCTGTCGAGCGCGGTGGGCAGCATCCTGGCAGCCCCCCGCACCCTGCAGGCCCTGGCGCTCGACGGGCTGGCGCCGCGGGCCTTCGCGCGGGGCTACGGGCCGACCAACGAGCCGCGCGCCGGGTTGGCCTTCACCTTCCTGCTCGCCGAGATCGGCGTGCTGGTCGGCAGCCTCGATCTCATCGCGCCGGTGCTGACCATGTTCTTCCTGGCCACCTACGGCATCACCAACCTGGCCTGCGGGCTCGAGCGCTGGGCGGCCAACCCGAGCTTCCGCCCGACCTTCCGGGTGCCGTGGCTGATCAGCCTGGGTGGGGCGGCGGCCTGCTTCTACGTGATGAGCATCATCGACCTGGGCGCGATGGTGGCCGCGGCGCTGGTGTGCGGCTTCATCTACGTCTACGTCGAGCGCAAGGCGCTCAACACCACCTTCGGCGACGCGCGGCACGGGCTGTGGTCGGCGCTGGTGCGCACGGCGCTCCGCCACCTGCACCGCACCGAGTACCACGAGATGAACTGGCGGCCGAACGTGCTGATCTTCGGCGGCCCAGCGGAGCGGCGGCAGCACCTGCTCGACTTCGGCGCGGCCTTGGTGCAGGAGCGCGGCATCGTCTCCTACATCCACATGCTGCGTGGCCAGGTGAGCGCCCTGGCCGAGCGGCGCAAGGTGCTGCGGCGCGCCCTCGATCCGCTGGCCGCCGACTACCCGAACGTCTTCTTCCGCGTCGACATCGTGCCCGAGCTGTACCGCGGCGTCGTCACCGTGACGCAGTCCTACGGCATCGGACACCTCGAGGCGAACACGGTGCTGCTGGGGTGGCCGCACAAGAAGGATCGCGCCGAGCCCTACTTCGCGATGCTGCAGGAGCTCGTCGACCTCGACAACGCGCTGATGCTGGTGCACCACGACGCCGAGCGCGGCTTCGGGCGCCGCCGCAACCTGCACATCTGGTGGGGGGGCCTGCAGAACAACGGCGCGCTGATGCTGTTGGTGGCGCACCTGCTGACCAGCGACTTCCGCTGGCGGCAGGCGCGGGTGACCGTGCTCGTCGCGGTCGACACCGAGGCCGACGCCGCCCTCGTCGAGGCGAAGCTGGCGCGGCTGCTGGCCAACGCGCGCCTCGAGGCCGACACCCGCGTGCTGCTGCGCGGCGGCGAGGACGTGGCGGCGCTGATGCGGCGCGAGAGCGGGGACGCCGATCTGGCGGTGCTGGGCCTGCGCCTGCCCGAGCGTCCCGAGGACGCGCCGGCCCTCTTCGATCGCTACCGCGCGCTGCTCGCCGGCTTGCCGACGACGGTGCTGGTCAACAGCGGCCACGGCTTCGACGGTGCGCCGGTGCTCTTCGACGACGCCGCGCCGTAAGCGTCTCGGTGCAAAGCCCACCTCTGCGGGCTTCGTGGTCGTGGTCGTGGTCGAAACGGAGAGACGGCCGCGTCTGGCGCCAGTGGCCCACCGCCGCGGACGACATGCCCTCGGACCCCTGTGATCGGCGGCCCGCGATATCGGCCGCGCTGCGCAGCGGGGCTGAGCGATTCGCAGAGCGCGTCGGCAGTCCGCTCGACCACGACGACGACCACGACCACGACCACGATGTGAGGATAGGAGTTGTCCCAAAGCGTCTCGGGCCCGCCACGGGCCGCGGGGGCGCCCGCGCGGCGCGCTCCAGCGCGCGCGCAGGTACCCGTCCGTGCGTCACTTTCCTCTCGCCCCATTGAAACGACGTACCACGCGGGCTCAGGCTGTGGGGTCGCTTCGAGGGGGTCGAATGGGCTTGGTCCTGCAACAGCCGGACACCGAGATCGTCGGGCCGGCGCGCGCCGCCGCGGTGCTGCGCCGGCTGGGCCTGCGCTGGGCGGCCGAGCCCGGCTTCGTGCCGACGCCGGCGCCGCCGGTGGTGCCCCTGAGCACCCGCCACACGCGCGACTGGTGGGTGGGCAGCGAGACGGTCGTCAGCTACCACGGTGAGGACGACGAGTTCCCCGTGCCGGGCCGCTGGACCTGCGACTGCACCCCCCAGGGGGAAGCGCGCTGCCCCCACGTGGCGGCGGCCATCCTGGTGCACGCGTGGAACCGCGACGATCTGCGCCCGCTGTTCGAGCAGCCCGCCTGGGCGCTCGACGTGCAGCC
>JAUHXL010000331.1 GCA_030426945.1 bacterium
GCGTGGGTGGCGCGGGCGGCATGGGCGGCGCCGGCGGCATGGGCGGCGGCGCGGGTGGCGCCGGCGGCATGGGCGGCGGCGCGGGTGGCGCCGGCGGCATGGGCGGCGGCGCGGGTGGCGCTGGCGGCATGGGCGGCATGGGCGGCATGGGCGGCGCGCCCGGCCCGGTGTGCGGCAACGGCGAGCTCGAGGCCGGCGAGCAGTGCGACGACGGCAACATCGCGCCCGACGACGGCTGCGACGCGAACTGCCAGGTGGAGCAGACCTGCGGCAACGGCTTCGTCGAGGGCACCGAGGAGTGCGACGACGGCAACCTGGACAACGGCGACGGCTGCGACGCGGCCTGCACCTTCGAGCAGTTCGCGCTGCTGCAGGGGCGCGCGCTGATCGAAAGCGCCGGCGCCGCGGCGGGCGCCGCCGACACCTTCACCTTCACGGCCGACGACGACGCCTTGTTGGGCGCCGTGGTCAGCGACGGGGCGCTCGGCTGCCCGGTGGGCGCCGACTCGACCGTCACCCTGCTCGACAGCGAGGGCGTCGAGGTCGCCTTCGACGACGACGGGCTGGGCCAGACGCTGTGCTCGCTGCTCGACGTGGGCATCCCCGCGGGCAGCTACTCCCTGGTGGTCACGGGCGTCGACGAGACCGCGCTGCCGGCCTACACCTTCGGCTTCCGCCTGGTCACCGACGTCAGCGAGGGCGGCCGGTACGCGGGCGCCTTCGGCCAGGGCGGCAACGACCACTTCTACCTGCGCAACCCCGAGGAGCAGCTCGTCGAGGTCGTCACCAGCGACGGTGAGGGCAGCTGCCCCGGCGACACCATCATCACCGTCTTCTCGGTCGCGCCCGACGGGACGCTGGCCGAGGTGGCGCGCAACGACGACGCCGACAACGGCCGTTGCTCGCGGGTGACCGAGACGCTGCCCGCCGGCGACTACGAGATCCGCGTCGACGCCTTCGACGGCGCCCCGATCGATCGCTATGCGTTCGACGTGCGCTTCGCGGGCACCTGCGGGGACGGCACGCTCGACGCGGGCGAGCAGTGCGACGACGGCAACCTCGAGGACGGGGACTTCTGCTCGAACGCCTGCGAGCGCAACCCGGGCTGCGGCGACGGGATCATCGACGCCGACGAGCAGTGCGACGACGGCAACACCGACGTCGGCGACGGCTGCGACGCCGCGTGCCAGCGGGAGCCGGTCTGCGGCGACGGGTTCGTCGACGGCGAGGAGGGCTGTGACGACGGCAACCTCGAGGGCGGCGACGGCTGCAGCGCGCTGTGCCAGGTCGAGTGCGGCAACGGCGAGCTCGACGCGGGCGAAGAGTGCGACGACGGCAACGACGCCAACGGCGACGGGTGCGACTCGGCCTGCACGCTCGAGCAGGGCGACATCATCACCGGTCGCGCGATCATCCAGTCGGCCGGCTTCGCGTTCCAGAGCAGCGACACCTTCACGATCGTGGCCGACGGCCCGGCGCGCCTGCAGGCGCGCACCAGCGACGGGGCCGGCGATTGCCCGATCGGCGGCGACACCGTCCTGACCATCTTCGACGCCGGCGGCGTCGAGGTCGGCGGCAACGACGACATCGACGACCTCAACCGCTGCTCGGCCGTCGATCTCGACCTGCCGCAGGCGGGCACCTACACGATCGTCGTGGAGGGCTCCTTCGGCGCGCCCGTCGACGCCTACCAGCTCGACACGCGCCTGACGATCGACGCCAGCGCCGGCGGCGCCTTCCCCGGCGGCTTCGTCGAGGGCGGCGATGATCGCTTCGTGGTGGTGCTCGACGAGGCGGCGCGCGTCGATCTGCTGACCAGCGACGGCGCGGGCGGCTGCCCCGACGACACGATCATGGCGCTGTACGTCCTGGGCGACGACGACGCCATCGGCGAGCCCCTGCTGACCAACGACGACGCCGGCGAGGTCAACCTGTGCTCGCTCATCGATGCGGATCTCGAGGCGGGCGCCTACGAGATCCGGGTGCGCGGCTTCGGCGGCCGCGCCATCCCCGCCTACGCCTTCGAGGTGCGCTACGCCGGCGTCTGCGGCGACGGCACGATCAACGCCGGCGAGCAGTGCGACGACGGCAACCTGGCCAACGACGACTTCTGCGACGATCAGTGCCGGCGCATCCCGGGCTGCGGCGACGGGATCATCGACGAGGGCGAGGAGTGCGACGACGGCAACACGGCCGGCGAGGACGGCTGCGACGCCCAGTGCCAGCGCGAGCCCCTCTGCGGCGACGGCTTCGTCGACGGCAACGAGACCTGCGACGACGGCAACACGGACGCCGGCGATGGCTGCGACGCCGAGTGCCAGCTCGAGTGCGGCAACGAGGTCATCGATCCCGGCGAGGAGTGCGACGACGGCAACCTCGACAACGGCGACGGCTGCGACGCCACCTGCTCGGGCGAGAACTTCGGCATCGTCACCGGCCGCGCCGAGGGGCCCCAGCGCATCGCGGCGGGCTCGTCGGACACCTACCAGTTCACGGCGGACGGGCCGTCGGTGGTCCGGGCGTTCACCAGCGACGGTGAGGGCGGGTGCCCGGCGGGCGTCGACACGGTGATCGACCTGCTCGACGAGCAGGGCGAGCCGATCGCGAACGACGATGACGGCGGCGAGGGTCTGTGCTCGCTGCTGCAGGGGGCGATCGAGCCGGGCAACTACGCCCTGCGCGTGACCGATCTCAACGGCAACCTCGTGCCGACCTACACCTTCACGTTCCTGCTGGCCCAGGACATCACCGCCGGCGGCGAGTACGCCGGTGGCTTCCCCGAGGACGGCGACGACACCTACCTGCTCAACGTGCCGGCCGAGGGCGACGTCGAGCTGTTCACCAGCGACGGGCAGGGCGGCTGCCCGGACGACACCATCCTGACCGTCTACGCGCTCGGCGCCGACGGCAGCCGCGGCGACCAGGTGTTCCGCAACGACGACATCGGCGGCGGCGTGGTGTGCTCGCGGGTGCTCGAGACCTTCCAGCCGGGCGCCTACGAGATCGTCGTCAACGGCTTCCTGGGTCGCGCCATCCCCGCCTACGCCCTGTCGGTGCGCCTGCCCGGCGACTGCGGCGACGGCGAGCTCAACACCGGCGAGCAGTGCGACGACGGCAACGAGGTCGACGACGACTTCTGCTCGAACGCCTGCGAGCGCAACCCCGGCTGCGGCGACGCGATCATCGACGAGGGCGAGGAGTGCGACGACGGCGGCACCGAGAACGGCGACGGCTGCGACGCCGAGTGCCAGCGCGAGCCCGACTGCGGCGACGGCTTCGTCGACGCGCCCGAGCAGTGCGACGACGGCAACAACGAGGACGGCGACGGCTGCGACGCGCAATGCAACTTCGAGCAGGAGTGCGGCAACGAGATCGTCGAGGGCACCGAGGAGTGCGACGACGGCAACACCGCCAACGACGACGGCTGCGACGCGGTGTGCACGCTCGAGGACTTCGAGATCCGCGTGGGCCAGGTGGACTTCGCGTCGGGCGGCATCGCGGCCGGCACCGAGGACACCTACCAGATCGTGGTCGACGAAGACGGTGAGCTGACGGTGGGCACGTCGGACGGCGCCGGGGGCTGCCCCGAGGACACCGTGGTCCGGCTGTACGATGCGGGCGGTATCCAGGTGGCGTTCAACGACGACGGTGCGGGCCGTGGCCTGTGCTCGCTGCTCGAGACGCCCATCGGCCCGGGCACCTACACGATCCAGGTGAACGGCTTCCAGGGCGCGGCGGTCCCGGCGTACACGCTCGACTTCCTGCTCGAGACCGACGTGAGCACCGGCGGCCTCTTCCGCGGGGCCATCGCCGAGGACGGCAACGACCGCTTCGTCCTCGACCTCGCGGCGGACAGCGACGTGACGCTGCGCACGACGGGCCCCGACGACGCATGCCCCGAGGGCGCCGACACCGTCCTCACGATCTTCGACGAGGGTGGGAACCAGGTGGCGCGCAACGACGACGGCGGGGCCAACGGCACCTGCTCGCAGATCGGCGAGTCCCTCACCGCGGGCAGCTACGTCGTCGAGGTGACCGGCTTCCTCGATCGGGCCGTGGCGCCTTACCTGCTGCGGGTCGAGTTCCCCGGCGGCGAGTGCGGCGACGGCCTCGTGAACCCGGGCGAGACCTGTGACGACGGCAACACCGACAACGGCGACGGCTGCGACGACGCCTGCCAGGTGGAGCCCGCCTGCGGCGACGGCTTCATCAACCAGGAGTCCGAGCAGTGCGACGACGGCAACACCACCAACGGTGACGGGTGTGACGCGATCTGCTCGATCGAGGACTTCGACATCATCAACTCGCGCTACGCCAGCGATGAACGGCTCGCGGCCGGGTCGCGGGACGCCTACTTCTTCGAGATCGAGGAGGTCTCGACGGTGGTCGCGGCCACCACGAACGGGATCGGCCTCGGCTGCCCGCCGGGCGTCGACACGGTGCTGACGCTGTTCCGCATCGCCGAGGACGGCACGCGCACGCAAGCGGCGCGCAACGACGACCGCCCCGGCTCGACCTGCTCCCTCATCAACACGGCGGGCCTCGCGCCCGGGCGGTACGTGCTGGAGAGCCGGGACTTCGGCAACAACGATCCGATCGACTTCTACCGCCTCGACTTCGCCGTGTTCGCCGACGTGAACGTCGGCGGCGTCTTCCGCGGCGGCCTCGAGGTCGAGGGCGACGACGCCTTCGCCTTCGCGCTGCCGCAGGGCGGCCCGGTCACCCTGCAGACCACCGGGCCTCAGGGCGGCTGCTCGGGCGACACGGTCGTCACCGTGTTCCCGATCGACCCGATCACGGGGCTGCGTGGGGCCTCGGTCGCCAGCAACGACGACGGCGGCGACAACGGGGTGTGCTCGCTGATCGACCAGGAGCTGCCGCCCGGCAACTACGAGGCCGTCGTGACGGAGTTCGGCGACAACGCGGCCATCGACGCCTACCGCCTGCGGGTCATCCTGCCCGACGGCGTGCAGCCCAACGACGTGGACTACTGCCGCGCGCAGTTCCCGGTCCACGGTCGCGCGATGCCGGGCGCCGAGGTCGACCTGTTCGGCGTGTTCTACGAAGAGGGCATCACCGACGCCTCGCCGCAGTCCGACGTCAACCCGGTCGTGCGGGCGCAGATCGGCTGGGGCGGCTTCGAGAGCGATCCGCGGGACGGCGGGTGGCAGTGGGTTCCGGCCGCGCCGAACGCGGGTTGGGACGGCAGCCAGACCGGCGACCCCAACGACGTGAACAACGACGAGTACTTCGCCACCGCGGTGGCCCCGGACGAGCCGGGCCACTACAGCTGGGCGTTCCGGGTGTCGGTCGACAACGGCCTGACCTGGACGCTGTGCGACCGCGGCCCCGCGGGCAGCGCCGACGGCTTCGAGCCGGCGCTGGCCGGCCGCCTGTTCGTCGGCGACGCGCCGTCGCCCCAGGGCAACGAGCTGGTGATCACCGAGATCATGCAGAACTCGTCGAACGTCGACGACGACTTCGGCGAGTTCGTCGAGATCCACAACACGTCGCCGGGGCCGCTGAGCCTCGACGGCGTCGCGCTGACCGACAACCAGCGGACGATCGACCTGCCCGACGGCATCGTGCTGGGCTTCCAGGAGTACTTCGTGATCGGGCGGTCGAACACGATCGATCCCGATCTCGCGGACTTCAACGGCGGCTACATCTGCGACCTGCGGCTGCCGACGATGGAGCTGGGCAACGCCTCGGACTTCGTCGAGCTGACCCTGGGCGAGACGGTGCTCGATCGCGTGGCCTACGACAACGGCGCCACGTTCCCCGATCCCAACGGCAGCTCGATGCAGCTCGACGGCAGCCTGAACCCCGAGCAGGCGGACAACGCGCTGGGCATCAACTGGTGCCCGTCGTCGGCGCTGTTCGGCGCGGGCGACAACGGCACGCCCGGCGAGGTGAACACGAACTGCGCCCTGCCCTGACCGGGTCGGGCGTCCGGCCAGCCCGGGCGCCCGCTCCTCCCCCCTCCGTCGCGCGGGCGCCTCGCGCGCCCGGCGGCGGGTCGGCTCAGCCTGCCCGGGCTGCCGGCACCAGCATCCGCACGTAGGACAGCGGCTCGGCCACGCCGCGGGCGCGCAGGGCGTCCAGCGCAGCGCGCCCGGTCTCACCGCCCGCCGCGGCGCGCGCCGCGAGGGCGAAGACCGGCATCTGCAGGCCCTCGAAGGCGATCCGAGCCGCCTCGTAGGCGGCCGCCGCGGCCGGCGCGTCGCCGACCAACCCGGCGCGCTGGGCGTCGAGCAGCGCCCCGGCCGGGTCTGCCCAGGGGACGGGCAGCCGGCTGATCACGCGGCGGTGCCGGCGCCAGGCCCGCGTCAGCTTCCGGCCGTCGCCCCCCTCGGACCAGGCGGCCAGCGTCGCGCGCGCCTGCGCCTCGACCAGCGCGAGCTGCAGCATGGGGATGCGGTGTAGCCCCAGGCGCCGCAGGCGATCCACGTCGGCGGCGGCCAGCGCCAGGGCGTCGTGGCCGCGGCCGCGGTACAGGGCGACGTTCATGCGGCTGAGCAGCGCGTAGTAGTCGGGCAGACCCACCACCGGCTGGCGCCAGCGGTTGTGTACGTCGACGATCTCGCGGTCGGCGCGCTCGGGATCCCCGTCGAGCAGGGTGGGGGGAAACAGCATGGCGTTGCTGTAGTGCAGCTCGGCCAGCAGCTCGCCCCGCGCGCGGGCGTCGGCCACGCGCTCGCGCACCATGGCGCGGAAGGCGATCAGATCGCCCAGCCACCAGCGCGCGGCGATGCCGAACATGTCGGCCATCATGCGCTCCCACTGCTTGCCCTCACCCTGCGCCTCGAAGCCCGCCAAGGCGCGGTCGGCGCCGGCGACGGCGTCGGCCCAGCGGTTCGAGTGCCACGCCGCCAGCACCCCGGCGACGTGGCCGATGGCGTCCACCTCGGCGTTGTCGGGGCAGATGGCGCGGGCCTGCTCGACCAGCCGCGCGCTCTCGCGGCGGCCGGCGGGGCCCAGCGTGGCCAGGCTGACCGCCTCGACGCCCATCGAGCGCGCCACCCGGAAGGGATCGCCGGCCTTCAGGGCCAGCAGCAGGCTGCGCGTCTGGAAGTCGACGCCGCGCAGCAGGTCGATGGGGGCCAGGCCCTCGCCGACGCTGAAGGCGACGTCGACGCGGCGCAGGGCGGCGGTGGGGATGGCCGCGGCGTCGCGGGCGCGGAAGCGCAGGCCGCGCAGCTTCAGGCGCAGGCGGCGCCAGGCGACCGACAGCAGCGCGCCGAAGGGGCTCTCGGGCAGGGCCATGCCCACCGCGGCCAGCACCTCGTTGAGCACGCCGCGGCCCTCGGTCAGGCGGCCCGAGCGCAGGAAGCGGTCGGCGGCGCGCTCGCGCAGGGTCAGGGCGCGCTCGGGCGGCGCCTGGGCCGCCAGCTCGAGGTACACGCGGGCGGCGTCCGCGTAGCGGCCGGCGTTGGTCAGGGCGTCGGCCAGCCGCTCCCGCAGGGGCACGCCGCGCGCGTCGACGTCGCGGCCCAGCTCGAGGGCGCGCTCGTAGAGGACGATCGCGCGATCGAAGGCCAGGGCGCGCGTGGCCTGCTCGGCGGCCCGCAGCACGTAGGGCGCGGCGTCCTGAGCCTGGCCGGCGCGCTGCAGGTGGTAGGCGAGCCGGTCGTCGCCGGGTGCGTCGAGCTCGATCAGGGCCGTGGCCAGGCGCTGGTGCAGATCCTGCGCGGCGCGCGCCTCGAGGACCGTGGTGACCGCGAGGCGGATCGAGTCGTGGAACACCTCGACCGCGGCGGGCGGCACGGCGCGCAGCAGCTCGTCCCGGATCAGCTGGTCGAGCGCGTCGCGCGCGGCGGCGTCCGACAGGCCGGCGGCGCGCGCCGCGACGCCTCGATCCAGCGGGCCGCCGGCCACCGCCCCCAGCTCCAGCAGGCGGCGCTCGACGGGGGCGAGGCGGTCGAAGCGGCGGGTGAGCACCGCCTCGAGGCGGGTGTCCTCGCTCGCGGCGGTGGGCTCGGCGTGGCGGGCCAGCTCGGCGATGTGCAGGGGGTGGCCGGCGGCGCGCTCGGCGATGCGCCGCGCGACGGCCGGATCGGCGTCCGGGCCGAGCAGGGCCCGGGCCAGGGCGGCGCCGGTGTCGACGTCGAGGGGCGTCACGCGGATCACGCGCCCCCCGGCCGAGCGGAAGCGGGCCAGGAACGGGCTCTGCTCGTAGCCGGCCGCGCGATAGCTGCCCACCATCAGCAGGGGCGGCGGCTCGGGACCGG
>JAUHXL010000332.1 GCA_030426945.1 bacterium
CCATCGAGCTCGACGCTGCGCTGATGGACGGCGCCACCGGCGCGGCCGGCGCCGTCGCGGCCGTCACGACGGCGCGCAACCCCATCCGCGCCGCGCGGGCGGTGATGGAGCGGACACCCCACGTGCTGCTGGCCGGCCCGGGCGCCGACGCGTTCGTCCGCGCCGCCGGCCTCGAGGTGGCGCCGCCGGACTACTTCGCGACCGCCGAGCGCCGCGCCCAGCTCGAGCGCGCGCGCTCCCGCGGCGCGGTGGTCCTGGACCACGGCGGCGGCACCCCCAACCTGGGCACCGTGGGCGCGGTCGCCCTCGACGCCGCGGGTCGCCTGGCCGCCGCGACCTCGACCGGCGGCATGACCAACAAGCAGTTCGGGCGGGTGGGCGACTCACCGATCCTCGGCGCCGGCACCTGGGCCGACGCCCGCGTCGCGGTCTCGTGCACCGGCCACGGCGAGGCGTTCCTGCGCACCGCCGCGGCCCACGCGGTGGCGGCGCGGATGCGGTGGGCGGGCGCGACGCTCGAGGACGCGGCGCGCGAGGCGCTGGCCGACGTGCGGGCGGCCGGCGGCTCGGGCGGGCTGATCGGGATCGACGCGGCGGGGCGGGTGGTGATGCCGTTCGATACGGGCGGGATGTACCGGGGGCAGTGGATGGCGGGGGAGGCCGGGGCGCGGGTGGCGATCTGGGGGGAAGGGGTGGAGTGAGGTCACCGGGGGGCGGTGGTTCGGCTCCCGCTCTCCCCCGCAGGCGCATCTGGAAACGCGCCAGGGATGCTCGCGCGTTTCACTGGAAGTGCGCACGTGTCGGCTGCCCGACTTGCGGAGAAATGCGCAAACTGCGCAACCAATGCGCAAGGGCCGAGGGGTCAGGGCGAGCGCTGTCGCGTACTCGGCCGAGGCGCCGTGACGGCCGCGGTGACGGTCGGGTCGGCCGGCTCGGCACCCTCGACTCAGAACGAAGCAGGCCTCGTCCAGCCGAACCGTCGCGGCCGCGCGCGGTGGAAACGCGAAATGTGATCGTCCTGACCCCTGATCCCTGGTCCCCACGATCCGCTCGGTGCCGGTTGTTCGGCTCTGATACGTGCGCTAGCCTCGGGGTCGTACGTGCGACGAGGTGGCGACCATGTCCATGACCAAGCTCACGCTGAGCGCAGAGCGCGAGACGATCGCCCACGCGAAGCGACTGGCGGCCGAGAGCGGCACGAGCGTGTCGGCGATGTTCGGCCGGATGATCGACGCGATGCTGCGTGCGCGCGGCGAAGGCGCGCAGGTTGGGCCGCTCACCGAGCGCGCGACCGGCATCGTGGCGCTGCCGGCGGACAAGAGTGACCGGGAGCTCCTTCAGGACGCGCTCGACGACCGCCACGGCGCATGAGCGGGCACGTCTTCCTCGACACGAACGTCCTGCTCGATGTGCTGGCCCGGCGCGCGCCGTTCTACCCGGCAGCCCAACAGATCTGGACGCTGGTGGAGTCGGGCGAGCTGCGCGGTTCGGTGTCGGCGATCAGCTTCAACAACTGCTACTCCATCGTGCGCAAGTACGGGGCGCGAGCGGCCGCCGAGGAAGCGCTGAGGCTCCTGCGTGGGGTCTTCGAGCCCGTCGACCTCACGGCCCATGTTCTCGATCGGGCCATCGGCGCCGGCTGGAACGACTTTGAAGATGCGATTCAGCTCTACTCGGCGGTCCATGCTGGCGCCACGACGCTCATCACCCGTAACCCGGCCGACTTCAGCGGCGCTGCCATCAGCGTGCTCACGCCGGTGGAGTTTCTAGCGCAACGCGAGGTGGGCTGAGCGTCCTGGTAGCCCGGTGGCGCTTCGCTGCGTTCGGGCGCGTCGGTCGGGGTGTCTGGCGGCGAGGGCAGACGTCGACTGGGCAGGCGCCAGTCGCCGGAGAGACGAGGTCGCGCCCATGGGCCGAGTGAGAGGGGGCGAGGGGTCAGGTCGATCGCTTTCGCTTTCTCGGCCGACCCGCGGCGACGGCCACGGTGACGGTCGGGTAGGCCAGTTCGGCACCTTCGACTCACGAATGAAGACGGCAGCGTCCAGCCCGGGCCGCCGGACCGGCGCGGCCGGCCGCTGCGGAAATGCGAAATGTGATCGTCCTGACCCCTTGCTCCGCGCGGCGCGGGTCAGCGCCGAGCGTCCGCCTCGCCCACCAGCACGTCGGCGGTCTCGAGCGGGTCGGACGCCCTCTCGCCCTCGGAGGTGAGCTCGTCGTCCTCGAAGCCCAGCTCGGCGTCGAGCTCGGGGAAGCTCCCCATGATGGTGATGACGACGCCGTCCTTGTCGTCCACGCAGCAGGTCCCATCGTCGAAGCACGAGACATTGTTGGAGTCGCACCAGCCGCCCTCGAGGACCCCGCCCCCCTGGTTGCGCCCTCCACGGACATAGCCGGTCTCGCAGTACTTCCCTCGCTTCGTATCGCGCACCGTGCCCTCCTTGGCGGCGATCGAGCCGGCGGAGAGTACGCAGGTGACAGCGGCGAGAGCGAGCACGGCGAACAGGCGGTTCAGGGTACGCATGGGGTGACTCCGGTGTGCGTCGGGTTGTCTGTCCGACCACCGTGGCCGGCGACGATCCAGACGCTACCGACGGCGTCGGCCAGGCCATACAGACAGTGATCGAACACCCGGTCGGATGCGCGCCCGAGTGGGCAAGGTCAGAGGGGCCGAGGGGTCAGGCCGGGCCCGCCGGACCGTCGCGGCCGACCGCGGCCGAAATGCGAGATGTGATCGTCCTGACCCCCTTCGTCAGCACCGCGTTGCGCCCGAGGGGCTTGTCGGCGGCCATGTGGTGCTGCTTGGCGGGTGGGGAGAGTTCGGGGCGTGGGGGCTTGTCTGGTCGGGCGGGTGCGGACGGAGATTGGGCATGCGGGAGCGGCGGGGCTGGCGGGAACGGTCACGGGAACGGCGACGGGAACGGC
The DNA here is from genome assembly GCA_030426945.1 of bacterium. Lineage (GTDB taxonomy): Bacteria > Myxococcota_A > Bradymonadia > UBA7976 > UBA1532 > JACKDN01. Next base: position 2,923 of record JAUHXL010000332.1, read on the forward strand.
GGCGGCTTCGGGTGGGGCGTTCGGCCGAGCTCGGGGCGTGGGGGTGGCTGGGTCGGGGAGGGCGAGGTCAAGGTCAAGGTCAAGGTCAAGGTCAAGGGGCGCTGCGCGGGGGATCAGGGCGCCAGCTCGGCCCACACGACGCCGCGGAAGTCGCCGGGGGCGTAGCCGGTGGCTTGGTCGGTGGGGTAGAGGGCGGCGAGCTTGAACTTGACGCCCTCGGCGAGGGTGTCGCCGTGGCACTGGGTGCACAGGGGCAGGACGTAGAGGGGCTCGATGTAGCCCTTGCCGCCGTCGGGCAGGTCGACGAGGACGGGCTTGGCCTGGTCGGCGGGGACGGCGGCCAGCGGGGCGAGGTGGGGGGCGACCCAGGCGGGGGCGGTGTTGGTGGGGTTGCGCAGCTTGGTGCTGGTGCGGCCGATGCGCTTGACGCCGGGGTAGTCGGCGGCGGCGATGGCCGGGGCCTTGGTCTGGCAGGCGGTGACGGCGGCTTCGGGGCCGCCCTCGGTCATGGCGGTCTGCAGGGCGCCCAGCAGCGCCTTCTTGAAGGGCAGCACGGCGGCCTTGCCGCGGGCGCGGGCCTCGAGGGTGGCGGCGTCTTCCGTGGGGGCGGCCGCCTTGGGCGCGGGGTCGGCGGCGGCCTGAGTGGCGGCGTCGGGCGCCTTCGCCGGGGCCGGCGCGGGCTTCTCCTTGGGCGAGCAGGCGGTCAGGGTGAGCAGCAGCAGGGCAGGGGCGTAGCGCATGGGGGGCCTCCCGGGCGGGTCGGTGCGGCGCACCGCGTTGGCAACCGTCGTGCCACGGCGCGCGTTGCGGCGCCAGCCCCTCTCCGGTCCCGCGCGTCGCGGAACGTCGCGTCGATCGTGCGACGTCAGGCGTCCGCGCTCCGGAACACCCAGGTCTTCATCAGCGGGTAGGTGAAGACCATCCAGACCCCGGCCATGCTGCCGACGTGCGCGACGCGGGGGTCGACGCCCAGGTGTACCAGGCCGGCCCAGGCGGCGGTGGCCAGCGAGACGGCGGCGACGGTGGCGAGGGCGAAGCGCGTGCCCTGCTCGCGCTTGGGGGTGTCGCGGCGGGCGAAGGCCCAGCGGCGGTTGATGACGAAGTTGGCGCTCGAGCCGCTGGCGCCCACCAGCCAGCGGGCGGCGAGCAGGGCCTTGCCGCCCAGCAGGGCGGCGCAGGCGGCGAAGACCACCAGCTCGGTGCCGGCGGTGACGAGGCTGGCGGTCAGGCTGCGGCGGCGGGTGCTCGACATCGGAGGCTCCTCGGTCGGGTGCGTCGACCCGGGCCTCTCATCAATGGACGTGCCAGCCGCGAAGGTGAACGAAATCAGCCGGTTGCGACGACGGGTGCGTGCCGGCACGGCTCACCGTGCCGCGTCGTCACGTCAGAAGTCCTGCCCCAGGGGGTGGATGGCCAGCTCGTCGATCACCACGTGGGGCGGCTGCGCCAGCAGGTGGACGATGGCGTCGGCGACCACCTCGGGGCGCAGCGCCCAGGCCTCGTCGCGCCCGGGCTCGCTGCCGCCGAAGAACGTGTCGATGATGCCCGGGTTCACCAGGGTCACCTTCACCCCGTCGCCCTTCACCTCGCGCAGCAGCGAGTGGCTGAAGCCGGCGACGGCGTGCTTGGTGGCCGCGTAGACCGCCATGTTCGCCAGCGGGCGGCGGGCGAGGTCGCTGGCGATGTTCACGATGTGCCCGCTGCGGCGGCCGCGCATGCCGGGCAGCACGGCGTGGCATACGTGCAGCACGCCCTTCAGGTTCACGTCGACCATCACGTCGCAGTCGGCGATGGCGTGCTCGTGGAAGGGCTTGTACTGCCCGACGCCGGCGTTGTTGATCGCCGCGTCGATCGGGCCGAGGGCGTCCTCGGCGCCGGCCACGAAGTCGCGCACCGACTGGGCGTCGCGCACGTCGACCGGCTTCACGAACACGGCGTCGCCCAGGGCGTTGCGCAGGCTGCTCAGGCCCTCGGCGTCGCGCGCGCCGGCGGCCACGCGGGCGCCGGCGGCGACGAGGCGATGCGTCAGCGCGTGGCCCAGGCCGCGGCTGGCGCCGGTGACCAGCACCACGCGGTGGGACAGGGGCAGGGGATGGGGCATGGGGCGGCCTCGGCGTCGGGAATCGCGGGGGCCATCCAACCCCCAACCTGGCCGCAGCGCAAGCGCCCCCGCCCGTGTCGCCGCCGACCCCCGGCGTCAAGGGAGCGTCGCGGGTCCTCCGTTGGCAGAAGCCATGGGCCCTCGCCGGCCCGAGGGGGAAGCAATGGCCATCGAGATCCTGCACGCCGACGACGCGGGCACGCTGGAGCGCATCTACCGCTTCCGCTATGCCGTGCACGTCGACGAGCTGGGCAAGGGCGGCCCGGCCATCGACCACGCGCGGCGCCGCATGTACGAGCCCGCCGACGATCGCGCCACGCACTTCTACGCCGAGGAGGACGGCCGCATCGTGGGCTGCGCGCGGGTGAACGCGGGCGCCGACGGGCCGCTGCCCGATCCCTACCGCGGCTGGCTCGAGATGGAGCCGCTCGAGCGCGCCCTGGGCGCGCGGCGCATGACCCTCACCAGCCGCCTGATGGTCGACCCGGCCTACCGCGGCCGCACCCTGGCCTCGTTGTTGGTGCTGCGCCTGTACGAGTTCGGCCTGGAGATCGGCACGGACGCCGACTTCATCTACTGCGCGCCCAACCTGCTCCGCCTGTACTACCGCCTGGGCTATCGCCCCTATCGCCCGGCCATCCGCCCGGACGGCACCGACCTGCGCGTGCCGCTGGTGCTGTGCCTGCGGGACGGCGCGCACCTGACCCGCGCGGTGTCGCCCTTCGGCATGATGCTGCCGGGCGCGCTGGACGACGCGGGGCGCACGGCGGGGCTCTTGGCGCGCACCTACCCCGGCTTCGAGCCGACGCCGCCGTGCCTCGAGGGCGACGTGCGCACGCTGTGGGCGCGCCTGGCCGACGGCCTGACCCGGCGCGACGCGCGGCGCTCGCTGCTCGACGGTCTGGACGAAGCCCAGATCGATCGCGTGCTGGGCGCCGCGGCGCCCCTGGCCTTCGGCGCCGACGAGGTCATCCAGCATCGCGACGAGCGCCGCCCCGGCCTGGGCCTGGTCCTGTCCGGGCGCCTCGGCGTTGGGCTGCCGACGCACGACGGTTGGCACTGGCTCGAGATCCTGGGCCCCGGCGACGTCTTCGGCGAGCCCGAAGCCCCGCCGGCCACGGGCCGCGCCACCGATCTGGTGGCCCTCGAGGACACCCGCGTCGCGCTGCTGAGCGAGAACCTCATCACGCGCACCACCGAGAAGGATCCCGCGCTGGCCGCGCGCCTCGCCACCAACCTGGTGAGCGTCCTGCGGCAACGCGTCGACGACTTGCACCGCCGCAGCGCCGCCTGGATCACCCAGGAGCGCGACCGGCTGACCCGCGAGCACACCATCCCCCCGCTGCAGGAGGTTCGTTCATGAGTGACCGTCGCGCGTTCCATCAGGCCGTCGCCGAGGCCGTGGCCAGCTTCCCCCAGAACGCGATGTGTCGCCGCCTGGACGAGGGCGTCATCGAGATGGCCGACTACCACCGCCTGCTGCGCACGCTCTTCCACCAGACCTTCGAGGGGCCAGGCACCTTCGCGCTGGCGGCCGCGCACTGCGATCTGCGTCACGAGGTGGCGCGCGCTTACCTGATGAAGCACGCCGACGAGGAGAAGGACCACTACAAGTGGGTCATCGCCGATCTGCGCAACACCGGCGACCACGGCCCGGATCCGCGGACCACCTTCCCCGGCCCGTCGACGCAGGCTTACGTCGCCTTCAACGTCTATTGCGCGATGCGGCAGCCCATCGCGCGGCTGGCCATCGCGGCGGTGCTCGAGGGCATCGGCGGCACCCACGGCACCACCTACGGGCGCCGGTTGTGTCAGGCGCTGCAGCTGACCCCCAAGCAGGCCACCTTCTTCCTCAGCCACGGTGAGCTGGACGTCGGGCACGTCGAGGAGGTGTTCGAGGTGATCGACGGCTGCGACCTGGGGCCGCGCGCGTGGGCCTTCATGGCGCACGCGGCGCGCACCGCCGGCGTCCTCTACAACCGCCTCTACGACGAGGCGGCGTCGTGACGGTGGCTTGGCTGGCGGCCCTGGCGGCCGCGCTCTTCACCTTCGGCAGCTTCGTCTGGGCGGTGCAGCGCTTCTTCGTGCGCGCCGGCCAGCCGGCGCCGGGGATGCGGGCCATCGCGCTGGGCGGCACGGTGGCGATGGCCGCGGATCTGCTCGCGCTGGGCCTGGCGCGGGGCGCCGGAGACGCCTGGCACCTCGCCGGGGCGGCCCTGTTCGGCGGCGCGGCGCTGCTGTTCTGGGGGGCGGTGCGGGCCAACCGGGCGCGGCCCCTGACGCTGGCGTTCAGCGACGATCGTCCGGGCCACCTGGTGACGTGGGGCCCCTACGCCTGGGTGCGCCACCCCTTCTACAGCGCCTACATGCTGGCGTGGATCGCCGGCGCCGTCGCGGCCGCACAGCCGCTGCTGCTGGGCGCGCTGGTCGGGATGGGCGCGCTGTACCGCGCGGCCGCGCGGCGGGAAGAGGCGAAGTTCGCCACCTCGGACCTGGCCTGTGCCTACGCCGCCTACCGCGCCCGCACGGGCCGGTTCGTCCCGCGCTGGCGGACTCAGCCGCCGTCGGTGTCGTCGCCGTCGAGGGCGCCGTCGACGGTGTCGTCGGGCGCGTGAGCGTCGTCGTCGTCGTCCGCCTCCGCGGCGACCTCGGCGAGGGCCTCCTCGAGGGCCGCGGGGTCGAAGGCCGGCACGCCGACGGCCGTGTCACGGACGTCGTCGACCGGGCGGATGGGCTCGGGGCCGAGGTCGAGGGCCTCGAGCTCGGGGTTGGTGTCCAGGTGCTCGTCCTTCCCGTCGGATTCCGCGGGAGCGGGCGGCGCGCTCTTGGCCGGATCGGTGTCGCTCATGGGGCGAAGATGCTGGACGACGGGGATGGGTGCAAGTCTCCGCGCGCGTGGCCGCCTATTCGCCCGGGCCGATCGTGAAGCCGGCGGCCGTCAGCAGCGCGGCCGCCGCGTCGCCCTCGGGGCCCTGCACCCAAGTGTCGCCCTCGTGCGGCACCATCACCATCGCGCCGGTGCTGCACCACAGCATCAGCCCGGCGCCCATGCCGTAGGGGCTCTGTCGCCACACGCGCACGCCGGCGGCGCTCAGGGCCGCCACGATCGCCTCGTGCCGCGGGCCCGTGTTCTCCTTCGGGTCGTCCTTCGTCTCGCCCATCATGGCCTCCTCGGGCGCCGGTCGCGCGCCTC
>JAUHXL010000333.1 GCA_030426945.1 bacterium
GGGGCGGAAGGCCTCGGGCAACCACCGGCTGTACGCGCGGGCCACCCACATGGCGTCGCGTCCGGGCGGCAGCGGGAGGCGCTGCACCGATCGCACGTCGCGCTGGGGCGGAGCGCCGCGCCGCCGACGACGCCGCCGGCCCGATCCACGCTCGGCCGCCAGCGCCGCCCGCATCGCGTCGGCGAAGGGCGTGGGTGTCTGCCCCGCCTCGGCCTGCAGCCGTTGATCGCCGCACACCATCGGGTGGCGCAGGCTCTCGACCAGCGGGCCCACCAGCGAGCGGGACGCCCCGGTCACCAGCGACACCCACAACGTCGACAGCCGCGGCGTCAGCAGGGGCACCGGCAAGAAGCGCCGCGAGGCGCCCATCACCCGCGCCGTCTCGGCCATCATCTCGCGGTAGCTCATCGCCTCGGGCGCCCCGACGTCGTAGGTGCCCCCGGCGGTGTCCGGCGTGCGCAGGCAGAAGTCGATCAGCGCGACCACGTCGCGCAGCGCGATGGGCTGGGTGGGCGTCGCCGTCCAGCGGGGGGTCACCATCACCGGCAGGCGGCCGACGAGCTTGGTCAGGATGGTCGAGGACGATCCGTGCGGCCCCACCACCAGGCCCGCGCGCAGCGTCGTCACCGGCACGCCGTGCGCGCCGAGCGCCTGCTCGACCTCGAGACGGCTCTGCAGGTGCGTCGACAGCGCGCCGCCCTCGGGCACCAGGCCGCCGAGGTAGACGATGCGGCGCACGCCCGCGTGGGCCGCGGCGCGCGCGAAGTTGTCCGCCAGCACCAGGTCGAAGTCCTCGAAGCGCCCCTGGGTCAGGTGGGCCGAGGGCAGCATGCTGTGCACCAGGTAGACGGCGACGTCCGCGCCCGCCAGCCCCCGCTCGGCGTCGAGCAGCGAGAAGAGATCGCAGGCGCGCCACTCGACGCCGTCGGCGCCGACGCCGGGCGCCCGGCTGCGGGACAGGCCCACGCGGTGGAAGCTGCCGGCGAGGGCGGCGAGGAGGGCGCGGCCGACGAAGCCGGCCGCGCCGGCGACGACGACGGTGGGGGTGTCGCTCATGGGCACAAGAGCCGCGACGCTCGGTGTCGGTCGCGTGGCGGTGGCGTCGGACGCGCCTCGCCGGTACAAGGACGCGCGCAGCGACGGAGAGCCGCCATGACCCAGACCGCCTTCACCCGCCACGCCGGCGTCGAGGTGCCGCTCATCTGCGGCGCCATGTACCCCTGCAGCAACCCGGAGCTGGTGGGCGCCGTCTCGGCCGCCGGCGGCCTGGGCATCGTGCAGCCCATCTCGCTGACCTTCGTACACGGGCACGAGATGCGCGCCGGGCTGCGCCTGACCAAGCAGCTCGCGGGCGGCAAGCCCATCGGCTTCAACGCGCTGATCGAGGCCTCGTCGAAGGTGTACCTCGATCGCATGAAGCGGTGGGTCGACATCGCGCTCGAGGAGGGCGTGCGCTTCTTCGTGACCGCGCTGGGCAACCCCGACTGGGTGGTCGAGCGGGTGCACGCGGCCGGCGGCGTCGTCTACCACGACGTCACCGAGCGCAAGTGGGCCCACAAGGGGCTCGACGCGGGGGTCGACGGCCTCATCTGCGTCAACGCGCGGGCCGGCGGCCACGCCGGCAACCGCGATCCGCGCGCGCTGTACGACGAGCTGGCCGATCTGGGCGTGCCGCTCGTGTGCGCCGGCGGTGTCGGCGACGCGGCCGCGTTCGTCGAGGCCCTGCAGACCGGCTACGCCGCCGTGCAGATGGGCACGCGGTTCATCGCCACCGCCGAGTGCAAGGCGCACGGCGACTACAAGCAGGCCATCGTGCGGGCCGAGGCCGACGACATCGTGCACACCGACAAGATCAGCGGCGTGCCCGTGGCGGTCATCAAGACGCCGTACATCGAGAAGATGGGCCTGAAGGCCGGCTTCGTCGCCCGCCGCCTGCTGCGCCACCCGCGCTTCAAGCACTACGTGCGCACCTACTACAGCCTGAAGTCGATCTGGACGCTGAAGCAGGCCTCGCTCAAGGGCATGAACTACAAGGACTTCTTCCAGGCGGGGCGCAGCGTCTCGGGGGTGAAGGCGGTCGAGCCCGCGGGCGCCGTCGTCCGCCGCTTCGCCGAGGCCGCCGCCGCGGCCGACGCGGCCTGAGGATGCCGCCGCCCCTCGGCGTCGGCCGATGATCGACCCCTCCCTGCTGCTGGTCGCCGGCCTGATCAGCGCCGTCGCCGCCACCGTGCACGGCACCGTCGGCTTCGGCTACGGCCTGCTGGCCGTGCCCACCTGCGCGCTGCTGCACCCGAGCCTGGCGCCCTCACCGCAGATCCTCGTCGCGGTGCCCCTGGCCCTGATCATGGTGCTGCGCGAGGGCCGCTTCGCCGATCGCCGCGAGATCGGCCTGCTGCTGCTCGGCGGCGGCCCCGGCGCCCTCTGCGGCATCGCGCTGGTCAAGCTCGTGTCCGAGCGCGGCGTTCAGCTGACCATGGCCGCGACCATCCTGCTCGGCGTCGTGCTGATGGCCAGCGGCCGCCGCGTGGCCCGCACCCCGCGCACCATCGCCGTCACCGGCGTGGCCTCCGGCGCGATGATGCTCATCGGCTCGATCGGCGGCCCGCCCGTCGCCCTGCTGTACCGCGACGCCACCGGCCCCACCCTGCGCGGCACCCTGGCCCTGTACTTCCTCATCGGCGACGTCGTCGCCATCGGGCTCCGCTGGGGCACCGGCGAGATGGGCTGGCCCGACGTCGTCTCGGCCTTGTGGCTGCTGCCCGGCCTGCTGCTCGGCCTGTGGCTGGCCCGCTTCCTCATCCCGCGCGTCGAGGGCGAACCCCTGCGCCGCGCGGTGCTGGGCCTGGCGACGGGCGCCGCGCTGATGCTGGCGTGGCGCGCCTGGTGATCAGTTGAGGAACACGAGCACGTACACCGTCGCCAGCGCCACCTGCAGCGCCGCGTAGGGCGCCGCCACCTTCACGAACCCCGCGAAGGTCATCGGCAGGCCGTGCTTGTGGATGATGGTCACCGCCACCAGCGTCGATGCGCTGCCGATGGGCGTCAGGTTGCCCCCCAGGTTGGCGCCGAAGATGACCGACCACCACAGCGCGCTGTCGCTCGCCGTGCCCATGCCCCCGAGGATCTTCGCCAGCATCGCCGCCAGCGGGATGTTGTCGGTCACCGAGCTGAAGCCCGCCGCGCTGACCAGCATCAGCCCGCCGCCCAGCACGTCACCGAGGCCGATGATGGCCGCCAGCCCCTTGCCGATCAGCGCGAGCACCTGCGCGTGCTCCATCACGTTGATCACGACGAACAGCGCGGCGAAGAAGCCCAGCAGATCCCAGTCGACCGCCCGGTAGAACTGATCGACCTCGCTCTTGTAGCGCGCCAGCATGACGACGGCGAAGGCCATGGCCACGTAGCCCATGCCCAGCTCGCGGATCCAGGGCAGCGCCGAGGCCGCCGCGATGGTGGCGATGAACAGCACGGTCATCACGGCCGCGAAGTTGAAGAAGGCGCGGCTGTCGACGCCATCGTTCTCGTCGAAGCCGGCCACCAGCGCGGCGGCCTCGGCCCGCTCCGCCTCGTTGGTCAGCCCGGTGACGCGGAACTGCTTCGCGCCCACCCACACCGTCACCACCGTGGCCACGACGACGAAGGGCGCGGCCACCACGAAGAACCGCGCGAAGCTGATCCCCGCCGTCGTGCCGACGATGATGTTGGGCACCGACGAGATGAGCGTCAGCAGACCGCCCACGTTGGTCAGCAGGCCCTCGATGAGCAGGAAGCCCAGCAGCTTGTCGCGCCGCCTCAGCTTGTCGAGGCTGACCACGGTGAGCGAGCCGACGATGATCATCGCGGTGACGTTGTTCAGCACCGCCGAGAACACGACCGTCATCAGGCCATAGAACCAGAGCAGCCGCAGGGGATCGCCGCCGGACAGCTTGGTCAGCTTGATCGCGATCCAGGTGAACAGGCCCGAGCGCGAGGTCACGTCGACGAACAGCGACGACCCCAGGATGATCGCGATGACCGCCCAGTCGATGCCCTGAACGTAGGCCGGGATGGGCAGCTGCTCGTGGAACACGTTGATCAGCGGCCCGAAGGGCAGCAGATCGAAGGCGGCGCCCAAGAGCAGGCTCACCACCGCGAAGACGCCGGCGATCAGCGACTTCTTGGCGTGCAGCTTCTCCTCGAAGGCCAGGCACAGGATCAGGCCCACCAGCAGCGCGGCGAACAAGAGCGTCACGCTCAGCGGCACCGTGTGCGCGTGGACAGCGGCGGCCTGCAGCCCGTCGGCCACGTCGGCGTCGTTCATCACCGGGGACATCGGCGCCTCGTCAGAGCATCAGCAGGGGCAGGCCGCGGAACTCGACGGCCAGCGGGTAGGCCAGGCCGTGCATGGCCAGCTGATCCTCGTCCTTGGTGTTCATCACCAGCAGATCCACGCGGTGCTGCTCGACGAGATCGCGGTACACCGACAGGTGGTGGCCCAGGGCCACCTCGGCGGCCACCGTGACCTCCACCCCGGCCGCCGCCAGCCCCGCCCGGCAGGTCTCGATGAAGTCGCGCGGCTCCTTCAGCAGCTGACCGCGGATCTGCTCGCGGGCGATCGCCGTGTCCACGTCGGGCACCTTGCCGATCACCGCCATGTAGCGCTCGAAGACGGCCTCGTCCTCGACGTGCGCCAACAGCAGCGTGCCCTTGGGCGCCGTCAGCGCCACCGCCCAGTTGACCAACGCGTCGTCGCCGGTCAGGTGGTCGGTGACCGCCATCACCCGGTCGGTGTTGGTCAGGCGCTCGTCCAAGGCCGCGGCGGCGTCCGGGCGCGGCAGCAGCAGCACCGGCACCGAGGTCACCTGGGTCAGCACCTCGACGTGGTCGCCCAGGGTGTAGGGCCAGCGAAAGGCGCCGCTGTGCAGGTTGCGGTAGGTGCATACCAGGTCCGGCTGCTCCTTCTGCACGCGCTCGAGCAGGGCCCCCACCGTCTCGACCTCGTCCCCCTGCGCCACCGACCAGCGCACCGCGTCGGCCTTGGGCAGCCCCGCCAGGAAGCCCTTCACCCGCGCGACGTAGTCGGCCGCGGCCTCGGCGGCGAGGTCGGTCACGACCAGCACGCTGCGCAGCACCACCGGTCGGTGGTGAAACACCGTCTTGGCGGCCGATCGGAACACGCTCTCGAAGCGGTCGATGTTGGGCACGCGCGGCTCCCGGTGGAAGGCCAGCAGTGAGACGAGACGGGTACCACGCCCCCCCGGCCCCCTCAACCCATTGAAACGGTCCGCCGCCGGGGGAAACACTCGTCGACAGGGGGGCGACCCTGGTATGCACGCCGGTCCGGGAGGTGACATGACCGACCAGGTGGGGGACAACGTCGGGCGCTTCGAGGTGCGGGGGCGCGTCGGCGGCGGCGGCATGGGCGACGTCTACCGGGTCTTCGATCCGGTCACGCGGCGCGAGCTGGCCCTGAAGATGCTGAAGTTCAGCTACCCGCGGGCCCTGCACTACTTCAAGCGCGAGTTCCGCGCGGTCGCGCGCCTGGTGCACCCCAACCTGGTGGCGCTGCACGACCTGCACGTCGCCGACGGCCAGTACTTCTACACGATGGAGCTGATCGACGGCGTCGACCTGTACGAGTACGTCAACGGTCACAACCACGTCGTCACCGACGCCAAGGTGCTCACCCGCGCCGATCGCGTGGCGCGCGTGCGCAACGCCATCGTCCAGCTGCTGCGCGCGTTGGCCTACCTGCACGGCCAGGGCTGCATCCACCGCGACATCAAGCCCAGCAACGTGCTGGTCGACCGCAGCGGGCAGGTCAAGCTGGTCGACTTCGGCATCGTCAAGGAGCTGCTGCCCGGCGGCCAGGGGCAGAGCCTGTCCCAGGTGTTCGGCACGTCGACCTACTTCAGCCCGGAGCAGAGCCTCGGCTCGCGCGTCACCGCTGCCACCGATCTGTACGCGGCCGGCGTCGTGCTCTACGAGCTGCTCGCCGGAACGCCGCCCTTCGAGGGGGACGGGCCCGAGGTCGCCGAGGCCCACCGCAAGCGCCCGCCGCCCTCGCTGGTGACGCGCGTGCCCGGCGTGCCCAAGGATCTCGCCGCCGTCTGCATGGAGCTGTTGTCCAAGGATCCCGCCCAGCGACCGTCGGCGCGCGAGGCCCTCGAGATGCTGCAGGCGGATCTGGACGAGGACGAGGGCGAGCGCACCGAGTTCGTCGGTCGCCGCGCCGCGCGCAAGCAGCTGCACCAGGCCCTCGAGTCCGTCCGCCAGGGCTCCGGCCGCCTGCTGCTGATCGCCGGCGGCAGCGGCGCGGGCAAGTCGGCCCTCGTCGACACCTTCGCCCAGGAGTCCCGGCTGTACGGCGCCAGCGCCTTCACCGGCGCCTGCGTCCACCGCGATCACGTGCCCCTGCGCGGCCTCGACACCGTCGTCGAGCGCCTCGCCGAGGCCTACCGCAAGCAGGTCGCCCGCATCCTGCGCAGCCTGCCCGCCGTCGAGCGCGGCCCCCTCATCCGCGCCTTCACCTTCCTCGGCGAGCTGCTGCCGGCCACCGAGCACGGGCAGATGGCCGGCCGCGACAGCGGCCCCGGCCTGGGCCTGCGCGCCCTGTTCAGCGCCCTGGGCGAGCGCCGCCTGCTCATCCTCACCGTCGAGCACCTGCACCTGGCCGACGACGCCACCTGCGACGCCATCGAGGCCCTGCTGACCGGCGAGGACATGCCGCCGGTGCTGCTGCTCTTGACCCTGCGCCCGGAGGTCGTCACCCCCAACAGCCGCGTCGCCGCGCTGCTCGAGGTGGCCGCCGCGCACCCGGACGCCGAGATGGTGACGCTGGGCCCCCTGCGCCAGGACGAGATCGAGCGCCTGCTCGACGAGCACGTGCCCGGCGCGCCCCCCGGCCTGGCCGATCACATCGCGGAGCAGACCGGCGGCGTCCCGCTGTTCGTGACCGACATGGTGCGCACCGTGCGGCGCGATCCGGGCGCCCCGCCGCCCACGCTCGAGGAGTCGGTCGCCCGCCGCATCGAGGGGCTCGACGGCGACGCCCAGCGGGTGCTGGCCGCCACCTGCCTCAGCCGCCGCCCGCCGCGAGATCGCGTGCTCGAGCGCGCGTGCGGCCTCGAGGCCGACGCGCTCTACGACGCCATGGTGGCGCTCAACGGCGCTGGGCTGGTGCGACCCGAGGCGGATCGCGACGGCGTCGTGGTGGCCGTCCCGGTCCACCCACGGCTCATGGACGTGGCGCGACGCGGCCTCGACGCGCTGCACGTGCGGCAGATGAACGAGGCGCTCGCGCGCGCCCACGAGGCCGAGGACGGCGACGTCGCCGACATCGCCCATCACTGGGACGCGGCCGATCAGCCCGAGCGCGCGTGGCGCTTCGCGCTGCAGGCGGTGGGCGCCGCCCGCGCGGCGGGGCGGCACGGGCGGGCGGCGGCGCTCCTGAGCCTGGCCCTCGAGGGGGTGAGCGATGCGCGCCAGCGCGCGGACCTGCACGCGCAGCGCGCCGAAAGCCTGGCCAGCGAGGGTCGCTACCTCGAGGCGGCGCGGGCCCTCGAGCGGCTGGCCGTCGAGGCGCCGGCGGCGGGGGAGCGCCTGCGCGGCCGCCGCGCCCACCTGTACCTGATGGCGGGCGACCTGCGCGCCTTCGAGCGCGACGCCGGGGGCCTGTCGGCCGAGGCCCGGCTGCCCCTCGCCGATCTGCTCGCGCCCCTCGACCCCGAGCGCGCCCTCGTCCTGCTCGGCGACGCCGAAGGGCCCCAGGCCGATCTCGTCCGCGCGCGCCTGCTGGTGGCCCGCGACGATCCCGCGGCCATCGTCGAGGCGGCGCGCCGCATCAACGGCGCGGCCAGCGAGGCGCTGCAGCAGAGCCCGGCGCGCCGCGCGTCCTACGCCATCGCGCGCGCGGTCGTGCAGCGCGCGCAGGGCCACCTCGCCGACGCCCAGGCCACCGTCGAAGACGCCCTCGAGACCCTGGCGCCCGCCCTCGCCGACAACGACCTGCTCGCCCTCCGCCTGATGCTCGGTCGCGCCGCCATCGTGCTGGCGCGCGGCCGCATCTCGGACGCCCGCGCCATCGCCCGCACGCTGCTGCGCGAGGTGCGCGCCCTGGGCCTGCCCGGCCTGCAAGCGCGGGCCTGCCTGCTGCAAGCGCGGGTGCACCTCGAGGCCGGGGAGTTCAACGCGGCCGACCACCTGCTCGACGAGGCGGAGCACTGCTGGCCGCC
>JAUHXL010000005.1 GCA_030426945.1 bacterium
GTCCGGGCCGGCCGCGTCGACCGGGGCGGCGTCGACCGCGGCGGCGTCCGCTAACGCGGCGTCCTCGGCGCCCCCGTCCAGGTCGCCGGCGTCGGACGCCGCGGCGTCGACCGCCGCGGCGTCGGCTCCGAGGTCGGTGAGATCGGCGTCGCGCAGCGCGGCGTCGGGGGCCCCGTCCGGCAGCGCCGCGTCGACCGCCGCGTCCACCGCTGCGTCGGTCGCGGCGTCCGGCGCCGCCGCATCCGCGCCGGCGTCGAGCGCCGCCGCGTCCACCGCGGCGTCGGGACGCGCGGCGTCCGGCGCAGCGTCCGCCGGCGAGGCGTCCGCCCCCGCCGCGTCGACGCCGAGGTCGCGAACCTGCGCGTCCTCGCTCGGCCCCCGGTCGCGCCGGATCGCCGCGTCGTCCGCGGCGCCGTCGCCGCCCGGGCCGCCGCCGTCCGTGCGGACGCCCACGTCCGGCACCGCCCGCGACGTGGCCGCGTCGTCGCAGCCCGCCGCCCACACCACCACCGCCAGCGACAGCCAGCGCGCCGCCCCCCACCTACCCATGCCTCAATCCTCGTCTTCCACCGACTGCCCGACGTACAACGTGAAGCGCCGCACCGCGCGCCCCTCGAGCCCCGCGTCGCTGAGCGCGCGCGCCCGCGCCAGCCACCGCTCCAACAGCACGCGGTTCTCGCGCAGGAAGACGCTGACCTCGTCGTACAGCGGATCGTCCACCGGCACCCGGAAGGTGAAGGTCGCGCCGCCGATGAGATCCCCCAGGCTGGCGTGGTGGCGCCCCAGCCGCAGCTTCTTGCACACCGCCTGAATCACCGCGGCCAGGTGGTCGAAGATGGCCGCCTCGTAGCCCTCGGTGTGGTCGAGCGGGATGTGGTAGTCGACCGCGCGCCAGGTGGTCTCGCCCTCCAGCTCGCCGACCGCGCGCGCCGTCCCCTCGGCCGCCAGGCGCTCCACCAGGCGCGTCGCGTCCTCGACGCCGCACTCCAGCCGGCGCGCCAGCTCGGCGCGGGTCATCGGCCCCTCGCGGTACAGCAGCACGGCCGCGTCGTGCTCGTTCGGCGGGGCCTCGCCCGGGCGCATCACCACCGCGTACCGGCGGTCGCGCCCGCGCCCCTCCACCGAGAGCAGCGCGGATCGCACCAGGAAGTGCAGAACACCGTTCAGACTGTCGGCCTTCACCCCGCGGAAGGCGTCCGTGATCGCCCGCAGGGTCGTCCCGCCTTCCTCCCCGCGATCGGCCACGAAGCTGAACACCCGCTCGAGCAGCGTGCGCGCCTCGCCGCTCTCCGGCTGATCCTCGGGCACGTGCAGCGCCTGCAGGCGCTTCATCTTGGCGTGGTAGCCGTTGAGGGTCAGCCCCAGGGACGCAGCGATGGCCTCCTGCGAGATGCCCTCGTGGCGCAGCACCTGAACGATGTCCAGCAGCGTCTTGCCGGCGATGTCGGCGAAGTACATGCGCAGCGGGTTGCGCGTGGCCAGGGTCGCGAACAGCTCCGCCACCAGCGGCACGATGCGCGCCTGCAGGCCGGCGAAGTTGGTCGGCTCCGTCGCGTCGGGCGCGCTCAACGGGCTCCTCCTGCCGCGGGATGTGAGGGTCCCGAGCATGGAACACCGGCAGCGGCCCGTAAAGCGTCGCCATTCGCCCCCCAGCCACGCCCACGGCGCGCGGCCCCTGGTCACCACCGTGCAGGGAGACCGCGGCCGGGGCACCCCCCAAAGTCCTGGGGGGTCAGGCGTCGGCCAGGCGCACCACCGTGTCCGCCAGCACCTGCACGCCCGCCGCGCAGGCCTCGGGGGTCGAGAACTCGCGCGGGTTGTGGCTGATGCCCTCGTACTGGCCGGGCACGAACACCATCGCCGTGGGGCACAGGGCCGAGAACTCCTGCGCGTCGTGCCCGGCCCCCGACAGCAGCCGCTGGTACGACAGGCCGCGGGCCTCCATCGCCTCGGCGATCACCTGCTGGACGCCCAGGTCGAACGGGATGCGCGGCGTGCGCGCCGTGCGCCTGCGCGCGACCGTCACGCCGGCGGCGGCGGCCATGGCGTCCAGCTCGGCGAAGATGGCCGCCTCGGCGCGGGCCATCTGATCGTCGTCGGGGTTCCGCAGATCCAGGGTCAGCTCCACCTGCGACGGCACGATGTTCACCAGCCCGGGGTGCGGCGCCACGCGGCCCACGGTCGCGCGCATCTCGGCGCCGAAGCGGCCCGAGCGGGCCAGCGCGTCCACCAGCACGTGCAGGCGCGCGGCCACCACGCCGGGATCCCGCCGCAGCCCCATCGGCGTCGTGCCCGCGTGCGCCGACCGCCCGCTGAGCGTGATGGCCCACCACGCGATGCCCTGCACGCCCTCGACGACCCCCAGATCGACGCCGGCCGCGGCCAGCGTGGGCCCCTGCTCGACGTGCACCTCGACGAACGCGTGCGGCGCCGCGACGCGGTGGTCGGCGGGCCCCGCGAAGCCGATGCGGGCCAGCTCGTCGCCCACGCGCAGGCCGTCCTTGTCGGTCAGGTCCAGGGCCTGCTCGAGCGGGATGCGCCCGCAGGCCACGGCCGAGCCCAGCATGTCGGTCCCGAAGCGGCAGCCCTCTTCGTCGGTGAAGAACCCGATCTCGATCGGCCGCCGCGTGACGTGCCCCGCCGCGTTGAGCGCCCGGACCACCTCGAGGGCGCCGATCACGCCGAGCGCCCCGTCGAAGGCCCCGCCGGTGGGCACGCTGTCGATGTGCGAGCCCGCCATCACCGGCGCCGCGTCCGCCTCTCGCCCGGCGCGCCGCCCGTAGACGTTGCCGACGCGATCGACGCGCACCGCGAGCCCGGCCGCCTCGAACCAGCCCATCACCGCGCGGCGCCCGGCGGCGTCCGCGTCGCTCAGCGCCAGGCGGTTCACGCCGCGCAGCCCCGTCCGCTCGTCGGTATAAGCCCCCACCTCGGCCAGCGCCTGCAGCGTGGTCCAGAGGCGGTCGGCGTCGATGTCGATGGTTCGCTTCATGGCGCTCGTCCTCGCGTCGGCGGCGTCGCCGCGGGCCGGAAGCCTCCGAAAACGTGGCGGTCGTTGCAAGGGGCGGGCGTTCGTGGCATCACCACCCGTCCGGGACTGTTCGTGGAGGTTGCCGATGCAACCGGATTCGTTGGGCTTCGGCGCCCGTCTGGTCATGGCCTTCGTGTTGCCGTGGCGCCTGCTCTTCGACGGGGGGCTCGCCGCCCGTCTGGCGCGCGCGGCCGAGGGCGTCGACGCCCTGCCCGCGCCGACGCCCGAGCCCGAGCCGGCCCCCGCGCCGACGGTGAGCCCGGAGCCCCCGCCCCCCGCGGCCGCCGACGACACCGCGGCGCTGCAGCTGCTGGCGCTGCTGCAGCGCGAGGGGCGCCTCATCGACTTCCTGCAGGAGGACGTGCAGAGCTTCGGCGACGCCGACGTCGGCGCGGCCGCGCGGGTGGTGCACGCCGGCTGCAAGAAGGCCATCGGCGAGTACTTCACCCTCGCGCCGATCCGCGCCGAGGACGAGGGCGCGCCGATCACCCTGCCCGCCGGCTTCGACGCCGACGAGAACCGCGTCACCGGCAACGTCGTGGGGGAGCCCCCCTACCGCGGCACCCTGGCCCACCCGGGCTGGCGCGTCACCGCCGTCCGCCTGCCCACCCTCGGCGCCGGGCACGATCCGCACGTGATCGCGCCGGCCGAGATCGAGCTCTGACCCGCCCCCCGGGAGCATCACCGTGACCCACGCCGCGCACGCCACCTTCGCCCTGGGCATCGACCTCGGCACCACGCACTGCGCCCTGGCCGCCGCCGATCTCGCCGCCGAGCGCGCCGCGCCCGAGGCCTTCGCCGTGCCCCAGGTGGTCCACCCGGGCGAGGTGCGGGCCGAGGATCTGCTGCCCTCGTTCTTGTACCTGCCGGCCAGCGCCGAGCTGCCGCCGGGCGCGCTCGACCTGCCCTGGGCGCCGGGCGCGCGGGCCGCGGTGGGCCGCTTCGCGCGCGAGCGCGGGGCCGGGACGCCCACCCGGCTGGTCGCGTCGGCCAAGAGCTGGCTGTCGCACGCGGGCGTCGACCGCCGGGACGGCATCCTGCCCTGGCGCGCGCCGGACGACGTGCCCAAGGTGTCGCCGCTCGACGCCTCGGCGCGCTACCTCGCGCACCTGGCGGCCGCCTGGGACGCGGCGCACCCGGATCACCCGCTCGACCAGCAGGAGGTGGTGCTCACCGTGCCCGCGTCCTTCGACGCCGTCGCGCGGGAGCTGACGGTCGAGGCCGCCCAGCAGGCCGGCCTGCCCCCCACCCTTCGCCTGCTCGAGGAGCCCCAGGCCGCCCTCTACGCCTGGCTGGCCGACCGGGGCCCCGCGTGGCGCGACGAGGTGAAGGTCGGCGACGTCATCCTGGTGTTCGACATCGGCGGCGGCACCACGGACTTCTCGCTGATCGCCGTTCGGGAGTTGGGCGGCACGCTGCAGCTCGAGCGGGTGGCCGTGGGCGACCACATCCTGCTCGGCGGCGACAACATGGATCTCGCGCTGGCCTACACGGTCAAGGCGCGGCTCGAGAAGGGCGGCACGCAGCTCGACGACTGGCAGATGCGGGCGCTCACCCACGGCTGCCGCGTCGCCAAGGAGACGCTGCTGACCCACCCGGATCGGGAGACGCACCCGCTGGTGGTGCCCGGCCGCGGCAGCAAGCTCATCGGCGGCACCCTGCGCACCGAGCTGCGGCGCGACGAGATGGAGGCCGTCCTGCTCGACGGCTTCTTCCCGCGCGTCGGCGCCGACGCGCGCCCCCAGGCGCCGCGCCGCATCGGCCTGCGCACGCAGGGCCTGCCCTACGCCAGCGACGCCGGCATCACCCGCCACCTGGCGGCGTTCCTCGGGCGCGCCGGCCTCGAGCGGGGCGACGGGCAGGCCTTCCTGCACCCGACGGCCATCCTGTTCAACGGCGGCGTCACCCGCGCGCCGGTCGTGCGCGACCGCATCTGCGACATCCTCGGCGGGTGGGTGCGCGCCGACGGCGGCACGCCGCCCACGGTGCTCGAGGGGGTGCACCCGGAGCTCGCCGTCAGCCGCGGCGCCGCCTACTACGCCCACGCCCGCCGGCAGGGCGGCGTCCGCATCCGCGGCGGCACCGCGCGGGCCTACTACATCGGCGTCGAGCGCGCCGAGCTGGCCGTGCCCGGCATCCCGCCGCAGGTCGACGCCCTGTGCATCGCGCCCTTCGGCATGGAGGAGGGCAGCGAGGTCGAGCTCGACGAGCCCTTCGGCCTGTACGTCGGCGAGCCGGCGTCCTTCCGCTTCTTCGGCTCGTCCACCCGCCGCGACGACCACGTCGGCACCGTGGCCGCGCCCGACGCCCTCGACGAGCTGGCGCCCATCGAGACGACGCTCGAAGGCGAAGAAGGCGCGCTGGTGCCGGTGCGCCTGCACGCGCGGGTGACCGAGATCGGCACGCTGGAGCTGTCCGCCGTCGAGGACGGCGGCGGCCGCCGCTGGAAGCTCAGCTACAACGTGCGGGTGGAGTGAAGAAGCCTCCACCCGACCCCCACGCCCACCCCCGTGGTCGTGGTCGTGGTCGTGGTCGCCCCGAGCTCGGCACGACGTAGCGGTCGACCACGGCGTCGGACAGTCATTCGCCCACGACAACGCCCACGGCCACGGAGAACAGAGTGATGCCCCCGAACTCGCCGGCTCCCCGCTTCGTCGTCGGCATCGACCTCGGCACGACCCACTGCGCCGTCGCCTACGCGTCGCTCGGCGGCGACCGCGCGGTGCGGCTGCTCGACCTGCCCCAGCTGATCGCGCCCGGCGAGGTGGCCGCGCGCCCGCTGCTGCCGTCCTTCTTGTACCTGCCCGCCGAGGGCGAGCTGCCCGACGACCAGCGGACGCTCCCCTGGGGCCCCGCCGAGGCCATCGTCGGCGAGCTCGCCCGTCAGCGGGGCGCGCAGGTGCCCAACCGGCTGGTCGCGTCGGCCAAGAGCTGGATCTGCCACGGCGGCGTCAACCGGCGCGCGCCCATCCTGCCCTGGAGCGCGCCCGACGGCATGCCCCAGGTCTCGCCCTTCGAGGCCCAGGTCGACTACCTGCGCCACCTGCGCGCCGCCTGGGACGCCGCGCACCCGAACGCTCCCCTCGCCGACCAGGACGTCGTCGTCACCGTGCCGGCCAGCTTCGACGAGGTCGCGCGCGAGCTCACCGTGGAGGCCGCCCGCGAGGCCGGCCTCGCCACGGTCCGCCTCATCGAGGAGCCCCAGGCCGCCTTCTACGACTTCCTGGGCGCCCACGCCGACGACCTCGCCGAGGCCCTCGGCGACGCGCGGTTGGCCCTCGTCATCGACGTCGGCGGCGGCACCACCGACCTCACCCTGGTGCGCATCGCCCCCGGCGACGAGGGCGCGCCCGCCCTCGAGCGCATCGCCGTCGGCGGCCACCTGATGCTGGGCGGCGACAACATGGACGCCGCCCTCGCCCACCACGCGCTGACGCTCGCGGGCATGGACGCGAAGCTCGACCCCACCGAGTGGTCGGCGCTGGTGCAGTCCGCCCGGCAGGCCAAAGAGGCGCTGCTGGCGGCGGACGCCCCCGAGGTCACCCACCTCAGCATCCAGAAACGGGGGCGGCGCCTCATCGGCGGCACACGCACGGTGGCGCTGCCGCGCGACGACGTGCGCGCGGTGCTGCTCGACGGCTTCGTGCCCGCCACCGGCCCCGACGAGACGGCGCAGCGCACCGGCCGCGCGGGCCTCACGACGCTGGGCCTGCCCTACACCAGCGATCCGGCCATCCCCCGCCACGTCTGCGCCTTCCTGCGCCGCCACGCCGAGGCCGCGCGCGCGGCCGGCGCGACGGTGATCGACGGCCTGCCGCGGCCGGACCTGGTGCTGCTCAACGGCGGCGTGTTCAACGCCCCCGCGCTGGTCGAGCGCCTCACCGCCACCCTCGACGCCTGGTTCCCGGGCGCGCCGATCCGTCGGCTCGACCACACCTCGCTCGACACCGCCGTCGCCCGCGGCGCGGCCCGCTTCGCGCTCACCCGCCACGGCGTCGGCGCCACCATCGGCGGCGGCGCAGCGCGGGCCTACTACGTCGGCGTCGAGGGCCCCGGCGGCGAGGCGCGCGCCTTCTGCGTCGCCCCCAAGGGCATGCAGGACGGCAGCACCGTCGAGGTGACCGATCGCAGCTTCCAGCTGGTGCTCGATCGCCGCGTCGCCTTCCCGCTCTACGGCTACACCGGCGACCGCGCCGATCCGCCCGGACGCGACGTGGCCGTCGACGAGGAGCTCGACGTGCTGCCGCCCCTCGAGACGGTCCTGCGGCGGCAGGGCGATCTGTACGTCGACCCGAAGACGAACGCCGTTCCAGTGCGCCTCAGCGCGACGCTGACCGAGGCCGGCACCCTCGAACTCTATCTGGCGACCGTCGAGCTGCCCCCGCGCCGGTGGCGCCTGGCCTTCGACCTCGCGGGCGCCGGGGCGACGCCCGCCGCCGCGCCGGAGCCGCCGCCGCCCGAGGCGCCCGACGAGCCCCTGCCCGCCCGCTTCCCCGAGGCGCGCCGCGCCATCGAGCGCGCCTTCGGCGGTGGCAAGGCCGGCCACGACCCGCAGGCCGCCAAGGCGCTGCGCAACGAGCTCGAGGCGGTCATCGGTCCGCGCGGCCAGTGGTCGTCCACCGAGTGCCGGGGCCTCGCCGACGCGCTGCTGAAGGTCGCGCCGCAGCGGGGCCGCACGCCCGAGCACGAGCTACAGTGGCTGCGCATCCTCTCCTGGTGCGCGCGGCCGGGCTTCGGCCACAACCGTGATCGCGACCGCATGGAGGCGATCTGGGCGCTCTTCGCCGAGGGCCTGCAGCACCCCGGCAACAAGGGCACCTGGAACGAGTGGTGGATCCTCTGGCGGCGCGTGGCCGCCGGCCTCGACGCGGGGCGGCAGGCGACGCTGTACGCCGCCGTCGCGCCCTGGCTGGGCGGCGGACCGCGGCCCAAGGGCCCGCACCACCACGGCCCGGCCGAGATGCTGCGCCTGCTGGCGGCCCTCGAGCGCCTGCCCGCCGACGCCAAGCAGAAGGCCGGCGCCTGGCTTCAGACGCACTTCAAGAAGATCAACTCGTGGTGGCCCCTGGGCCGTCTCGGCGCGCGCCAGCCCTTCCACGGCACCGCCGCCGACGTGGTGCCACCCGACGTCGCCGACGCCTGGCTCGAGCTGCTGCTGCCCCTCGACTGGTCGCAGGCCGACGGCGCCGCCTTCGCCGCCGCGTGCATCGCCCGCGTCACCGGCGATGCCGCCCGTGACCTGCCCGCCGAGCGCCGCCGCCGCGTCGCCGACCGCCTCACCGCCGACAAGTCCCCCTCGCCGTGGATCGAGATGGTCACGCGCGCGGTCGACCTCAGCGAGGGCGACACCCGCCGCGTCTTCGGCGACTCCCTGCCCGCTGGCCTGCGCCTGCGCTGAACGCCCCCCGCGGTTGCCGCTCGCCGCGACGGCGCGCGAGGAGCCTGTTGCGCATGGAGGGGTCGAGCGGGGTGCGTCACCGAGAGCTCGGATCAAGGCGCGGAAGCATGACGATACCCGGCGGTATCGCCTTGCTTTCGCAACGCCGAGCCGGGCATTCGGGGGCGTGCACCGCGAAGTGCCCCGAATGTGCAACAGGCTCCAAGACTCCGCGCCGCCTTCTCCGGGGAGGCGCCCATGAGGCCCATCGCGCGCATCCGACGCACCCGGCTCGCCGTCGGCCGCGCGCTGGGTGGCGGCGGGGGCCATCCCGCCGGCTGCGGCGGCGATCTCGAGGGCCTGGACCGCGATGCGCCGCCGCCCCACCATGGTTGGGGCAACGACGTGCAGCGCCTGCACCGCTGCTGCCCGTGCTGACCGCGCGACGGGCAGCCCGCGCGCGCGCGCCGCACCCGGACCAGGGAGGCCCCTTGCAGCGATCACCCACCGTCCCGCTCCTGCTCGGCGTCGCGCTGACCCTCGCCTGCGAGGAAGGTCCGCCCCCGGCGCCCGCGCCGCCCGCGGCCGCCGCCCCGGCGGCCGCCGCCCCAGCCGACGGCCCGGTGGATCTCGCGCCCACCTTCGCCAACGTCCACACCCACGTGCTGGCGCGCGGCTGCGCCTCGCCCGGCTGCCATGACGCGGCGGCCGCCAGCGGCGGGCTCGACCTCAGCACGGCAGGGGCCGCCTACGCCGGGCTCGTCGACCAGCCGGCCACCAACCCCGTCGCCGCCGAGAACCGCTGGATCCGCGTCCGGCCGGGTGACCCCGATCGCTCCTTCCTGCTGCGCAAGCTCGCCGGCCCGGGGCTGGGCGAGGGCGATCCGATGCCGGCCCCCTCGTTGGTGCTCGCGCCGGGCTGGCTGAACCTCGTGCGCGCCTGGATCGCGGCCGGCGCGCCCCCGCCCGCCGGCCCCGCCGAGCCCGGCCCCGTGCCCGAGCTGCTGACCACGCGCGACGAGCGCACCCTGCGCTTCCAGGACCCGATGCGCGCCTGCATCAGCTGCCACCCCACGCACGTGCGCGACTGGTCGATCAGCAACCACGCCTACGCCGTGAAGGATCCCGTCTTCCTCGCCATGGTCCGCCTCGGCCAGCGCCAGACCGAGGGCAAGATGGGCCAGTTCTGCGTGCAGTGCCACACCCCCGCCGGCCTCGCGACCGGCCAGACGCCGGTGCTGCAGGCGGCCGACGGCACCTGGTACCAGAAGCTCGACGACCTCGACCCGGTGGCCCAGCAGGGCCTCACCTGCGACGTCTGCCACTCGGTCACCGCGGTCAACGAGCCCCGCAACGCGCGCATGGTGTTCACCCCGGACGGCACCATGCGCGCCACCATCGAGGATCCCGTCGACACCGACGCCCATCGGTCCGCGTACTCACCGCTCCACGCGACGAGCGACCTCTGCGGCTCCTGCCACAACGTCACCAACGGCGCGGGCGCGCTCATCGAAGAGACCTACGACGAGTGGGCGAAGTCCGACTTCGCGCGCCCCGGCGGCAAGACCTGCCAGGACTGCCACATGCCGGCCTACACCGGCCGCGCCGCCGTCGATGGGCCGATCCGCGAGGTGCATCGCCACACCTTCGTCGGCGTGGACGTCTCGCTGCTGCCCCCCGACCAGTTCCCGGGCTACGACGAGATGCGCGAGCTGACCGCGTCCATGCTGCGCGACGCGGCGCTGCTCGGCGTCGAGATCCGGCCCGCCGACCGCAGGCTGACCGTGCGGGTGGAGAACCTGGCCGGCCACCGCCTGCCGTCGGGCGCGACCGCCGAGCGGCAGATGTGGCTCGAGGTGCTGGTGCACGACGATCAGCGGACGCTCCGCTTCGCCTCGGGCACGCTCGACGCGCGGGGCGACCTGCGGGACGACTTCGAGAAGCACACCCTGGCCCCCGGCACCGATCCGCAGCTTCAGGTGTGGCGGCAGATCCTGCTGCGCGACGGCGAGGCGGTGGACTTCCCCTGGCAGGCCAACGACGTGCACAACCGGCTGATCGAGCCCGGCGCCACCGAGACGGTCACCTACGATCTGACCGCGCTGCCCCCCGGCCAGTACACGCTGCAGGTGCGGCTGCTGTTCCGCACCTTCCCGCCCTACTTCCTGCGCGAGCTGGAGACCGAGGCGGGCCTCGATCCGGCGGTGAAGCACCGCGTGCCCGTCGTCGAGATGAGCCGCGCCGGGGTGACGTTGATGCTCGGCGGCGAGCCCCCGACGCCCGGCCCCTGCGACGCGCACCAGATCCTCGACTGCAACGCCACCTGCCAGCCCCGCAGCTGGCTGGGGGACGGCCGCTGCGAGGACGGCCGCTACAGCGACTGGGGCGCGGCGCACTTCGCCTGCGCCGAGCTGGGCTACGACGACGGCGACTGCCCCGCCCCGCCCGTCGACCCGGCCTGTCCCGCCGGCGAGGTGACCGACTGCGTCGGCGCGTGCTGGCCGTGGGAGTGGCTGGCCGACGGCTGGTGTGACGACGGGACGGCGCAGGACTGGGGCGACCCCGACTTCCGCTGCGCCGCCCACGACTGGGACGCCGGCGATTGCCCCGATCCCACGGCCGCCCGCCCCGACGCGCCGGTCGACAGCGACGCCCGCACCGCCGAGGGCTGCCTGGTCGACTTCGTCCGCGACTGCGCCGACGTCTGCCACCCGGCCGTCTGGCTGGGCGACGGCAACTGCGACGACGGCACCAACGCCGACTGGGGCAACCCCGACTTCAGCTGCGCCGCCTTCGCCGCCGATCGCGGCGACTGCCGCTGACGTGCTGCCCCTCCGGCGCCCCGCCTGATACCCTGGCGCCCCCTGTCGGAGGAAGCCCATGCCCGTGTCCGTCCGTCGCCTGCCCTGCGCCGCCGGCCTGCTGGCCCTGGCCTGCTCGTCGGCGCCCGCGCCGATGCCTCAGCCGACCACCGCGCCGGCGCCCGCCGCGCCCGTCGACTGGGCCGAGGTGGTGAAGGCGGCGCCGCCCGTGCCGCTGATCACCTGGCACGGCGGCACCTACGCGGTGGCCGAGGTGAGGTTCCTGCAGTCCGTCGAGGGCGAGGGCTGCGAGCCCGCGGGACCCCAGAAGGCCTGCACCCAGCCGGTGGCCTACGCCGGGCCGGCGCCCGAGGGGCCGCTCGCCGGGGCCACCACGGTGCACCGCGTCGGCGCCGATGCCCCGTGCGCCGCGAAGCTGGGCCCGCTGGTGCAGCTCGACACCCGCTCCTGCGAGGTGACCGTGACGCTGGCCCGCGCGCTCGAGGGCTGCGACGGTGAGGGCCTCGCGCCCCTCGGCTTCCTCGGCCAGCCCCCCAGCGGGCTGCGCTGGGTGCCCCGCGCCGGCCAGCCGCCCGCGGCGCCCGATCCGGCCACGCCGCAGGGCGCCTGGTACCTGCAGAAGCTCGAGGGCGATCCCTTGACCCCCGAGGCCGCCGCCAAGGGCACCCCCAAGGCGCTGCGCTGGACCCTCGACGCGGGCGCGGAGCGTCTGGTCAGCCACGCCGCCGGCCTGCAGATCGACCTCGGCGAGTGCAACGCCGATCGCCGCACCTGGATGGACTGGTGGCTGATCGACGCGGACGGTCAGGAGCGTTCGCTGACGCTCCCCGAGACGCTCCTCGACTGGACGCCCTGGCAGGGCGCGCTCGTGCGCGACGGCCGCGTGAGCGCCCTCGTCGGGCGCGGCCCCACCGACACGGTCCTCTTCGGCCGGGCCGGCGACACCTTCGCCGAAGCCTGGCGCGGCCAGCACTTCCGTGACAACGAGGAGTGTCTGCAGGCGTCCGGACCGGTCGACTTCGAGCTCCCCTGCGCCCCGTGATCCGAACGCTCCGCCGGACCATCGACCGGCACCTCGGCGACGCTCCGTGAAGCGCCGCTGCGCGCTCGCGGCGAGCGTCGCCCTGCTGGCCCTGCCCGGCATGGGTCGGGCGCAAGGGCCGGTGTGCCCCGACGGCAGCGACACCTGCGAGCGCGTCGCGCCCCGCACCGGCCACGACCTGAGCCTGCTGCCCTTCGTCTTCTACGCGCCCGAGACCAGCGTCGCCTTCGCCGGCGCCGCCGTCTGGGTCTACCGCGCGCCCGACGCCGCGCCGGGCGCCCACCCGTCCAGCGCCCGCATCGGCGGCCTCTACACCCTGCGCAACCAGTTCAGCTTCGGCCAGTCCAGCGTCTTCTCGCTCGACCACGACGACTGGCGCATCAGCACCTCGGGCGGCGTCACCCGCTGGCCCAACGACTTCTATGGGTTCGGCAACGACAGCCCCGAGTCCGCGCGCGAGGTCTACACCGCGTGGGGCTACGGTGTCCGCGCCCGCTCGATGCACCGCGTGACCGGACCGCTGTTCATCGGCCCGCAGATCGGGGTGAACGACTTCATCGTCACCCGCTACGAAGAGGGCGGCGAGCTCGAGAAGCTCACCATCCCCGGCTCCGAGGATCACCTGCGCGTCGAGGTCGGCGGCATCGTCGAGTGGGACACCCGCGACGACGCCTTCGCCCCGCGCCGCGGCGCCCTCTACATCGTCGACCTCGGCGCCAACACCCGGTACATCGGGGCCGACTACGACTACGTGCGCGCCGAGCTCGACCTGCGCCAGTTCGTGCACCTGCCGTGGCTCGACCAGGTGCTCGCCCTGCGCGCCTTCCTCTCCACCGGCGTCGGCACCACGCCCGTCACCGAGATCCCGACGCTCGGCGGCGAGAGCGCCCTGCGCGGCGTCTACGAGCCCCGCTTCCGGGACAAGACCGCCACCTACGCCGTGGTCGAGCTGCGCAGCCCCCTCTTCTGGCGCTTCGGCGGCGTCGTCTTCGGCGGCGCCGGCCAGGTACAGGACACCGTCGCCGACCTGCGGGCCGACGCCCTCAAGCCCGCCGGCGGCGCCGGCCTGCGCTTCGCCCTCACCCCGCCCGAGCGCATCAACCTGCGCTTCGACCTGGGCCTCGGCCCCGACCTCGACCTGCAGCCCTACTTCACCATCGGCGAGGCCTTCTGAGCCGAAACGACGGAGGCCTGGTGCAACGCGCCTTTACCATCCGCCCGGCGCGCCTCGAAGACCACCCGCAGCTGCGCCCCCTGTTCGCCGCCCTCGACGCGTACCACGTCGAGCGCGCCCCGTGGCTGCTGCGGTCCATCGAGAGCGATCCGCGCCCGCCCGCCTGGCTCGCAGCCCGCCTCGCCGATCCCACCACCACGCTCCTCGTCGCCGAAGCCGACCCGGGCCCCGACCGCCGCGACCCCGACGCCGACCCCTGCGTCGGCCTCGCCACCGTGCGCCTGACCGACCCGCCCGACTTCCCCCTCTTCCGCCCCCGCAAACGCGCCCTCATCGACGACCTCGTCGTGCACCCCGACTGGCGCCGCCAGGGCGTCGCCCAGGCCCTCTGCGCCGCCTGCGAAGCCTGGGCCCGCGACCACGGCGCCGCCTGGATCGAGGTGAACGTCTACGCCTTCAACGACGAGGCGACCGCGCTCTACGAGCGCGTGGGCTTCGAGACGATGACGCGGCGGCTGAGGAAGCCGCTGCAGTGATGGAGTTTGACCGCCCTGGGGTGACCGGCGCTGTGAGCCGCGCCTTGGCTACCGGGCCGCGCAGTCCGTCGGACAGGAGTCACAAGCCGTTGACCGTACTAATCTGGATTCGGCGACTTTGCCTTGATCACCGCGGCGAGCCAATCCGCCTGAGCCTCGATCGGCGCGTCGTTCAGCATGGAGACGGTGACGCACTGTCCTGACGAACTGAGGCGGCATCGCGTCCGATGTCCGTCTACGACCACCTCAGCCGAGCGGCCCTTCATGTGCTGCGTCCTTGCAACGCCCAGGGCCGATAGCCACCGCAGCAGTGCGTCCTTCTTCTGTTCCACCTCGGGTGCAGTGTCCGAGAACCAGTCCATCGCCGTCAGCAAACCCGTCCGGCTGTGAAAGTCGACGACGACCCCCCCGTTCTTCGTGACGTACACCTTGTGTCGGGTCAACCCGAGAGGGTTTTGGACGTGCGGGTACCCGAACTCCCTGCCGAGCCAACTCCCGTGCCGCACCGCCAACTCGGCCAAGACCGGCAATGCTCGGTAGGGCGCCGGTTCGTAAGACCTTTTTGACCCCATACGAAACGCGGACGAGGCTGGCCCGAAATCCATCAGCCGGCCTTCACGCAGCGCGATCGTCCAGCAACTCACCCGCACATACCGATGCCGATACTCGACGACGCGCTTGATCACTTCTTCCGGAAACTTGGGCGCTACGAGATGAACGTGGACGTCACGGCGAACACGGTCGGGCGGCGGGAGGTTTGCCAATGCTTCCTTCAGTCGGGATCGAGTGGCCGCTACCGTCTGCTCGCCGATCTCCGACAGTCTCGTCGCATCCATCAGCATTCGCTGGACGTTCAGCGCGCCTGGGGCCCTAAAGCGACACCATGCGTCATCGTCCATTCGAGTCGTTGCCTGAGCGTAGGCGATCGCCTGCTCGACCATCATGCTGACCGAGGCGCCGTATTTCACTTCGAAGAGGTGTCGCGTACCGCATGGATCGGCCGCAACGATGTCGGCCCCGCGCCAACCATCCGAACTGGTACCGAGAACTGCGAGCCGCCACTCAGGCAACAGCACGTCCAGGTTCAGGGCCAGTAGCGCTTCGACCTGCTTCTCCCGCGCCTTGGTCCCTTTCGTGACCTTCGCCGCCGACGGAGCGACAGACGCCAGACGGCCGGACGTTTGGACCTGGAAGACACTCATCATCGGCCTCCACCACGCGCCATCGTGAGCGCATTCATTTTTGGTTCACCCTCGTTGTGGCCGCCTGGCGCATCGTGTTCACCGGCAGGCGTCGACGCCTGCGAACCGGGTGATGACTTCGCGGGCCGGTACGACATCGCCAACCTGCCTGCAGCGATTCGCAGCGGCGGACGCAGCGACACCCTCACGGGCATCGCAATCACCGAGGTCACCTACGCCATCGACCCCATTTGAGTCCGGCGCTCACGGCGCCCCACCCTACGCCACCCCCAACCGCCGTGCCAAGCCCAGCAGCACCTCCGCGTCCAGCGCAGCGTACGCGCGCTGGCTCGCGGTCAGCGGGCGGCGGCTCCAGTCGCTCGTCTGCTGGGCCTTGTCGATCACCAGCCCCAGCTCCCGTTTACAGACGGCCGCCAGGCTGTGGCCCTCGGGCTCGCGACCCCGCATCTGCCGGGACGCGAGCAGCGTGTCGAACACCGGCTCGACGCTCAGCCCGTACCGTCCCAGCACCGACCGCTCGAAGCTGGCGTTGTGGATCACCTTCGTCACCCGCGGATCGCGCAGCAACTCGTCCAGCGGTGCCAGCTTCGTCACCCCGAGCGCGTCGATCAGCACCACGAAGTCGTCCGTCGCGATCTGCACCAGGCACAGCACCCGCGAGGCCAGCGTCGTCTCCACATCCAGTCCCACCACAGGGTACGCGCGGATCGTCGCGCAGACCTCGGCGAGATCCCGATCGGTGTCGACCCAGCGTACCGGCAAGGTCGGCTGCGCGCCGGTGACCTCATCCTCCTGCACGGTCTGCTCGGCCGTGGGGCGGTCCTCACTCAGTCGACCGACCGCCGCCGCGATGTCCAAGCGCGCCTCGCTCGCCCCATCCGACAGCCAGCGCCACGTGGTCGGAATGTCGAGCAGGTAATCCGCCAGCATCTCGCGCTGCACCCAGGCGGGCATCAGCCCCTGGAACTTGCTCAGCCGGTAATTGGGCAACCCCTCCATGACCTCGGCCCAGAGCTGCTCGTCCTCCCACAGCTCCAGGTCGCGCAAGCCGACCAGGGCCTCGTCGTACGCGACGCGGCTCAGGTCGTCGCCGCGCACCTTGATCACGAAGTTGTCGGGGATGACCTTCCAGTCGGGGTGCCGCGCCAGCAGCGCGTAGCGCAGCGTGCTGTTCACGCGGCCGCCGGCGTAGGTCCACCAGCGGAACTCGTCGTCGTCGTACTCGACGCCGCCGCGCAGGTCGTCCAGCGCCTCGCACATCGCCTCGCGGTGATCCGCCAGCACATCGGCCGCGGTGGCGTGCAGGTACGGCGGCACCTGCTCCGACAGCAACACCCGCAGAATCTCCTGGCACACATCGAAGCCGAGGAACTGGGGCAGGTAGCCGCTCCAGGTCGGCTCGCGCCCCCGCGGCGCGGGCTCCACTTTGATGCGCCGCGCGCCGTGGTCCACGCTCAGCACCGCCCACGCCCGCCCTCCCAGCAGAAAGCAACTGACGCCTTCCACCAGGCGGTCCACGAACGACTGGTCCAGCTCGCCCAAAGGCTGTTCACCCGGCGCCATCACCGCATAGCTCTGCGGACTGCTGAACACCGCGTACAGGTCCATGAAGTTGCGCCGCCCGAACCGGCGCTCGGCCTTGGGTCCGAGCAGCAGGCGGCCACCGAAGAGCTGGAACCCGCCGTCCCGCAGCATCCACGCGATCAGCCGGTCGAACTCGGCGCGATGCACCCCGGCCAGGTCGGGCACCCGCTGCAGGTGCGCCCAGGCGGCCTCGACCGGCACGCCACCCTCGGCCAGCGACATCGCCAGAAGTTGGTGCACCAGCACTGGCCAGCTGCGCGTCGGCACCCGCACGTCCTCGACCCAGCCGCGGCGCGCCAGCTCGATCAGCGCCACCGCCAGCAGCACCCCTTCCACCGATCCGCAGAA
This sequence comes from bacterium, assembly GCA_030426945.1. Classification (GTDB taxonomy): domain Bacteria; phylum Myxococcota_A; class Bradymonadia; order UBA7976; family UBA1532; genus JACKDN01. Next base: position 17,117 of record JAUHXL010000005.1, read on the forward strand.
GAACGTCGTGTTGGCGGCCTGCCCAGGCCGTCGGCCGGTGCGCCCCATGCGCTGCAGGAACGAACCGACCGTCGCCGGCGCCTCGGCCTGGAGCACGCGATCCAGGTCGCCCACGTCGATGCCCAGCTCGAGCGTCGACGTGCACACGATGCAGGCGTCGCTGCCCTCGTGGAAGCGCAGCTCGGCCAGCGCGCGCTCTTCTTTCGACACCGCGCTGTGGTGCACGAACACCTCGACGCCGGCGCGCCGCATCTGCCCCGCCACCGACTCGGTCGTCCGCCGCGTCTGGCAGAAGAACAGGCTCTTGCGTCCCCGCGCCATCGCCGCCGCGTCGTGCGCCAGCTCGGCCTCGCTCTCGCGATGCACCACCAGCAGCTCGCGCCGGGCCGGCGCCTTGGGCGGATCGACGATGACCCCATCGCGCGCCGAAGACCCCTGAATCCACTGGAGAATCTCCGCGGGATTGCCCACCGTCGCGCTCAACCCCACCCGCTGCACGTCGTGCCGCGACAGCGCCGCCAGCCGCTCGACCACGCTGATCAGGTGCCCCCCGCGATCGGTGCCCGCCAGCGCGTGGATCTCGTCGACGATCACCATGCGCAGGTCGCCGAACAGCCGCCTGCAATCCACCTTGGGCGACACCAGCATCACCTCGAGCGACTCGGGCGTCGTCATCAGCAGCTCGATGGGCGCCCGCAGGAACGCTTTGCGCGCGTGGCTGCCGGTGTCGCCGTGCCACACGAACCGATCCAGGCCCACCATCTCGGTGTACAGCCCCAGCCGGGCCGCCTGGTTGTTCAGCAGCGCCTTGATCGGCGCGACGTACAGCACGCCCACCCCGTCCGCCGGCCGATCCAGCAGCTCCGACAGCGCGGGGAACATCGACGCCTCGGTCTTGCCCCCGGCGGTGGGCGCCAACACCACCGCGTTCTTGCCGTCGAGAAGCGCCTCGCCCGCCAACTCCTGCACCGGCCGCAGGCTGGACCAGCCCAGGCGCGCGACGATCGCCTGCTGCAAGCGTGGCGCGAACCGTCCGAAGACCGACGCCATGCGGCTACCAGACCGTCTCTTCGGGCACCAGCTCGTCGCCGCCGTCGACCTCGAACGACGTGCCCGCCATCGCGTGCTGCTCCTCGGGCTTCAGATCACCGGGCGGCTCGAAGCCGTAGGCGGTCATCGGATCGTAGTCCTCGAAGTCGTTCACCTTGTCGAGCTGGTCGACGAACTGTCGCAGGAACTGCCGTGGCACCACGCCCACGTCACCCCGGAAGCCCTTGGTCACCTCGTCGACCAGCCGCTCCACGAACGCCGGGCTCACCCGCCCCTGCAGGTCGGCTGGGTCATCGGCCGGGTACAGGTCGCGCAGCTTCATCGCCACCGTCCGCAGCCGCTCGCGGTCGAAGGGGCGCAGCTCGAGCTGCGGCTGCCGCAGGCTGGCCACGCCGCCCTGCGCCATGAACTGCACCCGGTCGTGCAACGGCGCCAGGCCGGCGACTCCCGCCCGCGAGTCGAAGAACTCGGGCGTCCCGGTGAACAGCCACAGCAGCCCGGGGTAGCCGCCCGACGCGTCGACGATCTGCCGGATGCCGTTCAGCGACTTGTGCCGCGTGTCCTTGCGCATCCGGATGATCGTCTCGGCCTCGTCGATCACCACCACCAGACCCGCGTACCCCGCCGCCTTCACGATCTCGAGCACGCCGCGCAGGTAGTCCAGCGCGTCCCGGCTGCCGATGTCGCCCTTGACGCCGGCCGCCTTCTTGGCCGCCGCGCTCACGTTGGGGCTGCCCGCCAGCCACGACAGCAGCGCGCCCGCCTCGGCGATGTCGCCCTGCTGCTTCAGGTCGAAGATGGTCTGCACCACCCGCACGAAGTCCGGCGGCGCCTTCCCCCCGCTCATCGCCGCCAGGTCATCGCGCAGCCGCGCCCGCACCCGGTCGTCGAAGTCATCGGCGTCGGGATCGGCCCCGGTGGCCTCCAGCGTCTCCTCCACCTGCCCGATCCACCGATCCAGCACGTCGCCCAACGCGCCCCGCGGGCACGCGCTGGTGCCCAGCTCGCGCACCACCTTGCCGTACACATCGTCGAAGCGATGGAACTTCAGGTCGTTATCCGACACCACCACGAAGCTGGTCGCGAACCCGCGCGCCTGGGCCTCGAGCACCGCCAGCCGCGCCATGAACGTCTTGCCGCAACCGTACCCGCCCCGCAGGAACTTGAACCCCCCCTCGCCGCGCCGCACCAGGTCGAGCTGCCGCCCGATCTCGTTCCGCTGGCGGTCGATGCCGTGCGCGAACGCCTCGAGCCCCCGCTCGGGCACCACGCCCTGCCGCAGCTTCTCGAAGATGTGCTCGACGTCGCGATCGCTCAGCGTGCTCACTGCGTCCCTCCCAGGTTCACCTTCACGTACCGCTTCATGCCGGCGACCACGTCGATGCGCACCTCGAAGGGTACCTTCTCGGCGTAGGCGTCGAAGTGCCGCGAGAACCGGCGCAGCTTGCTCGCGCCGCCCAGCATGGCCATCGCCTCCGCCTCGGTCACCGCGCCGTGCTGATCCAGGTGGCGGAACAGCGCCCGCACCGCCTCGGGCAGCGCGGGCAGCCACGCCTCCTCGGGCGGGGGCCGCGACAAGCTCACCTGCCCTTCCCGGCGCGGCGGCGCGCTGACGTCGAAGCGCGCCTCGGTGGTCGCCGCCTGCACCTCGCCGGTGCCGGGGTGATAGACCGTGACGCTCACCCGGTGCAGGCTCGGGCCCGTCAGCCGGAACTGCACCTCGACGTCCTGCTCGACCGGCGCCCGCACGACGCCGTCCCGCAGCGTCGCGCCCCGCACGTGGCACACCTCGACCGCCACGTCCGGCGCGTCGACCCCCAGGGCCAGCTCCACCTCGGCGGCGCGCGCGAAGTTCAGCGCCACCTGATCCACCCGCTCCAGGCGCACCGTCAGCGCGTGCAGCGTCGTCGTGCCCGGCGCCTTCCGCGCCCGCACCCGGTACGCCTGCGTATCACCGCCCGCCTTCTGCCGATGCTCGACCACCACCACCGGCACCAATCGCTCCTGCAGGCTGTTGCCGCCGTGCACGAAGTTCTTGGGCCCACCGGCCGCCTCGAACAGCGCGGTCGTCTCGGGACACATCAGGTGCATCCCATCGACCCCCGCGTACCGCAAGTCGGTCAGCGCCACCCGCACCTCGCCGGCGTGATCGACGCCCACCTCGCTCAGCACGTACCGCTGCTTGGGATCGACGCGCCGCCCGTGCGCGTGCACCGGGTGGCTGCCACCGTCCAGCAGCAGGAAGCCGTGGTCGGCCGTAATCACGAACCGCCGGACCCCCGCGCCCCACAACAGCTGCCAGGCCCCGCGCAGCTTGCGCAGCATGGCCTCGAAGGCCCCCGCGCCGATCGAGTGGCCGCCCTCGTCGATCTCGCGGCTGTGCACCACCACCAGCGTCGCCGACGCCACCTGCTTCTTCAGCGTCGCCTTGTCGGTGCGCGTCAGCGTGTCCAGGTCCAGCAGCGGGCATTTGTCGCCCCCCACGCGCCCGTGCATCGCCTTCCGCCGGTCATCGGGGCGCGTCACCTGGAACTCACCGGTGCGCAGCCCCGTGAACCCTTTCCCCTTGGCGCCGATCACCGGGGTCAGCGCCCCCTCCACCGCCACGGGCGCCAGGGCGTTCATGCCCACCTCGGTCACCGTCGGCAGCTCGGCCAGCCGCGCGCTCACCCGGACGTGCCGCCCCGGCCCCTCGAGGCCGCGGGCCAGCGCCTGCCCCATCTCGAAGCGCAGCGCGTCCACCATGAAGTAGGCGGTCTTCGCGCCCTCGCGCGTCAGCGGCCGCACGACCTCGTCGAACAGCGTCCGCTGCTGCAGCGAAGCGTCGGGCAGGAAGCCCCACGACCGGCAGGCCACGTTGAAGTCCCGCGCCCAACCGTCGGCCCACTCCCGCCAACGCTCCCGCAGCCCGTCCAGGCACGCGCGCAGCGCCTCGTAGTCGGGCAGCTGCGGAAACAGCAGCGCCTCGCGCCGCTGCTCCAGCTCGCGATGCGCCCGATCGACCTCGGCCCCCCGCTCGACGTACGCGTCCACCGCCTCGGCCAGGCTCTGCACCGGGCCGAACCCCGCGCCCGCCCGCGCGACGGCGTCGCCCAGCGCGGCCGCCGCGCGCACCAGCGTCCACGCGTCGCGGCGCTCGTCGCGCACCCACACCGACTTGCCGTCCAGCCGCGCCGCCGCCCACGCCGCAGCCTCGGCCCAGCGCCCGGCCCCCAGCGCACCCAGCGCGGCCTCGTACAGCCGCCGCTCCTCGAATCGGAACGTGTCGATGCGCCCCAGCGTCTCGGCGGTCGCCGCCCGCCGGTCGGCCTCCAGCCAGTCTTCGGTCTCGTCGGCCGTGCGCGTGTAGTACGCGGCGTCGCGCGTCCGAAGATCGACCGCCAGCGCGCAGCACGCCTTCCGCACGGCCTCGGGCAGCGCCTGCACCGGCGCCAATGCCGGCGTCCGGGGCGATCCCTCGAGATCCGTCACGAACTCCACCGCCAGCGCCCAGCTCGTGACCGCGAACGCCACGTCGGCGGGGGCCGCGGGCCACCGGCCCATCAGCACCTGCGCCCGCCAGGCGTCGGGCACGCCGCACCGCGCCGCCAGCACCTCCCACACTGCGTCGGCGTCGGTGCCCCCTCCGCCCGTCAGCCGTCCCGATACATAGCCGCTGGCCCCTGGCGCTCCGCGCAGGTCGTCCACCAGCGCCCCCAACGCCATCGGCTGAAGCTGCGCCGCCAACCCGGTGCCCGGCCCCGCGAGCTGCTCGGCCAGCCACGCGTCGGCCATGTCGAGCGTCAACCCCTCCGTCTCGAGGAACCGCGTCAACACCTCGGGCCGCACGCGCCCCGCGGCCGCGTCGGTCACCGCCTTGGCCAGCCCCTTCCGATACCGCGCCCCCGCCAGGTACAGCTCGTACAGGGGCGTCGCCTTCACCGTCTCTTCGGTGAACCCCGGCAGGTGCACCAGCAACCGGCTCTCGCCCGCGTCGTCGGCGACGCCGTCGAGACCCAGCATCAGCTCGAGGAAGCTGCCCCGGTACGCCCGCACCGCGTAGCCCGCGCCGTCCTGCGCGCTGGTCGTCGCCAGGCGGTCGACGAAACCGTCGAAGTGGCCGTGCACGTCCAGCCACACGGCCACCGTGTGCCGCCGCACGTAGGTGGCGACGTCTTCGCTCAAGGCGGCCGAAACCGGCCGGTCGTCACCCATGCCCTCACCCATGCCCCCGCGCCCCCTCCGCCACCACGCGCCGCACGCCCTCGACGAAGACCGTGAAGCTGCGCGACCGGTCGTTGTCCAGGCGCACGCGCGGGCCCATCTCGCGCGCGCCGTTCAGCTTGCCGAAGCTGGGCACCAACCGGACCATCTCGGCGCTCGGTGTACCCAGCACATCGGGCGTCCGGTACTTCTTCTTGTCCTGCTTCGTCGCGTGGCGCGTGCCGAAGGCCGCGTCGACGGCCGCGAGATCGGCCAGGTACCAGGCCTCGAGCGCTCGACAGACGATGCGGACCAGGGTCTCGGGATGTCCACCCTCGGCGCACAGCGCGCGCAGCCGGGCCTTGATCGTGCGGCAGTCGCCGCTGTCCTGATCGCGCACCACGATGAAGCGTGCCGCGGGATCCTGCCAGCCGCGCAGCTTGCGGGGGATGGACTTCTCGAGATCCTGCTTCCCTTGATGAGGGATCAGCTTGAAGCCCACGCCCGCCGGCAGCAGCCGCGGCAGCAGACCTTCGAGGAACAGCTTCATGGAAGGCTCCTCGAGCAGGAACACCAGCGTCACGGGTTGGCGCTCCCCAGCAACCCCTGCCGCCACAGCGCGCCCAGCGTGTCGCCCTCGGCCAGCAGGGCGCGCACCTGCGCGTCGTCGGCCGCCCGGTGCACGGTGGTGAAGCCCCGTCGCTTTTCGAGCCAATACACCTCGCTCACGTCGGCGGCGTCGAGCACCTCGGGCGAGTGCGTGCTGGCCATCACCTGCCCGCCTCGGCGGGCGTAGTCGCGGAACTCCTCGACCAGCTCGCCCAGCAGCGTCGGGTAGAGCTGGTTCTCGGGCTCTTCGATGCACAGCAGCGGGTGCGGCGACGGATCGTGCAGCAGCACCAGGTAAGCGAACATCTTGATGGTGCCGTCGGACACGTAGCGCGCGATGAAGGGATCCCGGAACGACCCATCCTGGAAGCGCAGCACCAGCCGCCCGTCCACGGTCTGCGCGGCCTGTACGTCCGCGACGCCGGGCACCCGCGCCTTCATGCGCGCCAGCACGCGCTCGAACACCGCGGGATGGTGTTCGTACAGGTACTGCGTCACCAGCGGCAGGTTCTCGCCCGCCGGCGACAGGTGCTCGGCGTAGCCCGTCTCTTGGCTGGGCCGCGCCGCCTGGATGTGGAAGTCCGACAGGTGCCAGCTCTCGATCAGCCGGCGCAGGCTGGACACCACGCGGAACTTCTCGAACTGCCCCAGCCCCTTGATGGCCAGGATGTCCGGCGCGTTCAGCCGCTGCGGCTCGCGCTCCATCTCGGCGTCCGGCACGTCGTAGTCGGCCTCGTTGGTGACCGCCGTGCCCTCGCCGTGGCGAAAGTCGAGGAAGTGCCAGGGCTTGCCGTGCTGCCCGCGCCGGTACTTCAGCAGCTCGCGCTCGGCCACCACGCGGCCGTCGCGCTCGCCCACCTGGAGCTGGTAGGTCACCAAGGGGCCGTCGTCGTGCTCGCGGAACTTCACCTCGACGACGATGGGCCCATCACACCCGCGGCTGCGCAGCTCTTTGAACCCGCCGCGCTTCGCCACCGCGGCGCTCAGGTTGTTCTGCAGCGCGTCGCGCAGGAAGCCGAACACCTCGAACAGTGTCGTCTTGCCGCTGCCGTTGGCCCCCACGAAGAAGGCCAGCGGCGGCAGATCGGCGATGTCTACGTGGCGGAACACCCGGAAGTTGTCGATCCGCAGCCTCTCGATCCGCACCGCGCGCGCCTCCTTCGCTGGTCAGGCCGCGCCATCATCGCCGACGGGGGGCGGCGTGAACATGGTCGTCTGGTGGGCGGTGCCCAGCAGGGCGTGGCGGCGGGCGGTGTCGTCGGGGTGGACGGCTTCGTGGGCGGCGCGGGCGGCGGGCTCGTCGGGGGCGCGCAGGTGGAAGTCGTCGCCCTGCTTCTCGATGATGCGCAGCTCGAGGGCGTAGCAGTCGGCGGCGTGGTGGGTCCACAGGCCGGTCTCGAGCAGGTGCAGGTCGGCGATGGGGGCCTTGTCCTGCCCGCGGCCGATGCGGCGCAGGGCCTCCTTCTCGACGGCGGCCAGCGCCTCTGCCGGGTGGTCGCGCAGCCAGGCGTCGCGGTGGGGGGCGTCGCCGGCGTCGGGGGGCCGAGCGTCGTGGCCGCCGGGGCGGTACGGGGGCTCTTCGATGCGGAAGTCGGGGGCGATCTCGTCCTGCAGGCGCAGCTCCCAGGCCCAGGCGCGGTCGGGGTGGTAGCGCCAGAAGCAGCCGTGCGCGACGCCGTAGGAGGGATCCTTCCGGCACTTCTGGTCGACGCGCGTGGGCCAGTAGCGCATCGCCAGGTGCGACCAGTCGTAGTCCTTGCGGCCCTTGGCGGTGGCCAGCTCGACCCACCACTTCTTCGGATCCTTCCACTGCGGCTGCAGCAGCGGCCACAGCGCGGCGCTGTTTATCATCACGCCGTCGTCCAGGTCGGGATCGTAGGGCGCGTCCTGCTCGCGCGCGGGGCACCTGGCGTCGGGCGGCAGCGGGCCGCGGTCGGCGCATTGCTCGACGTCGGCGATGAACTGCGCCAGCTCGTCGCGCGCCTTCACCGTCTGTTCGAACCGGCGCTCGGCGGCGCGGGCCGCGGCGGCGTCGGCGCCGTCGCGCGCGGCGCGCAGATCGGCCAGCTCGCCCTCGAGGCGGGTGCGCGTGGGCAGCAGGTGATCCACCAGCAGGTGGCGCAGCGTCTGGCGCGTGAAGCGGTGGATGTTCACCCACGCGACGAAGCTGCGGCCGGCCGACGACAGCGGCCAGTGGATGGGCCGGTTCTCGTACATCGTCCGGTGGACGTCCTTGAAGAAGTCGTGCGCCAGCCAGGCGCGCAACCCCTTCTTGGGCGCGATGGCCCCCCCGTGCGCGGCCCACGCGTCGTGCAGCGGCTGCGCCGCCGGGTGGCCCAGCCCGTCGCGCCGGTCGGCGTCGTCGAGCGTCGTGTCGAGGAACAACAGCCCGTTGGGCAGCGCGTGCCCCAGGTCGTCGCCGCCCTCGGCCACCGGGCACGGATCGAGGATACCCTCGCCGCCGCGGCCCTCGCCGCCGCCGAAGCGGCCCAGCGCGACGCCGAGCGCGTAGCTCAGGTGGTCGGTCGGCGGCTCGGGGGTGAGGACGGGTGTGTAGGGCGGCAGCGGCGCGCCCTCGGGGCGGTCGACGGCGGTCTGGGCCCATTCCTGGGCGTGTTCCCAGGGGGACGGGCCCGGGCGGAGGAACTCGACGGAGGGTTCGCGGTGGGACTCGTGGGTGGTGAATGCGGTTCCCAGCAGCCCGCAGACCGATGATGAGCCGTCAACCTCCCAAAAGGGCAGACGTGCGCCGTCCCCGGCCTGGAAACTCACGGTTGGATTGAGATCCTCCAGAATGCTCCGACCCATTGCGGAGTTCATCAAGCACACGACCGCATGGCGATCATCGTAAAAGACCGACTGGCCCTTTACGTCGAACGCGCTCTCATAGCGGTGAAGCCGTGCTCGGAGGCTGGCTCCCGTTGAGGAGAAGGCGACGCCAAGGCGGAAGTACATCGACTCGCTTCGCACGCTTCGAGAGTGTATGCCATCGATCGCCTCGTGCCGAAGCTTGTCCTCAAGGCCGTTCTTCGCCCAGTTCAGCACCCAGGACATTGGTTCGTACCACTCGGTGTCCCCCGCGCCCTTGATGTACGGCACCCAGGCGTCGGTCCTTCCTGGGGTCGCTCCGAGCCACGCCAACTCCGACGGGCGCCGAAGGAACCTGGCGTTGTCACCAGTCGCGAGTCCAATACGAACCGGAGCTACGTCCCCGAGTTGGGGATGGGCGGCGTATCTGCCAAGGACATCCTCCCCCCACCAATACACCAGCGGCCACTCCGGCACGACACGCAGGGCCGCCGGCTCGAAGGTGTGGCGGCCCACCTGGGCGCGCGTCGCCGCCCGCTTGCGGGGGGTGCGTTCCCGGTCGTAGGAGCGGTCGTCGGGCGGCGTCGGCTGCAGCGCAACCGCCTCGGCGGTGCCCGGGCGGCGCCGCGCGAAGGCGCTCACCACGACGCTCAAGATGTCGTTGGGCACCTCGTCGAACGCTCCGATCGCGAAGTCTCCCAGCGCCCGCAGATCGTATCGCTCCAGCAGACGCTCCCGCAGCCCCGCGTACTGCTTGATGAACATCCAGTTGCGCATGGTCAGCATCGCCGACACGCCGTGCGGCCGCACCAGCTCCAAGCCGCGCAGCAGGAAGGCGGCGTACAGATCGGCCTTGCCCAGCCGGTAGTGATCGGCCACGTACGTGGCGTCGGCCATCTTCGACGTGCCCTGATAGGGCGGGTTGGCCACCACCAGGTCGTACTGCCCCTCGCGCATCATCCGCAGGAAGCGCACGCCCGCGGTCAGCTGCTCGCCGCGGATGCGCAGGCCCAGGTCGTCGCTGCGCGTGGTCTGGGCCAGGAAACGCTCCAGCTCGGCCACCAGGTCGTGGCGGGCCTTCTGGCGGTCGAAGCGCAGCTCGACCTGCGACGCGGCGCCCTCGCGCCATGGGAACCAGCCTTCCTCCTCGTAGGCGCGGATGGCCGCGTCGACCGCCTCGTCCACCTTCAGCAGGCTGCCCAGGTGGTCGGCGCCCTTCAGCGCGCCGACGATGGTGTCCACCAGCGCCACCGGCACCCTCGCCACGCGGTGCACCGCGTCGCGCAGCTCGACCAGCGCCGGGTCATCGTCGGGCAGGCCGGCCAGCCGCAGCGTCGAGGCCACCAGGTTCAGGCGCGGCGGGCGGGCGTCGGGCGCGGCCAGCCGGGCGCGCAGCCACAGGCCGGCGGCGGTGATCTGCACCGCGCGGGGGTCGAGGTCGACGCCGTGCAGCGTGTGGCCGACGATGCGCTCGACGATGGCCGCGTCGGTCCACTCGGGCTGGCCCACCGCGCCACGGTGGCGGGCCTCTTCGTGGTGCAGGGCCACCAGCAAGTCGAAGGCCACCACCAGGAAGTGGCCCGAGCCCACGGCGGGGTCGAGCAGGCGCAGATCGCGCACGCTCTCGGGCGCGTGCTCGACGGCGTCGGCGGGGATGGTCTGCGTCAGGTAGTCGGCCCAGCGTCGCTCCAGATCGTCGTGCAGCGGCATCATCGCCGTCGCCGCCACCTCGCCCGCCGCCCGCCGCCGGCGCCACGCTTCGCGGCGCGCCTCGAGGCGGTCGAGCACACTCTTCCCGTCGGGCCCCTTCGCCTCGACGTCGGGCGTCCAGCCGTGCTTGCGGCAGATGGCCAGCCACATCGGCCCCAGGCTGTTCTGCAGCAGCCAGTCCACCATGTAGCGCTCGGTGAACATCTGGGTCTTGCTGGCGATCTCGTGGGGCTCGACCTTGCCGCCCGCGTTCAGCTTGGCGTCCAGGGCCTCGCGCTCGGGATCGTTCCAGTACTGGTAGATCCAGCCCAGCGTCAGGGGATCGGTCCAGCAGCCGGCCAGCGCGTCGTCGTCCAGCGCCTCGATCACCGCGCGCAAGGTGGCGGTGGGCACGGGCACCAGGTCGGACAGGCGGCGGCCGAACAGGCCAGGCAGCTCGCCGGCCAGATCCTCGAAGGCCAGCTGCAGCAGCCAGGCGTAGCCCTCGGCGTCGTCGCCGCGCACCAGCTCCGGCGCGAGCGCGCGGAAGTCGGCGTAGCCCTGGCTGCCCCACCCGCCCGTCACCAGCGGCGTGCGCCGCAGCCCGTTGGCCTCGAGCAGGCGCAGGAACACCAGGCGGTTCAGCAGCGTGTAGGCCGCCTGCTTCACCAGGTCGGCGCGGGCCTGCGCGCGCGCCGCCGCCGGCTTCAGGTCGGCCAGCGCGGCGGCCTGCTCGCGCAGCCAGTCCTCGACGCGCCCGCGCCGCGCCGCCCGCGCCTCGTCCAGCCCAGCCTCGGCGGCGGCCAGGCCCAAGCGATAGGTGGCCTCGAGGGCGTCGTCCAGGCGCGCGATCAGCGTGTCGCGCTGGCCGCGGATGGTCTTCGACAGGGCGCGCCGCGCCGCGGTGCTCATCGACATGCGACCTCCCATCGTGCATCGGGTCGCGAGCGGCTGCCGGCCCACCCAGGTCCACTGGGCCACCAGGCCAACGTGCCCGTGCCCGTGCCCGTGCCCGTGCCCGAAATCCCGCGCCCACGTGGGCCGCCAGCCCAGCGCGCAGGTCCACGAAGGCCGCCCGCGTCCCTGGGTCGTCCACGCAGGCAGCGCGCCCACGCGCGCGCGCCCGAACGCTCGCGCCGTCCGTCGCGATCGCCGAGCCGCCGCCTCCCGACCCCGTTCGGGCACGGGCACGGGCACGGGCACGGGCACGTTTTCGGACCGAGCGCTGCGCCCAACCCCACCGCGGTGCTCATCGATGCCCTGCTCGCGGGTCGTCCACTCAGGCACCACGCCCACGCGCTCGCGCCCGAACGCTCGCGCCGTCCGTCGCGATCCCCGTGCCGCCGCCTCCCGACCCCGTTCGGGCACAGGCACGGGCCCGTCTTCGGACCGAGCGCTGCGCCCAGCCCCACCGCGGTGCTCATCGATGCGTCCCTCGCACCGCTCACAGCAGACGCACCCGGCCGCCCTTCTCCAGCAGCGGCCGAAGCTGCTCGCGCAGCTCGGCCAGCAGCGCCTCGAGATCCTCCGGTCCGTTCAACTCGCGGTTGCGCAGGGGCCTCAGCGGGACGCGGTGCACGCGGCGCCGGTCACGCTTCTCGAGGATGTCGTCCAGGCGCTCGTTGGCCGTCCGCTCGGCCTCGGCCAGCTTGCGGGCGAAGTCGTGGCGCAGCGCGCTCAGGGGCGGCTGCCAGATGGTCGGCGTCGTGTCGGTCAGCGCCTCCGTGATGGGGCGCAGCACGTGGTGCGACTCGTCGCCAGACAGCGTCTCGAAGCCGTCGCGCTGGCGGACGCCGGCGCGGGCGGCCTCGGCCTGCTGCTCCTGCCACTCGAGCAGGTGCTGGCGGCGCTCGTCGTAGGCGGCCAGCACAGCGTCGCGCGGCGCCTCCAGCTCGGCCAGGGCCTGCCACGGGCGGTCGCCCTCGAGCAGCTCGGCCAGCGCCTCGATGGCTGCCTGCACCGGGGCGTCCAGCGTGGGCTCGTCGCGCAGCTGGGCGGCGACGACGCGCGACACCTCCTGGGCGCGCTTCACCGCGACCAGGGCGTCCTCGGTCAGCTCGGCGTCGTAGATCTTCAGCGCGTTGACGCCGTCGATCAGCGCGTCGAGGTGCTTGCCCACCGCGCGCACGGTGGGCGCCGTCTCGCGGACCCGGCGCAGGCAGGCTTCGAGCACCTCGTGCAGGTCGCGCAGCTTGGTCGGCGCAGCCACGATGTTGTCCAGCACCTGATCGAGGCGCCTCAGCACGTTGCGCTGGCGCGCGGCCAGCTCGGGAAACACCTGCTGCACCGCGTCGGCGATGGCCTGCTCCTCACGATCCAGCCGCCGGTCGAGGTGATCCTCGAAGAAGCGGCAGATGCGGGCCAGCATGCGGGGATCGCGCGGCTGCTCGTCGGGTAGGAACGTGGCCTTGCGGAACGCGTTCAGCTTGGTGAAGACGTCCTGCACGCCGATGTCGCGGGGCGCCGTGATCGGCGGCCCGCCCTCGGGCTCGATGCGGATCTTCGAGCCGCGCAGCAGGCCGGCGAGGCAGGCCTGCACCACGTTGACCGGATAGCCGTAGGGCGGCCCCTCGAAGGTCTTCAGCAGCAGGCTGCCGCTGACGCCGCGCTCGGCGGCGATGTGATCCAGGATGCGGCTGGGCACGACGCCCTGGCAGGTGGCGACGTAGCGGTTGCCTTCGATCTCGAACAGGGCGAGGGCGTGCTCGGTGAACTTGGCGCCGACGCCGCTCAGCTCGATTTGAAGCAGCTGGGCCAGCTCGCTCGGATCCACCTGCAGGGCGGTGAAGTGGGGGTACAGGTCGGGCAGGTGGCGCACGCCGGCCGCCTCGAGGGCGGTGGCGAAGGCCTGGCCGTGGTCGCGGGGGTCGATGGCGCGGCCGCGGAAGTACATGGTGCCGCCCAACCAGGCGGCCTCGATGGCTTCGAGCAGGTCCTTCTCGAGGCGCTCCGCCTGATCCGACTCCTGCGTCAGCAGGTCGCGGCGGGCCGGCGGGAGGGACGCGCGCCGGGGGGCGTACTTGGCCACCATGCCCAGGGAGCGTTCGCGCTCGCGAGCGAAGTGCTCGACCTGGTCGAGATCACCACACACCCACAGCAGGCGGTCGCGCAGGTGCGTCTCGTCGCTGCGCTTGATCCACGCGGCGCGCGCGCCCTCGCCGGTGTGATCGGCCTTGGTGGCGAAGCGGAAGTCGACGGTGAAGGTGGCGCGGGTGCGGGGATCGACCAGGCGCTCGTCCACCGCGGCGCGGCCGTCCGAGTAGAAGGCGGCGTAGGGAAACGCGCGGCCCTGCAGCTTGGGGTGGTTGGGCTTCTGGACCAGCTTCACCAGCAGCTCGCGCACGGCGCGGGACAGCTTCTCGCGCGGTAGGGTGATCTCGCGGCGCTCGCGCTCCCACTCCTCGGCGGCCGAGGACTGGACGCGATAGCCCTGCTTCACGCTGTAGCTGAGCAGGTTGCGGCGGCGCAGCTCCTCGAGCGCCTCCTTCACGGCGGGCTCGCCGTTGCCGCGCGCGACGTGGTCGAAGAGGCAGCTCGCGACGAGGGCCGACGTCACGGCCTGGCTCTCGCTCAGCACCTCGAGCAGGGCCACGGCCTTGGCGGCGCGCACCAGCAGCGGTGACTCCCCGTCGGCGGTGCAGCGGCTGAGCACGCGGGCCATGCTGGCCTGCACCTCGCTGTCGAGGGCGGTGTGCTGCACCTCGTACACCTCGTCGAGCGTCACCAGCGCGCCGATCTCGCGCTCGGCCAGACGGCGGGCGCGGAACAGCTCGCCCAGAAGCTGCATCAGGCCGCGGATGGCCTGGTCGTCGCCCTGGGTGCGGCTGGAGCGCACGCGCAGGGCCGAGGTGATCTGGAGGATCAGGTCGAGGTGCCCGGGGAACATCGGGTACACCTCGACGAAGTCGTCCTCGGTCAGGTGCTGGGTCTCGTAGCCGTAGAGGCGCAGCTCGGGCCCGTGCTTCTCGAACAGGGCGCGCAGGGCGCGGTCGGCGGCCGGCGTCTTCTGCAGCAGGCGCTTGTGCACGACGTCGCGGATGTTGGTCTGGCCCAGGTGCACCCGGAAGCGCGGTGGGAAGCGATCCTTCATCTTGCCCAGGACGACGCGGTCGCCGGCCTCGTCCAGCTTCTCCTGGCCGGTCACCAGCAGCCAGGCGCGGCCCTTCAGGCGGCTCTGCAGCTCCGAGACGAACGACTGCAGGGCCAGCATGCGGCCGTTGTCCTGGTGGATGTACTGCGACACCTCGTCGACGACGACGAAGAGCGTGGCGTCGGGCGCGCGGAAGGTGAGCATGTCGCGCATCTGGACGGCCGCCTCGCCGGCCGACGCCCCCTGCCCCGCGTCGGTGCCCGCGCGGCTGGCGAACCAGGCCATGGGATCCGTGTAGCGGTCGGGGTACAGGTGGCTCATGACCAGGGAGAAGTCCTCCTCGGCCATGGGATCGTCCTTCACCTCGGCCCAGGGGCGCCCCAGCACCTCGGCGGCCAGCTCGGCGAAGCGCTGCCCGTCGCCGGCGTGCTCGATCTTCAGCTCGAAGTCGGCGACGTGGGGCTCGGGGCAATAGCCCAGGCGGCGCTGCACCTGGCGGACGATGGCGGCGTGGATCTGCTCGCCGTCGCGGGCGACGCCGCCGATGTCGAAGACGACCGCGATGGGCTCGACGCGGCTGCGCAGGCGCTCCCAGGCGGCGCGCAGCTCGGGGGCGCGCTGCGAGGTGTCGCGGCGCAGCAGGGCCTCGACCAGGGGCGTGCCGTCGGGCAGCAGGCGGTTGTCCAGGGCCAGGCCCAGCAGCTTGGCGAAGGACGACTTGCCCGAGCCGTAGAAGCCCGAGATCCACGCGGCGGGCAGCAGCTCGAGCCCGCGGGGCTTCTCCAGCTCGGCGGCGATGTGGGTCAGCAGGCGGACGTAGCTCTCGTGGATGCCGTCCGAGACGCGCTTGTGGTTCGGATGCGACGGGTTCCAGCCGCCGGTGATGATGTACTCGGCGACCTCCATCTGCAGCTTCTCGGGCTGCTGCTCGTGGAAGTAGACCACCGGCGGGATGTCGCGGGTGACGTCCGAGGCGAACAGGTCGCGGATCAGGTGCATCGGCGCCTCACGAATAGATGCGGGGGCGGTAGTCGCGATCGGGGTCCAGGACGCCCATGAACGAGAGGCCCGCCTCGTGCTTGCGCTCGCCCGGGTACAGCAGGACGACCGGCACGTTGCGGGTGCGGCCGTCGAGGTGCTTCAGCAGGGCCGAGGTGCGCAGGAAGGGGTACAGGGCGCCCGCGCGGCCGACCAGCACGAGGGTGCGGTCGGCCTGATCCGGGTGGGCCTCGACGAAGTCGGTGACGATGCGGGCGCAGTCGGCGGCGATGCCCTCGGGTCCCTCGAGCAGGCGGACCACCTTGCCGGCCAGATAGTTGAGGGCGCGGGGGTGGCCACGGTCGGCCAGGCTGCGCTCCATGGCGGCGATGCGGGCCAGCTGATCGTCGCCCAGGGCGCGCAGGCGGTCGAGCATCAGGCGGTGCAGCGAGACGGTCAGGGTGACCCAGCCGTGGGACTGCAGATCGGCGACCAGGCGGTGGGCGTGGGCGCGCAGGGCGAACTCCTCGCGGGGGTCGTACTGCAGGATGGCGAAGCGGTAGTTGCGCATCGTGCTGATGCGGGGGCCGTCGTCGTGGATCAGGTCGGCGCGCAGGGCGGCGAAGGCGCCGTCGACCTTGGGGCGCTCGAAGCTCATTTGGCTCATCGGGCCACCTCGGCGGACGGGCGCGGGTCGAGGGGCAGCGTCGCCTCGGCCCAGGCGCGCAGGTCGGCGTGCTCGAAGGTCAGGTCGGTCAGCGCGCCCATGCGGGCGAAGGCGACGCCGGGCAGGCGCCGCAGGCGGTCGTCGAGCGCGCGGCCGACGAGGCCGACCGACACGAGGTACGGGTTGTCGGTGAGGGTGCCGGTGTGGTCGACGCCGCGCAGCAGGTACAGCAGGTACGCGAGGGCGTCGTCGGGCACGGTGGGGAAGACCACCGGGCGGGGGTCGCGATTGGCGGCCACCAGACCCGCGGCGTAGGCCGACGAGAGCAGCTTCGAGGCGAACTGGACGCAGGTGGCGGCGGTCCAGCGGGCCGGGCCCACGCGGGTGACCCAGTCGGCGACGTGGTCGCGGGTGACGGTGGGCCGGGTCGCGGCGTGCCGGGCGATGAGGCACTCGGCGGTGAAGGCGCGGTAGAGGGGGTCGGCCAGCTGCAGGTGCCAATGGCCCACCAGGACGCGCACGTCGGGGCTCATGGACGACCAGCGGTGCAGCACGTCGAGGGCCTGAGGATACGCGTCGAAGCGCAGGCGGAAGTTGGCCAGCAGCACCTCGACGCGGGCCATGCTGCGCGCGCCGAACCAGTAGTCGGCGAAGGCCTCGGCCGCGGCGGGCGGCTCGGCCGCAGGATCGCGGCGCTGCCAGTACGCGCGGGCCGGCTCGACCTCGAGGGCGCACTTCATCAGCCGGGTGTGCAGCGCGGCGACTTCGGCGGGGCGGTCGCTCACGCGTCCTTCCGATGGTGCGGCAGCGGGTAGTCGTCGGTCAGGGGGCGCAGGGCGGCGACGAGCTGGCGGGCGCGGCGCGCGGGCGCGTCCGACGCGCCGGTCACGCGGCGACCGGTCGGGGCCTTCTGGAAGGTGACGGTCCCCTGCCCGTCGCACCACGCGTCGAAGTCGGCGCTCGACCAGGCGTCGCGGGTCACGACGCTGGCCAACCCCGGCAGGGCGACGAGGGGGTCGGGCTGTTCGTGCTTCAGCTGCTGCAGGCGGTCGTCGAGCTGCTCGTCGATCTCGAAGCCGAAGCGGAACAGGGTGTAGAGGCGGTCGGGATCGGCGTCGCGGGCGCGGCCCCAGGCGTCCACACGCCGCGCCGCCTCGCGCGCCGACTGCAGCGCGGCCCACACCGCGGTCTCGGGGAACATGCGGCGAAACAGATCCTCGCCGCCGAACTCGCTGGCGAGGTCGGTGTTCCACCAGCCGAGACGCTCGGGCTCGGCGCTGCGCTCGCCGGCCCACGCCACCGCGAGCTGCAGGGTGAGGACGGCGTCGAGATCGGGGATCGGGATGAGCATGCTCGCCTGGAGTCCGGTGAATCGATGCGCGAAGCCCTGCACGGCCGACGCCCGTGCCGGCCCGCGCGGGCGGTAGGAAACCACGGCCGGGGGCGGAGGCGGGAGACTGAACGTGTGTACCGTTGGTCGCCGCGCGGCCGGCGATGGCTCCGGACGCCGCGGGCCATCGTCGAAGGCCCGACGCCTGCGGCTGAGACCCCCCGGCCACGCGCGCCCGAGCAGAGCTCACTCGGCGTTCGCGGACTCGAGGGCGGCCAACCTGCGCTGCAGCGCTTCGACCTGCGCGCGGAGCAGCGCGACCTCGTCGCGCTCATCAGCGAGCCAGTCGCCGCTGTCGAGGTCGAACCAGCCGTGATCGACGGACGGGAGCTCGGTCCGAACCTGCCCGCCCAACTCCACGGCTCGGCGCTCAATCGCCTGAGCCAGCGCACGCCGGGGCGACGGATCTCCGTGGGTGACGAAGACGGTCTTGGCGATGGGCGTCGGCGCCATCGCGTCCGGCAGCGTGCCGAAGAGCCAGTCGAGCAGCCCTGCTTGGTCGGCGTGCGCCGAGTAGCCACTCAGGATCCCGATGTGCAACTGGACGTCGCTCAGCGGGACCGCGTCGCCCATCACGTCCAACGACCCCTCCTGCCGCGCGCGATCCTCTCGACCAAGACTGGCCAGACACTGCAGCCGGCCAGCCAGCGAGGCCGGGGACGCGTAGCCGGTGAGCAGCAGCGTCGCCTTGGGGTCGTCCAGCAGTGCACGAAGGTAGAACTGCACCGGCCCGCCGTCGCACATGCCGCCGCCCGTGACGACGATGCTGGGTCCATCCGGCACGCTGCGTTCCTCGGGGCAGGTCCAGATCCGTCGCCAATTCGCGAGGACACCCGGCCGCGGCTCGGTCGGGACATGGTCCGCGCGCAGCATCTCGCGAAGGGCGTCGAGGACAATCGCCTCGTCCTCGGCCACGTCGCGCCGAAGCCCGAGCGTGTCGAACAGCGCCTTCGCCAGCCAGGCAAGCCGCACCTTACCCGACCGATGAGTCACGGTCCGCCCCAACGCCGCGGCGTAGACGCGACTCACGTTCATCGCCATCGGCCCATCGAGAATGACCGGCACGCCGCTGTACGTGTCGGGGTGCTGCGCGAACAACAGGTGCAAGTCGAAGAGCAGGTCCTGCGTCCTTCCGACCGCGAAGGCGGGCATGATCACGGGTCCGCGGCGCTCGCCGAGCGCGGTGGTCAGCGCCTCGTGCAGCCTCTCCAACCGCCGGGCCTGGTCCCGCTGCTCGGGGGCACGAACGGTGCCGCCGTAGGTGGACTCCACCACGGCGTAGTCGGTGAGCGCGGGGCCCATGCGAAACCGCATGAGCGGCGCGTGCTCGTTGCTCTCGGCGTTGTCGCCCAGGTCGCCCGAGAAGGTGATCGACCGCTGAGCGCTCACCTCACCCGGCCGGGGACGTGGCCCCGAGATGACGGTCACGGCCGTGGCACCGAGGATGTGGCCCGTGCGGTAGAAACGGAGCCAGAGGTTCGTTCCGACGGGACAGAACTGGCCGAAGACGGCGTTCCCCGGCTCGTGCCACTTGATGCGGTCGACGTGCTTGCGCGTGTACGACGCGCCCTCGTAGCGCGCCGCGTCTCGCAGCACAGTCTTCGCGAGGGCGATGGTCTCCTTCGTCGCGAAGACCGTTCCGCCGAAGCCCTCCCGATAGAGTCGGGGGATGAGGCCGCAGTGGTCGAGGTGGGCGTGGGTGAGCACGACGAAGTCCAGCGTGCTCGGGTCGAAGGGCAGCGGACCCTGGTTGCGCTCACTGGCCAGGCGGTCGCCCTGACGCATGCCGCAGTCGACGAGAAAGTGATGACCCGCGACCGGATCGTACAGCTCGTAGCAGCTGCCCGTCACTCGATCGAGGGGGTCGTGGAATCGAAGCCTCAGGCCCATGATGTCACCTCCTGTCCGCAAGACGCCCGCTACGACCAGAACCGGACAGGGCCGGCGGATTCGAGGAGGCGAGACACCCCGAGCCAGCCTGTACCGGGGGCAGCCGCCGGTCAATGGCGGCCGTTGCAGGCCAAACACTGCTCTTTTATAGTCGACCCTCCGCGGGCGCCGGGTGGAGCGGATGGGGTCAGAGCAGGGGTCGACGCCGAACACTCTCGTCAACGTCGTCCGTGGTCTGCTGGGCGTGCTGGCGACCGCCGGGCGGGCCGAGACGGCGGCGAGCTTCGAGGCCGAGTTCACCGCACGGGGTTGGACCGACCTCACGCAGGCGGACGTCGCGCGGCTGACGGCCTGCATCGCCGATCCGGCGGCTCCGGGTCCGCCGAGAGCCACGACCGACTCAGGCAGCGCGACGGTGTCGGTCGACGAGGCAGCGCAACCCGCGGCCTGGTCGCCCGCACGGGACTTCGGCGCCTTCATCGACGCGATCCCGCGCGGGTCGGCGCTGGTCGAGGGCCTCGACGAGCTGGCAGGCACCCATGCGGGGACCGACCCCTTCCAGGCAGCGGCGCGCATCTTCGTGCGCTGCCTCGGCTTCGACGCGGCCCACCTCGACGAGACGTCGCGACTGGGCAACCAGCGATCGATTCGGCGCCTTCGACGCGTCGCCGAGCACGGGGAGTTCGTCGTGTCGCTCTCCGAGACCGACTATGCGGGCCCTCACCCGCGCACCCAGACCAGCGTGTTCCAGCTTCATCCGTACGGGGTGGTCATCTGGGTCGCGGCGCGACATGGCAAGGTGCGCTTCGTCTATCGCGACGTCCGAACGGGCTCGTTGAGGATGCGGACGTTGGTGGGGGATCGGTACGGCCGCGAGCCGCACGACAACCTCGTCGTATGGGCGATGCGCCTCGCCGACATGGTGCCCCACATCGACGACGATCCCGCCCGGCTGCTGGCTCGGGTGGACGAAGCGCTCTCGCTCGAAGCGAGTAGAATCTGCGCGCGGCACGCTTCGGTCGCGCTCGACGCAGATGCGTCGCCGCCGGGCATCGCCTGGGAGGACGCGGCGCGGCGCGGCTACGACGCGTTCCTGCAGCGCGGCGAGCAGCGGGCTGACCGCGGGCGGCCCTGGTTCTGGGGCCTCGAGAGGGTGCTGCGCGACCGCTTCCCCCTGCCGGTGAGCGAAGGACGCCACTGGCTGATGCTCGTCGGCTACGACGTGACGTCGTCGTCCGCCGACGACACGGACGCGATCGCCGTCCGAATGCGCCTGCGGCTCCAGCGGGACGACGAGACGGCCGATGACCTGACGCTCGACGCCTTGGTGCCGACGGTCGACGCGCAGGGCCGCATCCGCTCGAGGGACGACTGGTTCGTGCTCGTTCCCCGAGCACAGCGCGGTGGGCGGCTGCTCAGCGGGATCGTGCGCGGCAGCGCGGAGGACGCCGAGGAAGCGGTGGACCTGCTCGCCGAGCCGCTGATCACCGGTGCTCCGCCGTCGGATGGCCACGACGAGGGCGACGCGAGCGTCGCCCTCGACGATGATCGACTTGCCGGGCCCAGCGGCGACGATCTGACCGACGACGCGGCGGACGCGCCCGACGACGAGGAGACCCCGCCCGAGACGACCCGCGAGGAGCTGCAGTTCGAGGGTGCCGATCACTGCACGCTGTTCGAGGTCGCGGCCGCCCGAAAGCTGGGCGCGCTCGCGCTGCGCCTCTGGAGGGCCGAGCCCAGCGTCGAGGGCGTCGAGTTGGCGTGGGCGGGCCTGACGGACGCGCGGGGGCGCTTCGAGTTGCTCTCGGTGCGCTACCTGAAGGCGGTGCTGGAGCCTGCCGGGGCTGGCCCGCCCCCCCTCTCGACCATCACGTCTGCCGAAGACGACCTGGCGGCGGTGCCTCCGAGCTGGGCCTGCCCCGATCTGTCCGCGGCCCTGCCCGTTGGCCGGTGGTACCCCGTCGCCGGTGCGCGCTTGAACCCGGCGGGCGGCTTGGCGGTTCCGCGCCTCGTCGACGGAGCGACTCGCTGGACACTGGCGATCACGGACGAGCCCGCCACCACCGCTAACCCCCGGCTGATCGGCGACGAACCCAGCCGTCCGGAGGATTGGATCGCGAAGCCCCTCGCTCCCTGGGCGCACCTACGGCCGGGCCAGCTCGAGTCCGCCGCGGTGCTCGCGCAGCTGCCGGTCCGGCGGTGTACGCTGGACGTCCTGGTGACACGGGGCGACCACGCCGTCCTACGGCTGAACGACTCGGCCTTCGCGCGTCATGTGCCCCCCGCGGCGCCACAGACGCTCCGCGTGGGCCTGCCTGCGTTCACCGACGAGGAACCGTCGCTGCACGTCGCGCCGGGCGAGCGCGTGGAACCCGGTGCGGTGTGGCTGAGCTGCCCGCGGCGCGCGTGGCAAGGGGGCGCTGCGTCGCCCTGGGACGTGGAGTCTCGCCATGGGCCCCGTCGCCTGACCACCCACCGCCTCTACGAACAGACCATCATCGGCGAGGACGAGGAAGAGGAAGAGGAAGAGGAAGACGAAGATTGGACCGACTGGATGTGGACCACCAGGCACCTGGCCTGGCGTGTCCCTCCACACCTCGCGGGCGTCGTGACGGCCGCTCGTCTGGACGTGCACACCGATTCGTATGGCGTGCGCCTGCAGTGGACCGCCGAGTTGACGGTTCAGCCGACCAAAGGGTCGACGACGGCCTGGGCGTGGCTGCCCGACGGTCAGGTGGTGCCGATGGAGCGCTTGTGCGAGGCGGACGCGCCGATGGCCGCAACGGGCGAAGTCGACGCGTTGCTCACGCTCGACGAGGGATCGCTGGACGATGGAGACGACCAAGTCGCATGGCGGGACGGCTGCACGGGTGAATTGCTGGACGGTGCTCGGGCTCGAGCCCTGGACGTCAGCATCGGCACGCAGGGGACGCCGCCCTTCACGGGCGCCGACCCCTGGTTGAGGGTCCGGCTGCGCGATGGAGAGGGTATCCCCTCGAGTCGGGACTCTGCCGGCCTCTCTGCGCTCGACCGGTTGATGTGGTCCATCGTCGACCCGACCGGTGGCGCCCGACTCGACGCACACGAGCGCGCGTGGAGTGGTGGCGCCCCCGCCTACTGGAGCGCGCTGTGCCGGGTCCTGGACGCAGCCCGAGTGCCCGTGCCGTCTCTGGACCCCCCGGGCGGCGTCGCCCCGCGTGCCCGACTCGAGTTCGTCCCCCTGCGCATCGATGCCACGATCGCGAGCGGCCGCAAACGCCGCGGCGACATGCTGGACGACGGCTTCGAGTCGGCGAGGACGTGGTCCTGTACCTGCGGCGCGGTCGAGGGCGCGCACCGCGCCCACGAGGGCTGTGCCTCATGCGGCGACGACTGTAGACCCTCGACCCGGCCCCTGACGACGCGGCCGGTGATGAGCCTGCCCGAACCCGTGGTACATCCCTGGCGCGCCGCTGCGACCGCCGCCCTGTTGGGTCTGACCGGCGATGAACTGCGGATCACCTGCATCCACTCAGGTGGGCGGGTGGTGGCCGACGCCGTTCGTCGCGCCTGGCCGACGCCCTTCGCGGCGGTCGAGGCTCGCCTACGCGAGGATCTGCCGAAGAGCGTTCGTCGGTCGCTCGGTCGAGGCGTCGATGACCTGCGGTGTCTGCTCGAAGCGGGCACCGACCGTCACGATCTCGTGCTCCGCTGGCTGCCGCGATTGCCCTCGTACCTTCACCCGGCTGGCCTTCCGCAGGGGGCCCCCGGCCTCGTCACGTCGCCCTTGACCAAGGCCTACCAACGCGTCGCGCGCGCCGGCCGCCGCATGGCCAGCTTTCGTGAACAGGGCTCACAACTGCTGCTGGCGACCGCGCGGTTTCACTATGTACAGGCGGTGGAGGCGCTCTTCGGCGATCCAGCCATGCGGGCATCACCGGGCGAGCCGGGCAGCCTCGCCACGTTGTTGCTCCGACTCTGGCCGCTGAGCAGGGCCGCCCGGTTGCGTAGCAGTCTGCCCGACATGGCGCTGGTGCGGGGTGGCATCACCTCCTGCCCGCGCGACCACGTGCGCCTCGACCCGGTGCCAGTGGACCCGGACGCGAGAGCGGAGACGACGCCGGAGGTGGAGCGGACAGCGGTTCGCCACCCGTCGTGGAGAGCCGATGACGAAGCCGCGCATGGAGTGCCCGCCGCTTCCCACCAGCTCCCGTCCGAGGGCGCTCCCGCGCGGCACCCCATCGGGCGACTCCGGGCCTTCGGCCTACAACCTTCGACCGTCACGCTCCTGCGAGCGTGCGGCATCACCGATGTCTCCGACCTCAGCTGGATTCGAAAGGCTCGGCTTCGGCAAGTGTCATCGCTTGACGACCGGACGGCGAAGCGGGTCATCCTGGCCCGCAATCGGTACCTCGAGAGCCGGGGCCTCACCCCAGGTACGGTGCGAGAGGCTGCGAATGAGGCTCGCCCGCCCGCGCGTGGTGGCGGGACGGACATCCTCGACTGCCCCCTCTCTCGGGCGCGTGTGGGAGATCCGCGGGGACTGCGCTTCGTGCTCAACTCCCTGCCCCGGTCAGTTCGACGCTGGGCTCGTTGGCGGGGGCTCGTGACCATCGGTGACCTCGCGAGCCAGTCTCAATCCGCCATGGTTCACGAGGGCGTCCCGGAGCGTCACGTTGCCGAAGCCCGGCTTCGCCTCGGGGCGCTCCCTGCGTGGGAGGGAATTACGGGCGACGCCGCTCCGGACACGGTCCTCGAGCGGCGCCTACGAAGGGAGCGGCCCGATCTGCGCGCCGTCGTCGTGCGCGCCGCAGGCGAGTGGCTGAACCAGCCGTGCATCACCAACAGCAACCGCAGCGACTTGGCCGAGTCATTGACCTGGGCCGAGCGGGCCGCCACAGACCTCTTCTGGAAGCACGTAGGGGTGCCCCTCACGATCATCCTCGGGCGCCTCACCTGGACGACGGCGTTCGATGCGGACGCACCCAACGCCCCGTCAGCGGCCACCTTGCTCGAGGTGAACGAGCGAGCCGAGCCGCTCGACGGTGGGTTCGACGTCGGGCGCCGCTGTGCCAACGCGCTGCTCGCCCGGATCGATGCGCCGGCGGCGCTCGTCCAGGCGCTGACCGCCCGCAAGCCCACCTGGCTGGCGCATGAGCCGCAGAAGGCCTACGCCGTGGTCGCGCCGCTGGTTCGGCGCGCCTTTCCGGGGTCGGAACCATGGCGTGCCTTGGGCCGCTCGCTGTTGACCCGAATCCTGGGCGGATGGTGGCGCGTGGGCGCAGGAGACGGGGGGGACGGCCGCCGATGGCGCTGGTCCGCCGCGGAGACGGTCCCTGGTGGTCGTCGAGCGCTGCCACCGCTGTCGAGTGACGCCTGGCTGATGTGGCCAGGGGCCGCCGCCATCCTGCGTCCCGTTCACTTCTTCGCGTTCGGGGGAATCTGGACGCCGAGCGTTCGAGCGTTGGCTCGGCTGCCGGTCGCATCGCTCGACACGTGGAGTGTCGAAGTTGACGTGCCTGCGGACGCCGAAACGGGGGCGACGTCTTCACCCAACGTCGGCGCTCACGCTGACGCCGCCGACCGCCCGCCACATGACACCGACGCCGACACGATGCTGCCTCCGGTGAATGCAGAAACTGACGTCGCCGCCGTCGCCCCACTGCCCAGCCCTGGCGCGACGATCGCGCAGTCGGCGGCCGAGGCGGACCCGGCGCCGCCGCCGGCGACCGGCGTGCGGCTGCTGTCCGGCACGCTCGCGAGATGGATGGCGGCCCACAGCACGCCCGACGATGGGGGGCCCGCAACGTGAGAGCCTACGTCAGCTGCGGCGAGCTGCGCGCGGAGCATCTCGCGTTGTTCGAAGACCAGGCGCCGGCAATCGACCTGATGCTCGCGGCCCCCGGCCTGCTCGAACGCCCCCCGGCCGCGCACGCCGAGGTCGCGCGCGCGCCCGGCCTGCCGCTCAGCGTCGCGAAGGGCCACGGGTTTCTGTCGGCGCTGCTCGACGCGTTCTCGGTCGACCTGGATCGATTGCCCCAGACCGCCGCGTGGGAGCGGCGGATCGCGCGGTGGATCGACACCATCGACCGAGGGGGTGCTCGGTTCTGGTTCCGTCGGGACCAGCCCGCGCACACCCGCCTCGTATGCCTGGCCGGCGCCAGCGTGGTGACCGCGAGCCCATTGGTGGCGGACCTCTGGGCCAGCGCCGATCCGGACGGTGACTTGCGGCTCGAGGTGACCGGCGCCGAGCACGACCGGATCAGGGCGTGGTTCGAGCGCGTCCGTGACCGGGCGCAGGACGTGACGCCGCAGGTTCGCGCCGCCCTCGCGGCCTGCTGGGCCGGGGACTTCGCCGATCCCGAGGACGTCTACTATCGGGTGGTCGCGTCGTACTTCCGGGCAACGCTCGACGGATTGGACGCCGAAGCCGACGACAACCCCATGCGCGCCGTGCTCACCGAGTTCCAGGACGACGCGTACCAGCACGCTAAGAGCATCCTGCGCCGCTACGGAGGCGTCGTGCTCGCCGACGTCGTGGGCCTGGGCAAGACCTACATCGCGGTCGCGCTGTTGTCCTACCTGCAGCGCTCGACGGGATCTCACGCGCTGGTGCTGGCCCCACCGGCGATCTGCCGCGCCTGGGACGATCTGGCGGCCGAACACCGCATCGAGCTGGTGACGTTGTCGACCGGCAAGCTCGAGGACCTGGATCGGTATGCCGACCGCGAGGTCGTCGTGATCGACGAGTCCCACAACTTCCGGAACATGGACACCCGCCGCTACGAGCGCATCTCGGCGTGGCTGCGACCGCACGGCGATGCCGCGGAGCGCCGGGTCCTCCTGCTCTCGGCCACCCCCCAGAACACGAGGCCCTCGGACCTGTTGGCGCAGCTCCACATGTTCCCGGATGTGTACAGCCCGCTGCCGCACCGGGGTGAATCGCTGCAGGCGTTCTTTCGCGAGGTCGAGCAGGGCCGCGCCGACGCGACGTCTCTGCTTCAGCACGTCGTGGTGAGACGGACCCGCAGCTTCATCCGGACGGCCTACCCCGAGGCCAAGGTGCGGCTACGGCAGGACGATGGCCAGCTCGCCTGGGTCCCGCTCCGATTTCCGCGACGGCTTTGCGGGGAAGAGCAAGCGCTCCGGTACCGGATCGACGAGGCCTATGCCGGCGACCTGTACGCACGGCTGCTGCGCACCCTCGCCCAAATGCGCTACCCGCTGCACGGTCTCGGTTTCTATGTGCTGGAGACTGCCCGGGACGACCGACGCCTGAGGAACCTCTCCCGGAGCGGAAAGGGACTTCGCGGGCTGTACAAGGTGCTCCTGCTCAAGCGTCTCGAGTCGAGTGTTCATGCGTTTCGGCTTACCGCCGGGCGCCTGCGAGACCGGCTCGAGCAGGGGCTCCGTCAGCTGAGCGATGGTGTGGTTCGTATCCGCGTGGGCCGCGGTGGCACGGACGACGACGACACCGACGACACGCTGCTCGACGACGGGCCGATCGACGTGCCCGCGGCCCTCTTCGAACGCCGGGCGTTGCGTCGCGATTTGATCTATGACCGCGGCCTCATCACCGACCTCCTCGAGTCCATCGCCGACTTGACCCCCGACCGAGACTCGAAGCTCCAACGCCTCCGCGCGTGGTTCGTTGCGCGCCCACCGCAGCGCCATCGCACCGTGGTGTTCACGCAGTTCGCCGACACCGCCAGGTGGCTGTTCGATCAGCTCGGCGCCGAATACGGTCGCGCTCGAGTCGTCACGGGCGGCACGTCGGGGACGCTCGGCATCATTCGTCGGTTCGCTCCACGAGGCAATCACGCCGTGACGGAGCCGGCCGACCAGATCGACCTGCTGATCTCGACGGACACCCTGAGCGAGGGCGTGAACCTGCAGGACGCCGACACGCTGATCAACTACGACATCCACTGGAATCCGGTTCGCCTGATTCAGCGAGCCGGCCGCATCGACCGAATTGGCAGCCCGAACGACGAGATTCAGATCGCGAGCTTTCTGCCCGAGACGAAGCTGGAGGCCGCGCTGGGTCTCGAGGCGGTCGTGCGCTCGCGCATCGCCGACTTCACGTCGGTCTTCGGCGAAGACGGCGCGTTCCTGCCGGCGGGCGAGCAGCTGGACGAGGGCGATGTGGTCAGCGCCTATGCGGGCCGCGCGCTGGCCGACGCGGACGAGGGCGACGCGATGGACGGCCTCAGCCGCCACGCTCAGCGCGTGCTGCACCTCAGGCGGCGAAGGCCAGACCGGTTCGACCACATCATGGCTCTGCGTCCAGGCGTCCGGGCGCTCAGCGCCGGTGGCGGTGTGCCGGACGTCGCCGCAACACGCCTGGGCTGGTACTGGCGCTTCTGGGGACGGCCGATCGTCACCGGCGCCCTGGAGCCGGTCGACGACGTCGACGGGATGGAGCTGCTGTGGCGGCATGCCCAGGCGGGCGCCCCGACGTCACCCGCCGACGCATTGGTCCGTGAGAGGGTCCGGAGCATGGCGGCGGAGGGGATGCGCAACTTCGAGCCCGACGCGCTGGCTTTCCGCGCCCGCAAGGAGCGACCTCGGCTCGAGCCGATCGAGGAGTGGGTACGCGAGCGCCTCGATGCCTATTCCGCCCGCTGCGTCCAGACGCGACGGCCGTTGATCGACCAGATGATCGCCTGGGTACTCGCGGGCCAGCACAAGCCGGTGCTCGTCGGCCGCGGTCGTCAGTGGCGCAAGGAGCAGCTTTCTGGCGAGGCGGTCTTTCAAGGGATGAAGAGCCTGTTGCGGCAGTTGCCGCTCCTGCACGAGGAGCTGGGAGACCCAGAACTTGTGGCGGTGTCCGTCGGTGTCAGCGGGGCACCTGACCCCGCCCGCGACTGACACGAATGTTGAACGGCATCCAGGTTCGACGTTCAGCCGTCGTCGTTGTCGGGCTCGCGAACGCAGCTTGCTCGGTCCTCATCCGTTCGTCTGCCGCTCTGCCCCAAGCGCCCGCATCCCTTCCCCCCACCCCACCGCCGGCGCGTACCCCAGCTCAGTCCGCGCCCGCGTCGTGTCCACCGTGATGCTCGCCGAGAACATGCTGGCCGCGAAGCGGGTCAGCGGTGGGGCCTTGCGCAGGCGGAGCGTTCGCCAGACGCCCTCGACGACCGCCGCCAGTGAACGCGCCAGCCAGCCCGGCATGCTCTTGGTCGGGAGCGTCACGCCCTGGGTCTGGGCGAGGGGCGTGAAGAAGTCGCGGAGCGTTCCGCGGTCGGCGTCGGCGATGAAGTAGGCGTGGCCGCCTTCGCCGGCGGTGAGGGCGCGCTCGATGGCTCGGGCTAGGTTGTGGACGTGGCAGGTGCTGGTCTGTTGGCGGCCGTGGTCGAGCCACATGAACTGGCCGGCCTTCGCCTTCGCGAGGATAGCGGGCAGCACCGAGGCGTCGCGGGGGCCCCAGATCAGGCGCGGGCGCAGGGAGATCGTCGTGAAGTCGGGCGCGTTGGCGGCGAGCACGCGGCGCTCCGCCTCGGCCTTGGTCTCGCTGTAGAGGAAGCGCTGGCGGGCGGGGTACGGGTGGGTCTCGTCGACGTCGAGCAGGTCGTGGCCGTCGAACAGGGCGGCCTCGGTGCCGATGTGCACGAAGCGGCGGACGCCGGCGGCGCGGGCGGCCTCGAGCAGGCGGGTGGTGCCGTCCACGTTGGCGCGCCAGAAGTCGTGGCGGGTGCCCCACTCCTCGACGTAGGCGGCGGCGTGCACGACCGCGTCGACGCCGGCGAGGTGCT
This sequence comes from bacterium, assembly GCA_030426945.1. Lineage (GTDB taxonomy): Bacteria > Myxococcota_A > Bradymonadia > UBA7976 > UBA1532 > JACKDN01. Next base: position 46,204 of record JAUHXL010000005.1, read on the forward strand.
TCGCCTCGACGGTGTCGAGCGCGCAGCGCACGGCCTCTGCGCCGAAGCCCTCGACGGCGGCGGCGCTGCGATCACTGCGCGCCATGGCGAGCACGGTGTGCGTGGGCGCGAGGCGCTCGATGGCGTGGCCGCCGACGAAGCCGGAGCCGCCGGTGACGAAGATGCGCATCGTGGCCTCCCGCGTGGTGCAGCGTGCGACCCTATCCGTCCACGGGCGAGAGCGCACCCGTTCAGCGCACGAAGCCCAGCACCCCTTCGTGGCGGATGTTGCCGGGCGGGCAGGTCGCCTCGAGCCAGTGGAAGTGCACGCGGGCGTCGAGGTGGTAGCAGCGGCTGAGCGGGCGGGCCATGGCCGACGTGCGGGTGTCGGCCACGTAGCCCAGCAGCCCCTCCTGCACCTGGCCCTCGCAGCCCGCATCGGGGCTGAAGAAGTGTCCGGCGGCGAGGCAGCGGTACAGCGCGACGCGGCCCGGGCCGGGCTCGGTGAAGAGCTGGAAGGGCAGGTCGCCGCTGAAGGGCGGGTTGGCACCGCAGACCGACGGCGGCGCGAAGTACGGGTTGCACACCTGCGTCCAGCCGGGGGCGCCGGTGAGCACGCTCACCTCGTTGAAGTCGCGCGTCAGCAGGTGGGGGCGCGTCGTCGCGTCGCC
>JAUHXL010000772.1 GCA_030426945.1 bacterium
GCGTCGTCGGTGACGTCGAGATCGAGGATGTGGACGGCGCCGGGTTGGTCGGCCGCGAAGTCGTGCAGCTCGAGCGCCCGCACCGCGTTGCGTCCCTCGGGATCGCGCATGGTGGCGAAGACGGTGTGACCGCGGCGCACGAGCGCCTTGGTGGTGAGCAGGCCGAAGCCGCTGCTGCTGCCGGTGATCAGGACGGTGTCGGACATGGCGCTCGCCGATGATGCAGGTTGCGGAACAGATGCCGGTGCAGCTTAACCCGATTCGGCGCGCGGCTTCGAGGGTCGCCTCGGCCGGCCCCCGCCGGGCACGTGGCATCGAGTGACAGCTTGGCTCGGCGGCGCTGACTCCAGCTTCGTTCGAGCGTTCCGTATGGACTCAAGGCACCGGCGCGTGCGACCGTTCTGCGCAGTCATGGGCAGGACGGGCATCGCGATGGTCGGGGCAGAGGGGCGGGCGCCGCGCGCGTCCGGGCTGCGGCGCGGCCTGGCGGTCACCTGCCTGGCCCTGCTCGCGCTGGCCGGCAACCTCGGCGGGCTGGGCATCCTCTTCCGGGTCGACTGGCTCTTCGGCTCCATCGCCAGTCTGTTGGCGGCGCGTCTGCTGGGTCCGACGGCCGGCGGGACGGTGGCGCTCGTGGGCAGCCTGAGCACCTGGTCTCGCTGGGGTCACCCCTGGGCGATCATCATCTTCACCCTCGAGGCGGTCTGGGTGGGGCGCCTCGCGCGCCGGGCCGGCGGCAACGTCGTCGTGGCCGACTTCGCCTTCTGGCTGCTGCTGGGCGCACCCCTCGTGGCGCTCTTCTACGCGGGCGTCCTGGGGCTCGAGGGCCGGGACACGCTGCTCATCGTGCTCAAGCAGTGCAGCAACGGCCTCTTCAACGCGCTGCTCGCGTCGATCCTCGCCACGCTCACCCCGGTGGGGCGCCTGCTCGGCGTGCCGCGCCGGCGGCCGGCGATGGCCGACGTCGTCTTCCAGGCGACGGCCTTCATGGTGTTGGTGCCGACGCTCCTGCATCTGGTGCAGTCGAGTCGCCACGGGTGGTTCGAGCGCGAGGTCGCGGTCGCCGATCGGATGGACGATCTGGCGCGGCGCGTCGAGGCGGACCTCGAGGCGCTGCTCGCGCGCCATCAGGCGGCGGTGGGCTCGCTGGCCGAGGCGGCGGCGCGGCACGGCGTGGGGCCTTCGTCCGCGCTGGTGGCGGTGGCCGCCTCCACCGCGCGAGCCAACCCCGATCTGCACAACGTCTACGTCGCCGATGCCTTCGCGCGCACCGTGGTCTTCCACCCGCCCCTCAACGCCGAGGGGCGCCCCACGGTGGGCCTCGACTTCAGCGACCGGCCCTACGTACAGGCGATGGCGCGCACGCATCAGCCGGTGATCTCGGAGGTCTTCGTCGGGCGCGGCGGGGTGCGGACGGCCATCGTCACCCTGGGCGCGCCGGTGCTGGACGACCTGGGCATGCTGCGCGGGTTCGCGGTGGGCGCCCTCGACCTGGGGCGGCTGCGCGGCCACCTCCACCGGCTGCGCGAGCGCGGCGACGACGCCATCGACGTGACGCTCATCGACGGCAGCGGGCGCGTCGTGGCCTC
>JAUHXL010000334.1 GCA_030426945.1 bacterium
CGCCGCCGCTGTGACGCGATCATCGCGCAGGACGACGCCTACGCCCTCTACGAGTTCGAGAACCCCAACGCCCAGCTCACGATGGAGCGCATCACCACGCTCTACCCCGAGTACCTGCACCTGCTGTGCAACGCCGAGGTCGGCTTCGCCACCTTCGAGCCGGCGAAGGCCGGGCGGGTGAAGGTGCTGGTCAACAGCTACGGATCGGGCACCTTCATCACCTGGAGCCTGCTGCGGCGCCTGAACAAGGCCTACGAGGCGGTGACGTCGGCCGAGGTCAGCGTCGACGAGGGGCTGCTGAAGATCACCGACGGCGTCGGCGCCCAGTGCATGTTGTTCGTCAGCGGCAAGGGCGGCCGCACCCTGCGCACGGCCGACGGGCGCTTCGGCGGCAGGCTGAAGCTGGTCGGGCTGACCGACGAGCGGCTGCAGCGCAAGGTGGGGCGGGACAAGCGCGTCGTCTACCGCCCGACCGCCCTCGAGAAGGGCACCTACCCGCACCTGCAGGAGGACGCGGTGGCCACCCAGCAGGTCGACGCGGTCTTCTTCGCCAGCCCCGAGTGGAAGGCCCGCCACCCCGAGGCGGCCAAGAAGCTGGCGACCGCGCTCGTGGCGTTGCTGCCCGCCCTGCGCGAGGCCCTCGACTGATCGAACGGGCGCGTCAGGCGTCCGGGAAGTCGAAGCGCAGCCGCTTCAGATCCACGCGCCCGCGATCATCGAGCAGCACACCCTCGGCGGCCAGCAGCTGGCGTTGGCGCTCGGCCCGCACCACGTCGCCCTTCGAGCTGATGCGCCCCTGCGCGTTGATGACCCGGTGCCAGGGCACCGGCGGCCGCACGTCGTCGGCGAGCGCGGCGAGCGCGAAGCCGACGTGGCGGGCGACCCGCGGCGAGCCCAAGACCGTGGCCACGTCGCCGTACGTGGTGACGCGCCCGGCCGGCACCTGACGCACGGCGGCGTACACCCGGTCGTGCCAACCGGGCCCCACCACGCGCTCTTCGTCGAAGGGCAGCATCGCCGCAGCATAGGCCGTCCGCCCGATGGCGAAAAGGCAGCCGATCCACCAGACTGGCGCGCGACGCGGAGGTCGGGATGCGTTTTTCGACGGGGGTGGGCTGCTGCGCGCTGGTGCTGATGGTCGTCGGCTGCAAGAAGTCCACGCCGCCGCCGCCTGCCGCGGCGCCGGCGCCCACCGCCGCGCCAGCGCCCGTCGACGCGACCCGTGCCGCGCCGGCGCCGCGACCCGCGGGCCCCGCGCCGACGCCCCTGCCGCCCGTGGACTGGGCGGCCCTGCGCGCCAGCGAGGCGGCCTGCGCCGACTGCCACCCCGATCAGGTCGACGCCTGGCGCGCGTCGCACATGGGCCAGAGCTTCCGGCCCCTCGCCGAGCTGCCCGCGGCCATCCGCGCCCAGGCGGCGACCAAGGTGCACGCCCGCACCGGCTTCACCTACACCTACGCCGACGGGACGGTGACCGAGGTGGCCGGGCCGGGCCACTCGGTCGCCCGGCCGATCGCCTTCGTCTTCGGCAGCGGCGCGCACGCGCACACGAACGCCTGGGCCACCGATGATCAGCTGCTGCAGACGCCCCTGAGCTGGTACAGCAGCAAGCAGGGCTGGGATTTCAGCCCCGGCTATGCCCTGGCCACGCACCCTGGGCTGTTCCGGGCGGTGCCCAGCGGTTGTGTGACCTGTCACGCCGATCCGGTCCCCACCAAGCCGGGCTCGAGGGTGCACTTCGAGCGCCTGCCCGACGGGCCCTTCGGGTGCGCGCGCTGTCACGGGGACGGGCGCGCGCACGCCACGGCGCGCCTCGACGGGCGCGACGCGCCGATCCACAGCCCCGACGGTGATCCGCTCCCGCGCGCGGACGACGCCTGCGCCTTCTGCCACTACCCCGGCGTCGCCCGCGTGCTGCGGGCTGGACGCGGCTGGGGCGACTACCTGCCCGGGCGCCCCCTGCACGAGGTCGTCGCCATCTTCGATCGGCTGCGCCCCACCGAGGGCTTCGGCGCCACGGATCACTTCGCGCGTCTGGCCCAGAGCGCGTGCGCCCAGCAGACGCCGCAGATGACCTGCGCCACCTGCCACGCGCCCCACCCGAGCGAGCCGCGGGATCGATCGGCGGCCTGCCGCGACTGCCACGGCGAGGGCGGCCACGCCAAGATGCACGCCTGCGCTGGGCCCGCCGGCGAGGACTGCGTCGGCTGCCACATGGACGCCGGCGCCACCCGCGACATCCCGCACGTGTCGGCCACCGATCACTTCATCCGCGTCGAGCCCACGGGGCGCACGCCGAAGAACAACGACTCGCCCTTGGTGTGGGTGGTGCGCCCCGAGGTCGAGCCGGCCGATCCCGACCATCAGGTCCTGCTGGGACGTGCCTACGCCGAGGCGTGGCGCTCGGACGGCCAGCCCCGCGATCTCGAGCGCGCGCTGCGCTGGCTGACGGCGGGGCTCGGCGCGCTACCCGATCGCGTGGACGGCTGGGTCGAGCTGGCGGCCGTGCGGCGACTGAGTGGCGACGCGGCCGGCGAGCGCCAGGCGGCGGAGCGGGCCTTCGCCCTCGCGCCGGGTGATCGCCGGGTGGCGCTGGCCGCGGGGGCCGCGCGCCTCGCCGGGGGCGACGCCGCGGGCGGGCTGGCCGCGTTGGAGCGGGCGGCCGCGGTGGGGTCGGACGCCGAGGTCGAGACCTTGCGGGCACGGGCGTTGTCCGAGCTGGGGCGGCTGCCGGCCGCGGTCGCCGCGGCCGAGGCGGCCACGCGCGCGCAGCCGTCGTCCGGCGAGGCCTGGTTCGGCCTGGGCGTGCTGCGGCTCGAGGCGGGGGACGTGGATGGCGCCGCGACGGCGCTGACGGCCGCGACGGTCTGGCAGCCCGCCGATCTGCGCGCCTGGCTCTTCCTGGGGCGCGTCGAGTCGCTGCGGGGGCGGTGGAAGGCCAGCCACGACGCCTTCGCCGAAGCGACCCGGCGGGCGGGCGCCGACCAGCGCGGCGCCGCGCTGGCCCGGCTGGGCGCGATGCGGGCGCTGGTCGAGCTGGGGCGGATGGCCGAGGCCCGGCAGCTGGGCCAGGCGCTGCTGGCCGAGGGCATGCCGCTGCCGGGACTGCCGACCCTGATGGCGCGCGTCCACCTGGCGGCCGGGGAGCTCCCTCGGGCGCGGGAGGCGATCGACGCCGCGGTGCGCTTCGCGCCCGACGACGCCGAGGCCTGGGCGGTGCGCGCCGAGGTGCTCGAAGCGCAGGGGGACGGGGCCGCCGCGGGCGCGGCGCGGACGCGGGCGAAGGCCCTCCGCGGGCCCGGCGCCGCCCCCCCACGCTGAGGCCGCGCCTGATTCCTCAAGCGAATCCGGCGCTTGTCCGAAGACGCCGCGCCCAAAAAGTTCGAGTGGAGTTGACCTGACCGCTTCGGTACCATTCCGGCTACCGTGCTGGTGAAATGCTCCAGTACGTCTGAATCACTCGGGGGAGTGCACGTGAAGAACACCGCCAGGCGTATCGCGCCGCTGGCCCTGATCGGCCTGATGCTGGCGCCGGCTTCGGCCTTCGCTCAAGAAGCAGACCAGGTCATGGTCGTTCCCTTCTCACAGCGGAACCCGGAGCTTCCGCATCCGGCGCACGAGGGCGCACAAGTCACCCTCAAGATGGTGGTGCGCAACGCGACCTGCGCGGCGGGCTACGACGTCACGTGGGACGTGAACCGCGACGGCCAGTACAACGACTGGACCCGTCGGGTGGGTCGCGAAGGGATCTCCCTCAACGTCTGGGACGCGGGCCGCACGTTCCGCGTGCCCAGCGTGCCGCGCGACTCGTCGTTGAACATCAACGTGCGCGTACGCCCTCTGTGCGGCGGGTCGCCCGACAAGTTCGGCACCTACCGGATGTTCGTCTATGACTTCACGCCCAGCCCGGACCCCCGAAACTGGACCACGGAGCAGCTCGAGGTCATGGCGGCCATGGGCGTGCAGGAGTCCCTCTGGTACCTGCACCGCCAGATGACCAGCATGAGCGGGCGCAACAGCTCCACGATGACCGGCCACATGCCTTACGCGTCGGCGAACGGCCTGGCGCTGTGGCTGATGACGATCAACGGCAACCTGCCCGCCTATCCCCCGAACACGATCAGCTGGCACGGCCGTCAGCCGCGCGCGGGCTTCGAGGCCGAGAACGCGGCGCGGTGGAACGCCACGCCCTACGCCGAGACCGCCACGCGCCTGATGAACGCGATCACGGCCACCTCGTACTTCGTCGACATCCAGGGCGGCGAAGAGGCCAACACCTGCGGCATCAACCCGAACGGGACCGAGCGCAGCTGCAACCGCCTCGCCGGCACCAACGACAACCGCGGCATCTACACCCCGATGGGCTTCGGTGGCCACGGCAGCTTCTACGCCAACGGCATCATGTCCGGCGCGCTGCCGACGGTGCTGCCCGCGATGAACGGCACGCCGGTGCAGACCGGCGGCGCGGCCGGCTGGCTCTGGGAGGCGTCCGTCCAGCAGATGGTGGACTGGATGGGCGCCGCGCAGATCGACGACGGCGGCGGCAAGGGCTCCTGGTACTACGACAACAAGAACGGTTCGTACGGCGGCAACTACGCCGACGGCTCGACCACCCAGTGGGCCTACATCGCCCTCGAGTCGGCCGAGGTGGCCGGCGGCCCCTACGGCGTGTTCGTGAACAACCGGCACAAGTATCGGATCGCCGACAACCTCATCAACAACCAGCAGGGCGACGGCGGCGGCTCGTACCGCAGCACCTACACCACGTCGAACCTTCAGCTGACCGGCGGCGCCTTCGTCGCGGGCCGCTGGCTCGGCGTGCATCACATGTCGACCAACGACAACAGCCGCCCCTTCCAGTTCAACAACAACAGCGCCACCCACAGCGGTCAGACGGCGGCCAACCTGCGCCGCGCCTATGACCGCTACGTCAACTACATGGCCAACCAGTGGACGGCCAGCAACCGCGCGGGCTCGATCGGCTGGCTCGATGGCCTGTGGCAGAGCGGCAGCTACCTCTGCGGCAACACCAACTCGCTGTACAACTTCGGCGACGCCGCCCGCTGCGGCAACACCTACGCCATGTACTCGAGCCAGAAGGGCTTCCGGACGGGCACGCCGGAGCTCACGACCGTCGGCAACCACAACTGGGTGCGCGAGTTCAACACCTACTACCTGCGCGCCATGGACCGGGCGATGGCGGACAACGATCCGCTGTCGAGCTACAGCGTCTTCGGTCGCGTCTACGACACCTACTGCAACCGCCACTCGGTCACCTGCGCCTACGGCGCCGGCTACATGAGCGCCTCGATGGGCGGCCTGGTGCTGACGCCCACCATCTTCAACCCGAAGCCGGTGGCCATCGGCACGGTGCAGCCGCCGCAGGTCACCGAGGGTTGCATCGGCGGCAACAACGGCGAGGTGGTCTTCGACCACAGCGAGTCGTTCCACCCCAGCGCCGACGGCCGGATCATCGCCTACCAGTGGGACGTGGACAACCGGGACGGCCTGTGGTGGGACACCAACGCCGATCCCGACTTCGAGGGCAACGACGAGGCGTCCTTCGAGCACCGGTACGACCGGGCCGGCGTCTACACGGCGACGCTGCGCGTCGTCGACAACGTGGGCCAGAGCAAGACGACCACCGTCACCGTCACCGTCAACCAGGCGGCCAACGTGCCGCCCTCGGCGGCCAGCGGCGGCAACTACACCATCGAGGAGGGCCAGGCGCTCGAGCTGCGAGGCAACGGCACCGACGGCAACACGGGGTGCGGTGATCAGCTGACGATCACGTGGGATCTCGACAACGACGGGCTGTTCGACGACGCGAACGGCGCGACGCCGACGATCCAGTTCGCGGCGCTGGCGGGGCTGCCGCGGGGCCAGGCGAACCGCATCCGCATCCGGGTGCGGGACGCGGCGGGGGCGACGGCGACGGCGGACGGGACCCTGACCATCTACCCGCGGGAGCCCGAGGCCCACGGCCGCGCGAACCCCAACCCGGCCGCCTGCCGCGCCGAGGTCACCTTCGACGGCAACGCGAGCTTCCACCCGAACCCGATACGGACCATCGCCCAGTACAACTGGAACGTGGATGGCCAGGCGGGCTTCGAGGGCAGCGGCGCCATCTTCCGCTACACCTACAACCGCTTCGGCACCTACACGGTGACGCTGCGGGTGACCGACGACCTGGGCCGGACCGACGAAGAGACCTTCGACGTCGTGGTCGACCAGGGCAACCGGCCGCCGGTGGCGCGGATCGCGCAGAACGCCTACGTGGTGCTCGAGGGCGACAACCTGGTGCTCGACGGCCGCGGCTCGTCGGACGCCGACGCCACCAACAACTGCGGCGACAGCATCGTCAGCTACCAGTGGGACATCGACGGCGATGGCCAGTTCGGTGGCCCGGCGGACGCCACCGGCTCGAACCCGACCATCAACTGGAACGCGCTGCAGGCCGCGATGGATTGGCCGGCGGACCGTGACACCGGCCTGCCCAGCAACACCGTCACCCTGCGGGTGACCGACACCTTCGGCCGCAGCAGCACCGTCACGACCCAGGTGACCATCTTCCGCGCCGTGCCGATCGCCGAGATCGTGCAGACGCCGAACCCGTCGCCGATCAACCTGCAGACGGGCTTCTCGAACACCCAGCTCGACGGCCGCGAGAGCCGGTCGCCGGTGCCGGGCGTGAACATCGTGCGCTACGACTGGGATCTGAACGACGACGGCGTCTTCGAGGTCGACAACCAGCCCGTCACCAACTTCATCAAGGTGTTCCAGCCGGTGCCCGGCCCCGACAACATCCCGGACACCTTCGTTCGCCTGCGGGTGACCGACAGCAGCGGGCCGATCCCGCGCGAGGGCGTGGCCCGCTACCGGGTGATCTACCGCGTGCCGCCGACCGAGCCGACGGCCGACGCGGATCCGACGGATCCGCCGGAGCAGGCCTACGACATCCTGCTCGGCGAGGGCGTCACCCTCGACGCGAGCCAGTCCTTCGATCCGGACGAGGCGGAGTTCGGCGACACGCTGCGCTGGTACCGCTGGGATCTCAGCTACGTCGAGGGCGACGGCTTCCAGGCCGACGCCGAGGTGCAGGACGCCGACGGCGACAAGGCCGAGGCGGTGCTGGAGCTGACCGCGCAGCAGCTCGCCGGCTTCGGCGTGAACGCCCCCGGCGTCTACAACGTGCGCCTGCAGGTCGAAGACACGACCCAGCTGACCAACGAGGACGACACCACCATCACGGTGCACCCGGTGAACCCGACGGCGGCGGCGACGGTGAACCCGAACCCGGCGGCGTGCGGCGCCCTGGTGACGCTCGACGCGAGCGCCTCGGATCACAGCCACCCCGGCGTGGACGTGGTCGCGTGGCGCTGGGACCTGGACAACGACGGGCAGTTCGACGACGCCAACGGGCCCGTGATCAACCACGCCTTCCCCACCTTCTCGTTCGATGGGCCGCACGTGGTGGGGCTCGAGGTCGAGGACAGCAACGGCAACATCGGTCGGCGCCAGGTCGAGGTGGACGTCTCGCTGGGCAACGGCGCGCCGGTGGCGGTGGCCGGCGGCTTCCGCAACCAGGCGGGGGCGGTCACCGGGCCTTACGCCATCGCGCTGGGCGATGACCTGCAGCTGAGCGCGGCGGGCTCGGCCGATCCGAACACGGCCTGCGGCGACGCCATCGTCAGCTACCAGTGGGATGTCGACAACAACGGCACCTTCGACCACAACGGCGCGACCGTCGACCTGGGGGCCGCCGAGCTCGCGGCGCTGGGCCTCGACCACGTCGGCCAGTACACGGTGCGCCTGCGGGTGACCGACCGCTTCGGGGTGACGAGCGACGGCGTCGCGACCCTGCGCGTGGTCAACGGCCCGAACGCGGTGGCGACGGCCAGCCCGAACCGGGCGAACTGCCAGCAGCAGGTGACCTTCAGCGCGGAGCAGTCGAGCACCGATGGCCCGGCGGGCCAGGGCTTCAACCTGGTGAGCTACGAGTGGGATCTCGACGGCGACGGGCAGTACGACGACGCCACCGGTCAGCGGTTCACGCAGGCCGTCGTGGCGCTGCCGGACGCGAACGGCGACATCATCGTGACGGCCGGGCTGCGGGTGACGGACGCCGCGGGGCGGGTGGACACGACCGAGGTGCAGGTCACCATCGACGTGCAGAACAACCCGCCGGTGG
>JAUHXL010000335.1 GCA_030426945.1 bacterium
AAAGCCCCGCGCCACGACGCCGGCGTCGCGGCCCTCGAGCTGCACCCGCGCGTTGAGATCGCGCATGGTGGCCGTGTCGATGCGGCCCTCGAGCGCGCCGAGGGCCTCGACCAGCCCCGGGTGGCGAGCGGCGGCGTCCTCGCGCACCAGCACGGCGCCCTCGTAGGGCGGGAAGAAGCCGGCGGGATCGGCCAGCACCCTCAGCCCCATCTCGGCGATGGCGCCGTCGGTGGCGTAGCCGATGGCGGCGTCGGCGCGGCCGTCCACCAGCGCCTGATAGCGCTCGCTGGGCGGCTCGATGAGCAGCGGCTTGGCGCCCAGGCGCAGCCCGTAGCGGGTGACCAGGGCGCCCAGCCCGTCGCCGGGCCGGCGCACGTACTCCGGGGGCGCCACGACGCGCAGGCCCTCGACGCCGGCCAGATCGCCGATGGTGCGCTGCGGCCGGTCGGCGCGCACCAGCACGCGGTAGCCGTTGTCGAAGCCGATGGGCTTCAGCCAGCGCAGGCCGAGGGGCGCGTAGAGCTGCTGGAGATCATCGAGCGAGTCCTGGCCGGGCACCGCGCCGATGAAGCGCAGGCCGGTGCCGGTGTACTCGACCATCACGTCGATCTCGCCGTCGCGCAGCTTGCGGTGGCAGGCGTAGGTGTCGCCGCAGGTGTCGATGGGCGCGACCTCGACGCCGGCCCGGCGCGCGAGGGCGGCGACCATCTCGGCCAGCAGGGCCTGCTCGGCGAAGCTCTTGGCGCCGATGCGCAGCGGGGCGGCGCGATCGGCGCACGCGGTCAGGCCGAGAGCGGAGAGGACGAGGAGGCGGATCAGATGGCGGCTCATCGGTTGCCCTCCCCCTTCACGGCGTCCCGGCGCATGGCTTTCAACAGGGCGCCGATCTGCAGCAGCAGCACCAGGGTGAAGGGCAGCGCGCCCAGGATCGACACGGCGCGGACGACGTCGATGCGCTCGGCCACCATCAGCGCGCCGCCCAGGACGGCGAGGCTGATGCCCCAGCCCAGCTTGCGGCTGACCGGCGGATCCATCGAGCCCCGGCTGGTGAGCATGCCCAGGACGTAGGTGGCCGAGTCGACGCTGGTGACCAGGAAGACGAAGACGAGGATCAGCGCGATCCAGCTCAGCGTCGACGACATGGGCAGCCGCTCGAAGAGCGAGAAGAGCGCGACGGTGACGTTCTCGTTGACCAGCTCGGCGACCCCGCCGTGGGCCATCTCCTCGTGGAAGGCGGTCCCGCCGAAGATGGCGAACCACAGGATCGAGAAGAGCGTCGGCACCAGCACGACGCAGACGAGGAACTCGCGCACGGTGCGGCCGCGGCTGATGCGGGCGATGAAGATGCCGACGAAGGGCGTCCAGGCGATCCACCAGACGAAGTAGACCAGCGTCCAGCCGTGGAACCAGCCGGACTTGTCCACGTAAGGGTAGGTGGTCAGCGCCAGGCCGGGCAGCTCGGTCAGGTAGTCGCCCAGGGCGGTGACGAAGCCGCGCATCAGGTCGGCGGTGGGGCCGGCCATCAGCACGAAGAACATCAGCAGCAGGGCCAGGGTGATGTTGATCTGGCTGAGCCACTTGATGCCCTTGTCGAGGCTGGTGGCGGCCGAGGTCATGTACGAGATGAAGAGCACGACCAGCAGCACCACCCGCACGGTCAGGCTCTGGGCGGGCACGTCGGTGACCACGCTGAGGCCGGTGTGGAACTGCAGGACGCCCATGGCGATCGAGCCGGCGACGCCGAAGGCCACCGCCAGCACCGCGACCAGATCGGCCACGCGGGCGACCGGCTCGACCCACCGCCCCCGAAAGACGTCGCGGATGGGCGCGCCCGGCAGGTAGGGCGTGCCGCGGCGGAACGCGAAGTAGCCCAGCACCAGCGCGCCCATCGCGTAGATCGACCAGGCCTGCAGGCCCCAGTGCATGTTGGTCAGCACCATGGCGCGCCGCGCGGCCTCGGGTGAGCCGCCGACGCCGGTGGGTGGCGACGCGAAGTGCATCATGGGCTCGGCGACGCCCCAGAACAGCAGGCCCACGCCCATGCCGGCCGCGAACAGCATCGACAGCCAGGCGGCATAGGAGAACTCGGGCTGCTCGTCGGGCCCGCCGAGGCGCAGGCGTCCGTAGCGACCGAAGGCCAGCCAGCCCGCCAGGATCACGCAGGCGCTGACGACGCCCATGTAGTACCAGTCCAGCGCCTCGAAGGTGGCGCCGGTGATGGCGCCCGCGCCGCTGGCCAGCGACTCGGGGAAGGCGATGCCGCCCACGCCGACGATCGCGCAGATGGGCAGCGCGACGTGGAACAGGTTGAGGCGGCGGCGGGGCTCGGTGGTGCTGTCGGGCTCAGGGGGGGTCGGGGCGTTCGAAGGCGGCGGCGCGCTCCCCAATCGGGACCTCCAAATCGGGCGGGAGGGGCGCGCCGGTCCGCGTCGGCGGCGCCCCCCGCAGTTTCAGCGGCCCAGGAGCCTGCTGCACATTCGGGGCACTTCGGACCCCTCTAGGCGCAGCAGCCTCCTACGTGGCGTTCGACCAGCGCCGCGACGGCGTCGCGCTGATCGGCCATGTCCTGGGCCAGGTACAGCATCGCCCGCGTACGGGCGCGGTTGTGGCTGCGTCGATCGGGGTAGCGCTCGGCGTCGAACGCGAAGTACTCGTCCTCGAGCACGTCGCGCGCGAAGCGCGAGGCCAGCTCCAGGGTGATGAGGCGGCCGGCGTCCACGAGGTGGGCGGCCTCCTGCGGGCTCAGCGGCGGCCCCTCGGCCACATAGCCGCGCAGCATCGCCTCGAAGCGGTCGATCTGGAAGCGGTGGCGCTCGTCCTCGCTGCCGTCCCGGCACCAGCTGCGCACCGCGTCGCCGAGATCGACCAGCACCGAGTGCCGGTTGCAGGTGTCGAGGTCGATGAGCCCGACCGCGCGGCTGCCGCGGAAGACGACGTTGCTGATCTTGGGATCCCCGTGCACCACACGCCGGGGCAGATCCGCCGGCAGCATGGCCGTCGGCAGCAGCGCCAGCACCTGATCGATCTCGTCCTGCACCTGGGCGCGGGCCTCGACGTACGCCGGGTTCGCGACCGCCGACCGCAGGGCCTCGAGGTGCGCGGCGGTGTCGTGCAGGGGGTGGGCCGAGCGGAAGTCGTGGGTGAGATCGGCCATCACGCGGTGGAAGCGCCCCAGCACGCGCGCCCCCTGCTCGGCCTCGGCGGGCGAGCCGACCGCGTCGTGCGTCGCGCCGTGCACGTAGGTGGTCATCCGCCAGGCGGCGCCCTCGGCGTCTCGGACCACGCCGGGGCCCACGAGCCGCGGGGCCACCTGCCCGTGCACGGCGAGGTGCTCGGTGACCGCGCGGAAGTCGGCCTCGATCTCGGGCGTCGCCAGCTTGGGGTGCAGGCGCTGCAGCACGAACCGCCCGCGCTCGGCGTCGACCAGATAGGTCGCGTGCATCAACCCCGACGCCACGCGGCGCGGGGACGCACAGGCGCCGATGGGGAAGCGCCGCGCGATGGCCGATACCGACCCCATGCTCTCCCTCGGCTGGACGGTGGGGGTCCGCCAGTGTGCGCCAGTGTGCGCGCCGGCGCAAGCGGCGGCCCGGCGGCGAGCCTGCTCACGAGCCCTTGGTGGCCGGTCGGACCGGCTGTCAGCGGTCAGCGGTCAGCGGTCAGCCGGGCTCCGTACGCCGGGCCGAGTCCGGAACCGCTCGGCAAGCTCGGGGCGCCTGCTACCGGGCACAGAAGGTACAATCGCCGCGACGAAGCTGAAAGCTGACCAACCGGTTTCGATCACACCCCCCGGCGGCGAGGTGGCGCCGGTCAGGGAGGGGGCGGGGCGAACTGGCGCTCGGCGGGGAAGGGATCCGGGGTGCCCGAGTAGTAGGTCGGGTAGACCACGATGCCGCGGGAGGCCAGGCCCTCGGCGTTGTCGTAGTACACGGCCAGCACGCGATCCGGCTGGTGGGCGCGGCGCCGGACGAAGGGCACCTCGACCACCGGCGAGTGGCGCGACTCGCCGTACTGGGTGCCCAGGTTGTTCTGGCGCGGCGCGTAGTCGGCCATCGGCGCGCGGCGCTTCGCGCGGGACTCGCTGGCGCCGGCCTTGGGCGCCGCCGGCGCGGCCTCGCTCTCGGCCCCGACGCCGCCCAGATCGTCCAGCGAGCGCCCCTCGGCGCGCCCATACCAGGGCCGCGGCGCGGGCTGCGGGCGGGCCAGGGGTACCGGCCGGTGCGACTTCTCGCGGAAGACCGCCACGCCCACCACGCCCACGTTCTGGGGCGTGCCGCGGCGCGCGGAGTAGCTGTCGCCCGGGGTGGTGAAGCGGAAGGCCGCCACCGACTGGTGACTCTGCCGGAAGCCGTCGACCACCACCGAGCCGTAGGGCGGCACGATGTAGCCGCGCTGGTTGCGGTAGTCGCCGACGGCGCCCGAGACGGCGTCGCGCCCGTCGACCGTCACGACGGCCTCGACGCGCTGGCCGGTGTGGTTGCGCACCCGCAGCTGATAGCGCTGGCCGTAGTTGCCCAGCACGAAGGTCTGGCCGTGGTGGAAGTAGGTGGGCAGGACCTGGCCCGCGGCGTCCTCGACCTGAACGCTGTAGCCGCCCGCCGAGTGCGGGCGGACCCGCGCCTGGGCCAGGGTCGGCGCGGCGAGCAGGGCGGCCAGCATCGACAGGAGAGCGCGCTTCATGGGGATCCTCCGGCAGCGGGTTCGCCCACTTGCACGGACCAGACGGGGGGACGATCCATCCGTCGCCAAAAAAGTCGCTCACAGCAACGTCAGCTGCTGCCCGCCGCGGCGCGGCCGGCGGAAGGGGCTGATCGGCGGCGCGGCCGGTGGGCCCTCGAAGCCCAGGCGGCGACACGTCTGGCGGAACAGCGTCAGCACGGCGTCGGCGTAGATGCCCTCGCCCTGCATGCGCGAACCGAAGCGGGGATCGTTCAGCTGGCCGCCGCGCACCTCGGCCAGGCGGCGCAGCACGCGCTCCGCGCGGTCGGGCAGCGCGTCGCGCAGGCGCTGCTCGAAGATGTCCGCCACCGGGCCGGGCAACCGCAGCATCACCGTACCCGCCCAGGTGGCGCCGGCCTCGCGGGCGCGGGTCAGGATCTCGACGACCTGCGCGTCGGTCAGCCCGGGGATGAGGGGCGCGACGTTGACGCCCACCGGCACGCCGGCCTCGGCCAGCCGGCGGATAGTCTCGAAGCGGCGGGCCGGCGGCGGCACCGAGGGCTCGAGCGCCCGCGCGTGCGCCGGATCCGCGAAGGGGATGCTGATGGTCACCGTGCAGTGGGCGTCTCGCGCCAGCGCGGCCAGCAGGTCGATGTCGCGCTCGATCAGCGGCGCCTTGGTGATCAGCCCCACCGGGTTGCGGAAGCGGTGGCACACCGCCAGGCAGGCGCGGGTGAGGCGGTAGTTCGCCTCGAGGGGCTGGTAGCAGTCGGTGTTGCCGCTGAACACCACGACCTCGCCCTTCCAGCCGCGGCGCCCGAAGGCCTGCTCGAGCAGGGCCGGCGCCTCGGGCTTCACGACGATGCGGCGCTCGAAGTCGCTGCCCGCGCCGAAGCTCAGGTACTCGTGCGTGGGGCGCGCGTAGCAGTAGGCGCAGCCGTGGAAGCAGCCGCGGTAGGGGTTGACGCTCCAGGTGAACGAGATATCGGGGCTGTCGTTGCGCGACAGGATCTCGCGGGTGTGGTCGAGGTAGACCTCGAGGCGGGCGGTGGGCGGAGGGCCGATGAACTCGACGGCCGTGGCCGACCAGGGGTTGGGCGGGTTGTCGACGCGCTGCAGGGCCATGGCGTCCACTTGTCACGCTGAACGGATGTGCAGTCAAGTGCGGAGGCGAGGGCCTCAGTGGATGCAGGCCTGCGGGCACTCGCGGCGCAGATTCTTCTGGAAGCGCTGGAGGCCCGCCGGGAGGGCCGCGGCGCCGGGCAGGTGGTCGAGCCAGTCGGCGGCGCACAGGTCCGGCATCGCGAAGGCGCGCCCGCGCCAGGTGCCCTCGAGCGCGATCGGGCGCAGGCGGGGGACGCACCAGTTGCGGTGCATCGTGTGCAGGGCGGGGACGCTCCACAAGCCCTCGCGGAGCGCGGCCTCGCGGGCCGGGCGCTGGCCGTCGCCGATGCGGGCCACGTCGATGCGCAGGTAGGGATCGGCGCCCCGCAGGGCCTCGGGGAAGATCAGGCTGTTGTGGCAGCCGGCGTCGATGCGCAGGTTGCTCAGCATCGCGGCGGCGTGCTGGTACTGGAGGCCGAGGTAGGGGGTGAGGCCGTTGAGCGTCCAGAGGGCGACGACGACCCAGACGGTTGGCGCGGTGCGACGGCAGCGCCCGGGCGGGCCGAGGGCCAGGAGCGAGCCGGCGAGGATCGCGCCGGCGGCGGCGACCTTCAGGGGCGTGACCGGATCGTCGACGCCGCCGAGCGCCGCGTCGACGAGGGCGGCGGCGCCCGCGGCCAGCACCAGGGCGCCGGGGTGGCGGCGCGCGGCGCGGCGCCAGCGCGCGGCCTGGCGGCGGGTGGTGGCGGCGACGTACCCCGCCAGCATCACCGCGCCGAACGCGGGGGCGAGGGTGACGGTGAGGGGCAGGTGGAAGGCGACGCCCAGGGGCCACATCCAGGGGCTGCGGCGGGTGATCGCGACGGCCAACGCCACCTCGGTGAGGATCGCGGCCGGGGCGAGCAGGGGCTCGAGTCCGCCGACCGCGGGCAGGCCCCAGCGGGCGGCGATCTGCGCCCAGGCGTGCGGCGCGCACGAGACGGCGGCGTCGAAGAAGTCCACGTTGAGCTTGTGCAGCGCGGCCAGCGCGTAGGTGAGCGCGGTGGTCCAGCGCACGGCGTCCAGCGCCGCGGGGCCGCGGCTCCGGGCGGCGCCCCAGAGCCCGACCGCCGCCCACACCAGCAGCAGCGCCGACTGCGTGAGCACGTCGCGCAGCGCCCACAGGGGCCACGCCGCCCCGACCAGGCACAGCGCGAAGCCGGCGGGCAGGGGCCGCCAGAGCAGCAGCGCGGCGCCGACGAAGCTCACCGCGCGCGGCGCGCCCCAGCCGGGCGCCTCGTAGTCGGGCAGCGTCAGGTGCACCAGCGTGGCGATCGCGTAGGCCCGCGCCCAGAGGCGCAGCCGTGGATCGCCGTGCAGCGCGGCGCTATGGTCGCCTCGCCCTGCGCTGGAGCTGCTCATGAGCGATCGACCCTTCGTCCCCGTCGGCTGCGCGGTGCTCACCGTGTCCGACAGCCGCACCCTCGAGACCGACACCTCGGGCGCCCTGATCGCCCAGCGCCTCGAGGCGATGGGCCACCGCCTGGTCGCCCGCGACATCGTCGTCGACGACGAGGTCCGCATCCGCGACGCCGTGGCCGCCCACGTGGGGCGGCCGGGCGTCGACGTCGTCGTCGTGACCGGCGGCACCGGCCTCACCCGCCGCGACGTGACGCCCGAGGCGGTCGCCGCGCTGGGCACCAAGCACATCGCCGGCTTCGGCGAGCTGTTCCGCTGGCTGTCCTACCAGGACATCGGCACGTCGACCATCCAGTCGCGGGCCGACGCCTGGCTGTGTGACAGCACCCTCGTGTTCGTGGTGCCCGGCTCGACCGGCGCGTGCCGGCTGGCGATGGATCGCATCCTGGTCGAGCAGCTCGACAGCCGCCACCGGCCCTGCAACTTCGTCCAGCTCCTCCCCCGCATCCGCGGCGAGGCGCCGTAGCGATCAGAGAAAGTTCGAGAAAAGTGCAGCGCCGCCGCAACAACGGCCTGCGCTGTCCGATGGATCCTCCCGCCCTTTCGCCGGAGGATCCCCATGCACTTCGAACCGCCGCCCGCCGCGCTCTGCGCCTTCCTCGCTCTGGCCGCCCTGCCGTTGGCGGCCGCCGCCCGTCAGATCGATCCCGCCCTGCGGGGCAGCCCGGTGCCCCGGGACTGGTCGGCCGCGCGCACGCTGGCCTGGGCCCTCGGCCTCGCCGCCGCGCTGCCGGCGGTCGCCCTCCTGGGCTGGCCGCTCGAGGCGGCCGGCGGGGCGCTGGGCGAGGCGGCGGCGGCGGGCGGCGCGGTGTCCGATCCCTCCACCTGGTACGGGGCCGCCGCGCAGCTGCTGGCCTGGACCGGGCGCCTGGGCTGGCAGGGGTTGATGCTGGCCGGGCCGCTGCTGGGGGCCCTGGCGGTGGTCGCCGAGCGCCCCGAGTTCCGGGGCCTGGG
>JAUHXL010000336.1 GCA_030426945.1 bacterium
CGCCTGCGCCCCGGTCGGCGAACCCCTGCTCGGCGTCCTGCGCTGCCAGTACCGCTACGTGGGCACCCAACCCCAGGGCGACATCGAGGCCTTCGTGTACGGGGTCGTCGAGGATCTCTGATCGCGGTGCCGGCTCAGCGCGCGAACAGCCAGGCCAGCGCCACCATCACGAGCAGGAACGCGGCGCCGACCCCCACGAGCGGGATCCGCGGACCGGGCGGACCCGGCGCCGGCGTGGTCGGCAGCTCCGCCGCGGGCTCGGCGGGCACGGTCTCCGCCGCGGCGACGGCGGGCGGCACGGCGGGCAGGGTGTCCGAGGCGCCGACCGGCGAGGGCGCGGCGGCGCGCAGCCCGGCGCGCACCTCGGCCATCGAGGCGGGCCGATCCGTCGGGGCGGGCTCGAGCATCCGGTCGACGAGGGCGTCGAGCGCGGCGGGCACCGCGGGCCGCACCGCCGACAGGCGCGGCGCGCGCGTGTGCAGCCGCGCCAGCATGACCTCCTGCGGCGTGCGGCCCGCGAAGGGCAGACGCCCGGCCAGCATCACGAAGGCGCACAGGCCGGCCGAGAAGATGTCGCTGCGGGCGTCGATCTCGCGTTGGCCCCGGACCTGCTCGGGCGACATGAACTCCGGCGTGCCGAACACCTTGCCGGTGAGCGTGCCGCCCACGGTGCCGAGGGCCGGGTCGAGCACCTTCACGATGCCGAAGTCGAGCACCTTCAGCCGCGGCCCGTGCGCGTCACGCACCACCAGCAGGTTGTCCGGCTTCAGATCGCGATGCACCAGCCCGAGGGCGTGCGCCTCGACCAGCACGTCGCACAGATCATCGAGCAGCCGCAGGGCGTCGACCACCGACAGGGGCCCCTCGTCACGCAGCACCGCGGTCAGCGGTCGGCCCTCGATCAGCTCCATCACGAAGTAGGGCGTGCCGTCCTCGAGCAGGCCGCTCTCGAACACCCGCGCCGCCGCGGCGCTCTGTAGCAGGGCTGCGCTGCGCGCCTCGCGGCGGAACCGCCGCAGGGCCTCGTCGTCCTCGAGCGGGCCGCGCAGGGCCTTCAGCGCGTAGGCGACGCCGGCGCGGTCGACCGCCCGGTAGACGATGCCCATGCCGCCGGCCCCGATGCGGCGCTCGAGGCGATACCGGCCCAGCACCGACGCCCCGAGCAGCGGATCGTCCGGCCACCCGCGGGCCGGCATCTCGGCGCCGCAGTCCGGGCACCACTCGGCGCGCGACGCCAGGCTCACGTGACAGCGGGTGCAGACGTGCACCCGCCGGTGATACGCCAAAGCCCCGCGCCCCGCCACCTCGCGGGCGCGGGCATGACGGGCACCCGTGGGTCCACCGCACGCCCCGCCGAGCGGGCCGGGCGGTCAGCGGTCCGCGGTCTGCTCTCGGCGCCGTCGCGGCGACCGTGCCTTCGGCCCCGTGGCACGACGCGCCGAGCTCGCCGCGCGGCGCCGCGCTCGGCACGGCATGCGGAGGCCGGCTGACAGCCGACCGTCGATGGCTGGCGTCCGCGTGGAGCGACCACCCACGGCGCGCGCGCGGGCCTCGCCGCCGCCCGCCTCTTTTCCCCACTCCGCCGCTGTGCTACACGCCGACGGTCCACCGCGCCACGCCCCGAGGAGGCCCATGTTCGACAAGGTCCTGGTCGCCAACCGCGGCGAGATCGCCGCCCGCATCGTCGCCGCGCTGCGCGCGCACGGGGTCGCCAGCGTCGCCGTGTACAGCGAGGCCGACGCCGACGCGCCGCACGTCCGGGCCGCCGACGAGGCGGTCTGCCTGGGGCCGCCCCCCGTGGCGCAGAGCTACCTCGATCAAGACGCCATCCTCGAAGCGGCGCGGGCCACCGGCGCGCAGGCGATCCACCCGGGGTACGGCCTGCTGAGCGAGAACGCCGGCTTCGCGCGACGCTGCGCGGCGGCCGGCGTGGTCTTCATCGGCCCCACGCCCGAGGCCATCGAGGCCATGGGCGACAAGGCGCAGGCCCGCGCGACGGCCGCCGCCGCCGGCGTGCCGGTGGTGCCGGGCAGCGACGGGCCGATCGACGACGATCTCGCCGCCGCCGAGCTCGCCGAGCGCATCGGCTTCCCCGTGCTGGTCAAGGCCGCCGGCGGTGGCGGCGGCATCGGCATGCAGGTAGTCAAGAAGGCCGATCGCCTCGGCAAGGCGCTGCAGAGCTGCCGGGACCGCGGGCGCAGCAGCTTCGGCAACGACGCGGTCTACCTCGAGAAGTTCGTCGAGCAGCCCCGGCACATCGAGGTGCAGGTGCTCTTCGACGGCCACGGTCACGGGGTGCACCTGTTCGAGCGCGAGTGCAGCGTCCAGCGGCGGCACCAGAAGGTGATCGAGGAGGCCCCCTCCCCCTTCGTCGAGGCGACCCCCGGACTGCGCGCCGGGCTGACCGAGGCGGCCCTCGCCTGCGCCCGCGCCATCGGCTACCGCAACGCCGGGACCGTCGAGTTCATCGTCGATCCGGCGGGCCACTTCTACTTCATCGAGATGAACACGCGGCTGCAGGTGGAGCACCCGGTCACCGAGGCGATCACCGGCGTCGACATCATCGGCTGGCAGCTCCGCGTCGCCGCGGGTGAGGCCCTGACGCTGCAGCAGGCCGACCTGCACATCGACGGCCACGCCATCGAGTGCCGCATCTGCGCCGAGGATCCCGCGCTGCAGTTCATCCCCCGGCCGGGGCCCCTCGGTCGCTTCGAGCCGCCCGCGCTCGAGGGCGTGCGCGTCGACGCCGGCGTCGCGCCGCACAGCCAGGTCACGCCCTACTACGACAGCCTGGTGGCCAAGCTCGTCGCCCACGGCCCGGACCGGGCGACCGCCATCGAGCGCGCTCGCGCGGGCCTCGACGCCTTCGTCATCGAGACGCTGACCACGAACCGCGACTTCCTGCGGGGCGTGCTCGACGCCGACCCCTTCATCGCCGCCGCCTACGACACCGGCTGGCTCGAACGCTACGCGAAAGGACGCTGATTCATGGCCGACGACATCAAGGCGCACATCACCGGGACGGTCTGGAAGATCGAGGTCGCGGCGGGCGACGCGGTCGACGAGGACGACGTCCTGATCATCCTCGAGTCGATGAAGATGGAGATGCCCATCGAGGCGCCCTTCGACGGCACGATCACCGAGATCCTGTGCGCCGAGGGCGACGCCGTCCAGGAGGGCCAGGTGCTCGCCCGCATCGAAGAAGACTGATCCGCACCGACACCCGCCGGCGCGCCCGACGCTGGCAATCCTCCCCCCGCATCCCGGATACTGGGCCCAGCTTTCGGGGGGATGCCCATGAACTTCAGGTGGTGGCTCGCGGCCGGCGCGGTCGCGCTGTTCGCTCTCGGCTGTGACGACGCGGGCGTCGGCGGTTCGGAGGGCGACGGCGGCGCCGACGCGGATCTCGACGCGTTCTTCGTGCCCGACGCCGAGCCGACGCTCGACGCCGCGGACCGGCCCGACACCGGGGACGCGGCCCCGCCCCCGGCGGGCTTCGGCGCGCCGTGCACCAGCGGCGCCCAATGCCTCAGCGGCTACTGCGTGCCCGACATCAACGACGTCCGCGTGTGTACGGAGCGCTGCCGCGACGTGTGCCCCGATGGCTGGGAGTGTCGCCCGGTGTCCAACACCCGGCCCGACACCGTCTTCATCTGCGTCACCCAGCGCGAGGTCCAGTGCCGGGAGTGCCAGGCCGACAACGAGTGCGGCATCGGCGCCGACCGATGCCTCCAGATCGGCGCCGGCAAGTACTGCGCCCGCGACTGCTCGACCGATGAGTGTCCCGAGGGGCACGTGTGCAGCGAGGTCGATGTCGACGGCGAGACGCTGATGCAGTGCATCCCCGAGGGCGGCACCTGTCGGCCCTGCCAGGACGAGGACGGCGACGGGTACGGCGACGGGGAGTGCCTCGGCATCGACTGCGACGACGACGATCCCACGACCTACGAGGGCGCGCCCGAGATCTGCGACGGCAAGGACAACGACTGCAACGCCCGCGCGGACGACGCGGTGGGCCCGGCCCCCGACGACTTCACCTGCCGCCAGGACGGCCTCTGCGCCGGCACCGCCCCCACCTGCGCCGGCGGCGACTGGACCTGCCCCTACCCCGAGGGCGCTGGTGGCGAGTCCGAGCCGCTCTGCGACGGCGCCGACGACGACTGCGATGGGCGCGTCGACGAGAACTTCGACTTCCAGAACGACCCGGCCCACTGCGGCGACTGCGCGACCGCCTGCGCCTTCGAGCACGCCGCGCCCACCTGCGTCGAGGGCGCCTGCGCGCTCGGCCCCTGCGAGGCGGGCTGGTGGGACGTCAACGGCGATCCCGCGGACGGCTGCGAGTACCCCTGCCGGGTGAGCAACGAGGGCGTCGAGATCTGCGACGCGACCGACAACGACTGCGATGGCGCCACGGACGAGGGCTTCGACCTGCAGGCCGATCCCAGCCACTGCGGCGCCTGCAACCGGGCCTGCGCCTTCGACCACGCCGCCCCCGGCTGCACCGCCGGCGAGTGCGTCATCGAGCGCTGCGACGACGGCTTCTGGGACGCCGATCAGCAGGCCGCCAACGGCTGCGAGTACAACTGCCTGGTCACCCGCGACGGCGTCGAGCTGTGCGACGACATCGACAACGACTGCAACGGCTTCGTCGACGATCCCTTCGACAAGCAGCGGGACTCGGCCCACTGCGGCGCCTGCGGCAACGTCTGCGCCTACGACCGGGGCGTCGGTGGGTGCCGCGACGGCGCCTGCTTCCTGCAGGCCTGCGAGGCGGGCTGGGTCAACCTCGACGGCGACCCGAGCAACGGCTGCGAGCTCGAGTGCACGCCCTCGGCGGATCCCACGGAGATCTGTGACACGACGGACAACGACTGCGACGGCGCGGTCGACGAGGGCTTCGACCTGGCCAACGACGAGGCCCACTGCGGCGCCTGCGACGCGGTGTGCGCCCCGGCCGGCGGCACCGGCCAGTGTCGCCAGGGCGAGTGCTTCGTGACCGCCTGCGACCCGGGCTTCTACGACATCAACGGCGACGTGGCCGACGGCTGCGAGTACGCCTGCGAGCCGGCCGAGGATCCCACCGAGCTGTGCAACGAGGCCGACGACGACTGCGACGGTCAGATCGACGAGGACTACGACCTGCAGAGCGATCCGGCCCACTGCAGCCGGTGTGGCAACGCCTGCGCCTTCCCCAACGCCGCGCCGGTGTGCGTCGAGGGCATCTGTCGCCAGGGCGACTGCGCCAACGGCTTCCACGATCTGGACGGCGACTCGGCGAACGGCTGCGAGTACGGGCCCTGCGTGCCCACCGCCGACGGCACCGAGGTCTGCGACGAGATCGACAACGACTGCGACGGCACCGTCGACGAGGGCTTCGACCTCGTCAACAGCCTCGAGCACTGCGGCATCTGCAACCGCGCCTGCGAGCCGGCGAACGCCAGCGGGGTGTGCGTGCAGGGCAGCTGCCGCGTCGACGAGTGCGCCGACGGCTTCGTCGACCTCGATCGCCAGCCGGGCACCGGCTGCGAGTACGAGTGCACCGCGGCGGGCGACGAGACCTGCAACCAGGCCGACGACGACTGCGATGGGCGCACCGACGAGGGCTTCGACCTCGGCGCCGATCTCGCCCACTGCGGCGGCTGCAACCGCGCCTGCGGCTTCGAGAACGCGGTCGCCGAGTGCGCCGAGGGCAACTGCCGCTTCGTCGAGTGCACCCAGGGCTTCTGGGACGTCAACGACAACCGCGAGGACGGCTGCGAGTACGGCGTCTGCGCGCTGACCAACGGCGGCACCGAGATCTGCGACGGCATCGACAACGACTGCGACGCGCAGATCGACGAGGGCCTCGTGCGCGGCTGCGGCACCGACGAGGGCCAGTGCCGCGCCGGGCAGCAGACCTGCCAGGCCGGCGACTGGGGCGCCTGCGTCGGCGAGATCGTGCCCGAGCCCGAGACCTGCGACGACCGCGACAATGACTGCGACGGCGAGATCGACAATGGGCTGCAGCGCGCCTGCGGCAGCAACGTGGGCACCTGCCGGCAGGGCACCTCGACCTGCGCCGCCGGCGAGTGGGGTGCCTGCGAGGGCAACATCGAGGCCGAGCCCGAGGTCTGCGACAACCGCGACAATGACTGTGACGGCAACATCGACGAGGGCGTCAGCCGCGCCTGCGGCACCAGCATCGGGGAGTGCCAGTCGGGCACGCAGGCCTGCGAGGCGGGCGCGTGGCTCGACTGCGTCGGCGCCGACGAGCCTGGCGAGGAGACCTGCGACAACCGCGACAACGACTGCGATGGCCTCGTGGACGAGGATCTGCAGCGCGGCTGCGGCAGCGACACCGGCTCGTGCCGCATGGGCGTGCAGACCTGCGCGACCGGCAACTGGGGCGCCTGCGAGGGCGAGATCCGGCCCACCGACGAGACCTGCGACCTCGACGACAACGACTGCGACGGCAGCGTGGACGAGGCCCTGACGCGCGCCTGCGGCAACCCCAACGGCGAGTGTCGCCAGGGCCTGCAGACCTGCACCTTCGGCGACTGGGGCCTCTGCGAAGGCGACATCCGGCCGATCGACGAGATCTGCGACAACCGCGACAACGACTGCGACGGCAGCGTCGACGAAGACCTCATGCGCGCCTGCGGCAGCAGCGTGGGCGCCTGCGAGCAGGGCGCCCAGGCCTGCGCGGCCGGCAACTGGGGGGCCTGCGTCGGCCAGATCACGCCGGTGCCCGAGACCTGCAACAACGTCGACGACAACTGCAACGGCACCGTCGACGAGAACATCACCCGCGTCTGCGGCACGGACACCGGCGCTTGCCGCACCGGCGTCCAGACCTGTGCGGCGGGCAACTTCGGCGCCTGCGTCGGGGAGATCGCCCCGGTGGGCGAGCAGTGCAACGACATCGACGACGACTGCGACGGCCGCACCGACGAGGGCTTCGCCGGCAACGCCGACGTGCCCGACGACGGCTTCGGCGACCAGAACTGCGACGGCATCGACGGCACCATCGGCGACGCCATCTTCCTGGCGCCCGTGGCTCAGAACGGCAACGGCACGATGGGGTCGCCCTACAACAACTTCAACAGCGCGATGACCGCCGCCCGCCAGCAGAACAAGTACATCCTGGCCGGCGAGGGCATCTACAACGGCACCGTGACGCTGCAGTCCGGCGTCGCCATCTACGGCGGCTACCGACCGGACGCCGGCTGGACGCGCTCGGAGGACTTCGAGACCATCATCAACGGCGGCACGCGCGGCGTCATCGCCGACGGCCTGAACGCCGCGACGCGCCTCGACCGGATCACGATCCGCTCGGCCACGAACGCGTCGAGCGGCGGCAGCTCGTACGGTCTGTGGATCCGCAACAGCGGCAGCTTCCTGACCATCACGAACAGCGAGATCGAGGCCGGCGACGGCGGCCCGGGCAGCATCGGCGGCGGCGGCTCGAACGGCATCAACGGCCGCGACGGCGGCACCGGGGACGGCGGCTGCGACGCAGAGGAGCTCGGCGCGCTGTTCGGCTGTGATCGCGAGGCCGGCCTGGGGGCCTTGCCGGTGACCTGCGGCGACGGCACCTCGGGCGGCCGCGGCGGCGGCGGCGCGACGCGCGGCAACGGCGGCCGGGGCGGCACCGGCGGCGGCTTCTTCAACGGCGGCGGTGATCCCGAGAACGGCCAGCCGGGCGGCGTCCCGAACGCCGGCTCGGCGGCCAACGGCGGCTCCGCGGGTCAGGCCGGCGCGGGCGCGCCGCGCAACGGCGAGCGCCGGCTGGGCTGCGGCTTCCTCGGCCTCGGCTGCTGCAGCGCCCGCAACCAGGTGGCGGGCAGCAACGGCGGCGGCGGCGGCAACGGCTCGATCGGCCAAGCCGGCACCGGCGGCGCGAACTTCGGCGGCAACGGCTTCGGCGACCTGTACTTCCCCGCGCCGGGCACGCCGGGCGGCCGCGGCGGCCCGGGCGGCGGCGGCGGCGGCGGCGGCGGCGGCTCGGGCACCGGCTGCGACCTCACCTGCTGCCTCGACGACGTGGGCGGCTCGGGCGGCGGCGGCGGCTCGGGCGGCTGCGGCGGCGTCGGCGGCAACGGGGGCAACGGCGGCGGCGGCAGCTTCGGGGTGTGGATCGTCAACGCGTCGCCGTCCTTGGGCCTGCGCCGCATCACGACCGGGCGGG
>JAUHXL010000337.1 GCA_030426945.1 bacterium
GCCCCGCGGACGGCGCCGAGCGGTGGACCCCCCAGTGCCCCGGCGAAGAGACCGTGCGCGTCGGCCGCATCACCGTCCCCCGCCGCTGCGCCCAGAGCCTGGGCGACGGCCGCTTCCACCGCCTCGACCTCGGCCGCGACATCGGCGACGACGACGACCTGGGCATCGCGCTGAAGCGGCGGTAGCGCTCTCTCGAGGCGGGTGGTGGTACCCTCGCTCAGGTTGGATTCCGCGCCAGAAGGACGCGCCATGTTCGGGATCGACACCTCGAACCGCTCGCTCGCCGATCTGCTCGGCAACGGGGTGCGCTACCGCGTGCCGCCGTTCCAACGCGACTATAGCTGGGACGAGGACGAGTGGGACGACCTGTGGCGTGACCTCGAGGAGCTGTTCGAGGACGGCGCGGAGGGCGTCGGGCACTACATGGGCTACCTCGTCCTGCAGGGGCGCGGCGACCAGCGCTACGACGTGATCGACGGGCAGCAGCGGCTGACCACTCTGAGCCTGCTGGCGCTGGCGGTCATCGGGCAGATCGAGCAGCGCGCGAAGACCCCGGATCCCACGGACGTCGAGCGTCGCCGGGCCGACGAGCTGCGCAAACGGTACATCGGCTCGCTGGATCCCGTCACGTTGGTGTCCGAACCCAAGCTGAGCCTCAACCGGCACAACGACGACTACTACCGGCACTACCTCGTGCCCCTGGCAAAGCTGCCTCGGCGCAACCGGCGGCGCTCCGAACATCAGCTTCGCAAGGCCTTCGAGTGGTTCGATCGAAGGGTTCGCGCGCTGTTCACCGAGGCGAAGACCGGCGAAGCGTTGGCTGCCTTCCTGCAGCAGGTGACGCAATCGTTGTTCTTTACCTCGATCGTGGTCACCGACGAGCTGAACGCCTTCAAGGTGTTCGAAACGCTGAACGCGCGTGGCGTGCGGTTGTCGCCCACCGACTTGTTGAAGAACCACCTGTTCGCGGTGGTGAGTCGGGACGCCGTGGGTGCCCCGGAAGACGAGCTCGAGGCGCTCGAGCGGCGGTGGGAGTCGCTGGTCGGTCAGCTGGGCGCCGAGCGCTTCACGGCGTTCCTGCGTGTGCACTGGAACAGTCGCTACGCGTTGGTGCGCGAGGCGCAGCTCTTCAAGCGGATCCGCGAGAGCGTGACGTCGCGGCAGGCGGTCTTCGATCTGCTGCGAGCCCTCGACGACGATGTCGAGACGTTCATGGGCTTGGCCGAGCCTGACGAGCAGGTGTGGTCGAGGCCCCTGGCGAGTCTGGCGCGTGAACTGCGTGGCTTCAGCGTGCGGCAGCCATGGCCTCTGCTGCTGGCCTGCCGTCGGCACCTGGGCGATGGCGGCTTCGCCGATGTCCTGCGCGCCTGTGTCGTCGTCAGCTTCCGCTACAACGTGATCGCCGGCCGCTCGCCGGCCGATCTGGAGCGAGCCTACAACCGGGTCGCGATCGCGGTCAGTCAGGGGGAGCTTGACCAAGCGGGCGCGATCATCCGTGCGTTGGCACCCATCTATGTGGATGACGAGGCGTTTCGGGGGGACTTTGCGGTCCGGTCACTGCGTGCTCGGACGGGGCGCAACAGCACGGTCGCGCGCTACATCCTCGAGCGACTGGCCCGCCATGCTCATGGGCTGCCGCTCGACGTCGAGGCGTCGGATCTGACGCTGGAGCACATCCTGCCCGACCGGATGCCCGCCGAAGGCTGGGGGCCCTTCACCCAAGACGAGCACGCCCGTTGGGTCGACCGCCTGGGCAACCTCGTGCTGCTGCACGGGAAGCCGAACCGACAGTTGGGGCAGGCGGACTACGAGGCGAAGCGAGCCGCGATGCTGCTGAGCCCGATCGAAGCCACGCGCGCAGTCGCCGAGCGGTACGAGCGCTGGGACGCCGAGGCGATCGAGGCGCGGCAGCGGCACATGGCG
Source organism: bacterium (assembly GCA_030426945.1). Lineage (GTDB taxonomy): Bacteria > Myxococcota_A > Bradymonadia > UBA7976 > UBA1532 > JACKDN01. Next base: position 1,924 of record JAUHXL010000337.1, read on the forward strand.
AAGCAGGCCGTGGCGATCTGGCGACTACCGCAGCTCGATCCCTGAACCCGCGCGGCGCGGGCGGCGTGCGTTCTTTCCGGGGATGGGCGGACGCGGCGCGGTCGTGGTCGGCGAGGGGGCGTGGCCGGTGGAGCGCGGCGCTTCGGGCGGTCGACCACGACGACGACCACGACGACGACCACGACTGGGCGCCTCGCTGCGCTCGGCGCCGTGCTAGCGCGGGCGGCGGACGCCTGGCTCGGCGGTGAGCGGATCTTCGGGCCAGCGGTGCTTGGGATACCGGCCGCGGAGCTGTTTGCGCACCTCGGGGTAGCCGTTGGCCCAGAAGCTGGCGAGGTCGGCGGTGATCTGGGTGGGGCGTTGGTTGGGGGCCAGCAGGTGCAGCAGCACGGGCACCTTGCCGCCGGCGACGCGGGGGGTCTCGGTCAGGCCGAACAGGCGTTGGAGCTGGGCGGCGAGCACCGGGGGCTCGCCGGGGGCGTAGGTCAGGCGGCCGTGGGTGCCGTCGGGCAGGGGCAGGTGGGTGGGGGCGAGGCGGTCGACGGTCTGCACGACGGCGTGGCCGAGCCAGCCGTGCAGCCAGCGGAGCAGGTCGAGGCGGCGCAGATCGGCGAAGCTGCGCTGGCCGTGGCACAGGGCCTCGAGCAGGGGGCTCGGCTGGGCGCCGGGCTCGAGCTCGGTCAGCGGGGGCAGGCCCAGCGAGGGATCGGCGGCGGCCAGCCAGCGCAGGCGGTCGACGAACGCGGCGGCGTCGCCCCCGAGGCCCAAGGCGCGGGGCGGATCCACGGCCGCCGCTTCGGCCAGCGTGCGGGCGACCGCGGCCGGATCGGCGGCGCGGCCGGCGGGCACCTCGGCCAGCACCAGGGCCAGGTACCGCGTCACCTGCACTTGCGTGACCGCCTCGCGGTCGGGATCGAAGCGGGTCTCGACGGCGGTGGTCGTGGGCAGATCGGCGGCGTCGATGGCCGTGGCGATGCGCACGCGGTGCTCGGCGCGCTCGCCGCGGCGGGCGCCGTCGAGGGTGACCGCGACGATCAGCTCGGCGTGCCGCACGGCGCTGCGGTCGTCGAGGCGGGCGCCCGTGCCGCTGGCCAGCCGGAAGCGCTGGCCGTTGGGCGCGCGGCGACGTCCGACCCGATCGGGGAAGCCCGCCAACAGCAAGCGCGCGAGGGTCACCTCGTCGGCGGGCGCGTCGGCGGACGGTCGGCCGAGCGCGCCGATCGCGACGCGCACGAGCTGATCCCGCGCCTTGGCCACCTGCGCGGCGGCGCGGCGGCTGACCCCAGGCGGCGTGCGGCCCCGCGCGTGGGCCGCGAGCGCGTCGAGGCGCAGGGTGAGGTCGCTGTCGCCCACGTGGTCGGGTGGATCCCGGTACAGGTCGCGCTCGGCGGCCAGCGCGGCGACCGTGGCGGCCGCGGTCAGGTGGCCCGCGGCGTGGCCCGCCACGACCACGCGCGCCAGGCGCGGCGACAGGGGCAGCCGCAGCAGCGTCCGGCCCAGCGCGGTCAACCCCGCGTCGTCCCGCGCGCCCACCTGCCGCAGCACCGCGTCGGCGTGGGCCAGCGCGGCGGGCGGCGGCGCCTCGAACCAGCCGAACGTGGTGGGCTCGGCGCCCCATCCCAGCACCTCGAGCGCCGCGCCGGACAGGTCCACGCGGCGGATCTCGGGCGCCTCGAAGTCCAGCAGGCCCCGGTGCTCGGCCTCGGTCCACAGGCGCCGGCAGCGACCCGGCCCGGTGCGCCCGGCGCGGCCCGCGCGCTGGTCGGCCGACGCGCGGCTGATGCGCCCCAGCTCGAGCCGCGTGAGCCCGATAGCCGGATCGAAGCGGGGCACGCGCGCGAGCCCGGTGTCGATCACGACGCGCACGCCCTCGAGCGTCACCGAGGTCTCGGCGAGGTTGGTCGCGAGGACGATCTTGCGGTCCGCGCTCGGCGCCAGCGCGCGGTCCTGGGCGTCGGCCGGCAGGCTGCCGTGCAGCGGCAACACCCGGGCCGGCGCGTCGACCAGGCGCTCGGCGGCGCGCTCGATCTCACCGACGCCGGGCAGGAAGACGAGCACGTGCCCGGCGTCGGTGTCGCCCAGCGCTTGGAGCGCCGCGGCCGCCGCGCGCTCGGCCGGCCGCCCGTCCATCGGCGCGGGATCGTAAACAATCTCCACGGGATACGCGCGCCCCGCCGCCTCGACGACGGCGCACCCGAGCAGATCCGCCACCGGCCCCGGATCGAGGGTCGCCGACATCACGACCAGCCGCAGGTCGTCGCGCGCCTGCCGCACCTCGGCCAACATCGCCAGCGCCAGGTCGGCGTGCAGGCTGCGCTCGTGGAGCTCGTCGAGCACCACGCAGCCCACGTCCTCCAGAAACGGATCCGCCTGCAGCCGCCGTGTCAGCAGGCCCTCGGTGAGCACCTCGATGCGCGTCGCGGCGCTGGTGCGGTCATCGAAGCGCACCCGGTAGCCCACCTCGTCGCCCAGCCGCACCCCGCGCTCCGCCGCGATGCGCGCCGCCGACGCCCGCGCCGCCACGCGCCGCGGCTGCAGCATCACCACCTTGCCCCCGCCGGCGAGCCCCGCGTCGAGCACCGCCGGCGGCACCCGCGTCGTCTTGCCCGCCCCCGGCGGCGCCACCACGACGACCGCCCCGTCGCGCCGCAGCGCGCCCAGCACCGCGGGCAGCGCGGCGTCGATCGGCAGCTGCGGTCGTCCGGTGCTCAATCGTGCGGGTGTCCGAAGATGCGCTCGATGGCGCGGAACAGCATGGGCCACTCGAAGCAGTAGGCCTGCGCGCCGAGGCCGAGGGCGATCTCGCGGCGGCGGGTGGCTTCGCGGGCGGAGGCGAAGAGGACGACGGGCGTGCGCAGGTCGCGGGCGCGCATGCCGCGCAAGAGCGTCTCGGCGGTGCTGTGGCCGGTGGCCTGCTCGGCGTCGATGCCCCAGTGCGTGACCACCAGATCGCGGGGGCCGAAGCCCTGCTCGGCCAGGACGTCGAGCGCGGCGGTGGCGTCGGCCACCTTCTGCAGCGGCACGACGCTGTGGTCGTGGGCCTTCGCGGCCCGCTCGAGGAAGCGGAAGCCCGCCTGGTTGTTGGCCGGGTGGGGATCGACCCACAGCAGGCGCCGGCCGGCCAGCATCCGGCCGAAGCGGGGCTCGACCGCGGTGGCGCGCCACAGCGCCTCGAGCCACCGATCGAAGCCCGAGAAGTCGGGGGCTCCCTCGCTGCGGCGCGTGCTGAAGGGCAGCACCTCGATGCCCTCGTGCCGCTGAAGGTGCAGCCGCGTCAGATCGGGCACGTCGGCCAGCAGCGCGTAGGCCAGGGGGTGGGCGTCCTCGCCGGCGTGCCCGTGATCGAAGAGCGCCAGCACCTGGCTGCGCAGCTCGTTGAGGTAGGCGTCGGTGAACGAGAAGCCGAGGAACAACACGGTGTTGGTCGACAGCAGGCCGCGCAGGAAGGTCATGTAGCCGGGATCGTGGTACAGGCGCCGCCGGTAGTCCTGCCGGGTCAGCACCACGCCGTCCGCGTCGGCGGCCGACTGCACGTCGCCGTGCAGCTTCAGCACGCGGGCGCCGCGCGGCTCGTCGGTCCAGAAGGTCTCCTCCCACCAGCGGAAGCTCGTCGGTCGCAGCAGCCGGCGGTAGGCGCCGGGCGACGGGATCTCGCCCTCGAGGATGGGATCGAAGTTGGTCGTGACGATGGCGCGGAAGGGGATGCCGCGCAGGTGGCGCAGCCGCCGCCGCATCGGCTCACCGAGGGGCGGCGCCTGCATCCGGGCCCGCAGCTCGGTCAGGAAGGTCGGCCGCCCGAGCTGATCCTCGATCAGCTGCGCCGCCTGGTCGAACTCGTGGGCGCCGGCGTCCGGGCGCAGCACGAGGTCGCTGACGTGCGCCTGTACCTGCGCGTCGACCTGCGCGTGCTTCGCCAGGTCGGCCAGCAGCCTCCGCCAGTCGGGCAGCCGCGCCGCCGCGCTGAAGCCCGCGCCGACGAACGCGACGCAGCGGCCGCCGTGGATGGCGTCCAGCAGGTGATCGGGGACCTTCATCGCGCGGAGCACCTCATGTCGTGGTCGATCGTGAGGGGCTGTCAGCTGTCAGCCCTCGGCCGGTCTGCTTGCCCCGGCGTCCGGTGCGAGGTCACGCCGCAGGCGCCGCCGCGGCGAGCGCGGTGCTCGGCACCGGAGCTGGAGCGCCGCGGCGAAGGGGGCGGGCGCCGCGGTCCGCTCAGCCGTTGCCGAGCGGACCGCTGACCGCTGACCGCTGAGAGCCCGGCCGATAGGCACTGCGTGCTGGGCACGTGGACCTCCTTCATCGCGCGGAAGGTCGCGTCAACCGTCCGGCAGGCCCAGGCGCGCGATGACCGCCCGATGATCGCTGACGACGTCGGGCAGCACGCGGTAGTCCTGCACGGTCAGCGTCGGCGAGGTGAGCACCCAGTCCAGGCGAGCGCGCCCGCGGTACGTGCCGAAGCCCTCGTGGGCGTCGGGCGCGTGGGGCTCCACCTCGAGCGCCTCGCTCAGCGTGCGCAGCGTGCCGCCGCGCTCCTTCCAGTCGCAGTTGAGGTCGCCCATCACCACCCTCAGGTGGTCGCGCGCCTGCAGCGCCTCGGCCAGCTCCGCCACCTGCCGACGGCGCACGCGGCTGCGCGAGAAGTCGAGGTGCACCGACACGACGTCGATGGTGTGGCCCCCGTGCTCCACCGTCGCCACCACGAAGCCCTTGGTGGGGGTCGGCGGCGAAGGTCGGAAGGTGATCGCCAAGGGATCGGCGGGCCGCAGCCGGCTGAGCAGGGCCGTGCCGTAGTCCAGCCGGCGCCCCTGCACGTGGCTGCCCCGCACATGCCAGCCGAAGCCTCCCTGGCGCGCCAGCCAGTCGACGTGGTCGAAGCCGCCGCTCCACAGGCAGGGGCCGTCGGCCTCCTGCAAGGCCACCAGATCGGGCGCCTCGCGCCCCAACACCGACGCGATCGCCGTCAGGTGCGCCTCGATGGTCCGCCGGCGCAGGAAGGTCTGGTGCAGCCGAGCACCGCGCCCGTGCGCGACGTTCAGCGTCATCACCGACAGCGCGTCCGGCTCGCCCGCGCCGTGGCCGTCGGGACAGCCCGGGCGCACCGGCGGCGTCGCGATGTGGGGCCCCGGGTGCGCCTCGATGATGCGCGGGGGGGTGTCGTGCAGGTGACCCTCGGCGTCGACGTGGGGCCCTTCGGACGCGTCCGTCGAGGCCGCCGCGCGCTCCGAGGCGCGACGCTCGGCCCGTTCGCGGCGGCGCTCGCGCCAGGTGGGGGGTCGGGTGGGCGGCTCGCTCACGTCTTCGCCGTCTGGGCCCCCAACGCGGCGAAGCATCCGCGCAGATAGCGGGCCGGCTGATCGGGGGGGCCCCAGGAGTCCTCGATCCGGCACAGCACCAGCACCCGCGCGGGCACGGCGGCGCGGGCGTAGGCCTCGAGGCGGTGGTGGCCGTCGATGACCACCATCTCCAGCAGGCGCGAGGCGACGCGCGCGTCGACGAAGCGGTCGTCCACCCAACCCTGCGCGATCACCGCCGGCCGCTGGCCCGCGTGCAGACGATCCGCCAGCGCGTCCGCGTGACGGGGATCGACCTTGGCGGTGGGCTGCGAGGGCATCATCAGCGCGTGGGTCGGCGGATCCACCCCCACGGCCATGGGCGTCTGGTAGTGCACCAGGTCGGCCAGCGGCGCGCTGGGCTCCGGCCCATCGGCCCAGGCCATGTCCGGCGGCGCCGTCCCCGCCCGCGCGCGGCGGCGGCGCGACAGCCAGCTCAGGTGGGGTTGGCCGATGCGCTCGATGGGCACGTCGAGCAGCGCGGCGAGGTAGCGCCCGCTGCGCATCGTCGACAGCAGGGGCAGGCAGCGATGCACCGCGCCCTCGTCGAGGCGCTCGAGCCCGTCCACCTCCGCGGCCAGCTGGCTGGCCGCCAGGCGCGCGCGCTCCCGCGGCCACCCGGCCAGGGTCAGCAACGCTTCGCACGTGCCGCCGTCGTTGCCCACGTCGAAGAGACGCTGCCCGTCGACGTACAGCGAGCGGCTCCACCGCACCAGGCCGCCCGGATCCGCGTGATCGAAGGCCGTGTAGACGCGGCTCTGTCCGCCCACGAGGCTGAAGGACACTACGCGGGGTCCCTGGACGGCCACCTCGCGAAGCGCGAGCGCCGGCCGGTCCGGCTGGTCGCTGCGCATCAGCTGCAGCCACGCGGCGCGCAGCGCCTCGACGTCGTCGTCCACGTCGAGGGGTTCGA
>JAUHXL010000338.1 GCA_030426945.1 bacterium
GGCACGCGCCCTTCGAGGTGCGCCGCTACCCGCACGCGGCGGGGCCGCGCGAGCGGGCGCGGGCGGCGGCCAAGGAGGCCGCGCCGCCCTTCCCGCCGCGGCACGACCTGATGGTGCGGGTCGAGGGACCGGTCGTCGCCGACCTGCTGCACAACTTCCACGAACGCTGGCGCACGTCGCTGGCCGCGCGCCGCGGCAGCCTGTTCGGCCGGCTGATCGACTGGGTGCGCGACCGGCTGGGCGGCGCGCCCAACCCCAGGCTCGAGCCGCTGCCCGCCGCGCCCCCGCCGCCCCGCGGGACGCACTGGGTGCAGATCGTGCGCACGACGCCCGGCGGCGAGGACGGCATCCTCGGCGCGTACTACCGGGCCATCTTCAACGCGCGCCGCTTCATCTACATCGAGAACCAGTACTTCCGCAGCCCGCTGGTGGGCCGCGCCCTGGCGACGGCGCTGGAGCGGAACCCGCGATTGCGCCTGTTCGTGGTGGTGAAGCCGATCAACGGCGGCAAGAAGAGCTACCTCGATCCGAGCGGCTACTGGACGGCGCACACGCTGAAGATGATCCGGGACGTGCGGCCCGACTTCCAGCTCACCGAGGTGGTGACGTGGGGCCGCGACGCCGCCGGGCGGGTGGTCTATCAGTCGGTGGACGTGCACGCGAAGGTGATGGTGGTCGACGACGTGTGGGTCACCGTCGGCAGCGCCAACATCAACGACCGCGGCTTCAAGTACGAGGGCGAGATCAACGCCGTGGTCTTGGACCGGACGGTGGCCGGCGACCTGCGCAAGCGGCTGATGGCCGAGCACCTCGAGTGGGCGGTCGACGACGAGCGTCTCGACGACATCGACGTGTGCCACGAGGCGTGGTGCGCGCAGGGCCGCGAGAACCCCGGCCGGCGCGCGCGCGGCGAGGCGCCGGAGGGGCGGGTGCACTTCTTCGAGCAGGAGGCCCCGGCCAAGCCGCCGTTCGGGATCGACGAGGGTGTGTTCTGAGCGGGACGAACGGCTAAGCTCGGCGTCGGATGCTGCAGCATCGTGGTCGGGGTCGTGGTCGTGGTCGAGAGACCTTCGGACTCCGCGACCGTTCGACCACGACGACGACGACCACGACCACGGCCGGCAGCGTCGCGGCGGTTGGACCGGGGAATCGGGGGAGCGGGGGAGCCGGCTTTGAGACAGAAGCGAATCGGGCTGATCGGCGCGTGCCTCGCGCTCGCCCTCGGGTGCGACGACGGCGCCAGCGACACCGCCGCGGCCGACGCCGCGACGCTCGACGCCGCGACGCTGGACGCCGGCCCGCAGCCGGACGCCGCCGACGCGGCGGCCGACTCCACCGTCGACGCCACCCCTGACGCGACCCCACCGCCCACCTGCGACGGCGTCCCCGGCGCCCGCGTCGCCTTCGCCGACGGCGCCGGCGGCTTCCAGTTCGGCGACCTGGCCGCCGACTTCACCGCGAACACCCTCGACGGTCCGCTGACGCTCTCGCAGCACTGGACCGGCTGCGACAGCTACGTCTTCCTCGTCTACTTCCCCGACCTGCGCCAGACGCCGCAGGGCCCGTGGATCGGCGACGCGCTGTGGGACAGCGATCCGCTGCCGCTGCTGACGCTCGGCGCGCCCAACACGCATTACGTGTTCCTCTCGTTCGAGCCTGACGCCGACGCCCGCCGCGCCCGCATGGAAGCCATGCGGTCGCGCATCGCGCTGGGCATCAGCGTGCGCCCCGCCGAGATGACCGCCGGCTGGGCCGAGCGCCTGCACTTCGTCACCGACCGCCTCACCGAGGTCGAGGGCAGCCTCGGCGGCTTCGTCAGCGACTACCTCGACTTCATGTTCAGCCCCGAAGGCCTCGTCGACCTGGGCGACCGCGGCATGGCCCAAGCGCCGCTGCCCTTCACCTTCGGCATCGATCGCTTCCAACGCTGGGACGCCGGCGGCAGCCTCAGCCCCGTCGTCGGCCAGGCGCAGACCTGGGCGATGGCCGCCTACTTCGGCCCCTTCTACAACCACATGGCCGCGGTGCGCGCCCGCGTCGCCGCCGAGCCCGCCACCGAGGTGGTGTTGCTCGACGAGCGGGTGAGCGATCGCGTGTTCGTGCGCACCGTGACGCTCCCCGACGCCGCCGCGATGGCGCAGGTGGACACCCTCGACCTCGACGTCGGCGTCTTCTGCCCCGCCCGCAACCCCTTCGGCTGCAGCGAGTGGGATCGCATCGCCTACGTCGAGCTGTGCCTCGACGGCCCCGACTGCGCCGACCGCCGCGAGATCGCCCGCTGGATCACCCCCTACTGGCGCCGCGGCGAGCGTCGATGGCTCATCGACGCCTCCCCCTTCCTCGCCCTGCTCCGCGCCGGCGGCGACACCACGTTCCGCGTCGAGATGGGCCCCGAGTGGGAGCGCAAGACCGAGCGCGACGCCCGCATCGCCCTGCGCCTGCGCACCACCGGCGACGCCCCCCGCGCTCAGGGGGCCGAGCGCGCCTTCACCGGCGGCAGCTTCGGCGCCGACTACAACACCCGCGAGCCCTTCACCTTCACGCCCCCCGCCGACGCCGACCGCGTCGAGCTCGTCCTCATCCTCAGCGGCCACGGCCAGACCGACGGCGACAACTGCGCCGAGTGGTGCGACCACCGCCACGCCTTCACGGTCAACGGCGCCGACATCCCGGTCGTGCGCTCCCAGCAGGCGCCGGGAACGCTCCGCGGCTGCGCCGACCGCGCCGGCGAGGGCGTCCCCCCCGGCCAGTGGGGCAACTGGGCGCCGGGGCGGGCGTACTGGTGCCCCGGCCTGCCGGTGGAGGCGATCCGGATCGACGTGACCGAGCACGTGCAGCCGGGCGTGGAGAACACGGTGACGTACCGCGGCCAGTTCGGCGCGCGCGAGCCGGCGGGCGGGGACATCGCGCTGAGCGCGTACGTGGTGTGGTACGGGGAGTGAGGGCGGTGGGACCGGCCCGCCGAGTCGCGGGGGGCGAGCCCGCTCGGTTTCCCGTCGTCGGACGCATCGCCTATGCTCACTGACGATGAAGTCGACCTACCCCACCTACGGTGAAGCCGCCCGGCAGCCGGCGCACCGTTCGCTGTTCCGCGAGGCGCTCGCGCGCAGAGCCCGACCGGCCGGCGACGCCGACCCGGTGCACGAGTACCTGATCGACCAGGCAAACCTCCGCGGCTTCCACGGCGCTTACTCGGGCCGCGCCGACCTCGGCACGCTCGACGCGGCGCTCACCCTCGAGGAGATCATCGTCGGGTTGCTGCAGCCCCACGCCCCGGCCGAGGGCCGCGTGCTGAAGCTGGTCGTTCGGATGCTGCAATCCGGCCAGGTCGACCCTGACCGCCTGCTGTTCCTGGCGCGCCGCGAGATCGCGACGGGCGTACTCGCCTGGCTGGTGGATCTGGTTCCGGCGGCCGAACGCAACGAGCACCTCGAGAGACTCGGCGCAATGCTCCGGCGTCATCCGCCGCGGCACGCGCGCCCACCGAACGTCCGCTACGACCCGCGCCGCCTCGTGCGCCGGCCAGGTCTGCGTTGAACCCAGCCGAACGCATTCTGCGCTGCCTCGCCAGTCACCTGCGCGGGCCGGCCCATATCCGTCTGATGGGTGGCGCCGCGCTGATCCTGGGCTATGGCCGTGATCGTGCGACCGAGGACGCCGACCTACTCATGGAGGATGCCGAGCTCGAAGCGTTCATCGAGTCGGCCGATCTGGGGTACGCCGTCGAGGCGACGAACCGTGAGCTGGAGCCGCTCGGCCTCTACCTCACCCACATCTGGGGACCAGAGCAGCAGATTCTGACCCCGGCGTGGAAGTCGAGCTGCCGGCGCCTCGAGCGAGAGTGGGGTTCGGACAACCTCACGGTGTGGGTCCTCGGACCGCTCGATCTCATCCTCAGCAAGATGTGCCGCGCCGACGACGAGGACATGGCTGACGTCCAGCACATCATCCGAGTGGAGGGTCTGGACCGCACGGCGGTCGAGAGCGCGGTCGCGAGCGCTGTGGTGCCGGCCGAGTTCGTGGACGTGTTTCCCGACAACGCGCGTCGCCTCCTGGGTCTGGTGTCAGGGGCGTAGCGGAGGAGCCACGGGTGCACACCGCGCGGGCGAGCCCGCCCCCGGTCGTCCCCTGTGCCCGGCAGATGGGCAGGCCCGCTTTCGACCGAATCTGATGCGGAAGGCCGCCGCATCGCCTGACGGACACTGACGAGGCCGATGAGTCGAACACCAACCCTCTTCGAGGTCGAGCCGTCGGGCGCCGGACGCTTGGCGACCGCGCTTCGTCCGCGGGGTCACGCGTGGCTTCCGGACGACCTTCGGGCCTTCCGCGAGGATGGCGTCCAGGTCCTCGTATCGATGCTGATGGACGACGAGTTGTCGGAGCTGGGGCTCGTGGACGAGGCGGCCGAGGCTCGTCCGCTCGGGCTCGAGGTGATGCGCGTTCCCACGGTCGACCGGGGTGTGCCGGCCTCGACACCTGGCTTCGACCGGGCAGTCGTTCAGGTGCTCGGGCACCTCGACGCGGCACGCTTCGTGGCGGTCCACTGCCGGGCCGGCATCGGCCGTTCGTCCTTGCTGGTCGCGGCCGTCCTCGTGGCGCGGGGCGTCGAGCCCTAGACGGCGTGGCGCCGCATCGAGATCGCGCGGGGGCGTCCCGTACCCGACACGGCCACCCAGCGCGCGTGGCTGGCGAGCTACGCGGGGTGGCGTGCGTTGAGGTAGGGGGTCAGGACAGTCGCATTGCGCCTTCTTCCGTCGTTCCCGGTACCGGGCAGATGGGCGGCAGGTTCGAAGCCGCCTGCGCCGGCGCGCCGTTCGGCGGTATGCTGCCCCGGGGTGTGGCGAACCTCGAGAGGGGGCAACGGGTGCTTCGACCGAAGCCGATCACCGAGGGCGTCTCGTGGGTGGCGCCGCCGCGGCCGCTGACGGCGGACGAGCGCGCGTTGCTACCGCGGACGGTGCGAGGTGGGCTGTCGAGCACCGGCGTCTTCGTTCTCTTGGCACTTCTCGCCGAGTGGCGGTTTCCCTCGCCCGAGTTCACGGGCCAGTGGCCGTACCTCGGCTTGGTTGGACTTGGCTTCACCCTGGTCATCCTGGGCTTCAGCTGGCTCTTTCTCAGGCAATTCCGGCAGCCACGGCGCTGCACGGTCGACTCGAAGGGGATCCGGGTGGAGCATCGCTCCGGCGAGGGCCAGCGGTTCCCTTGGCCGACGCTCGCCGCGTACGCGTCCGACGGTGAGACCGTTCGTCTGGTGCGACCGCCACCGAGTTACCAGGATTGGCGGCGGGCGGCGAAGCTGGCCTACGCAGAGCCGCTCCCGCTTCCGCCCGACGACGTGGCGAATCGGATCGTCCACGACCTGCTCGAGCGACACCTGCCTCGGGTGGACACTGCGCTGATCGAGGAGGGCGACGGGGCGCTTCGGGTCACGGCCCGGGCGGTGATCGAGACGCTCCCGTGGGTGGCGCTGTCGACTTGGCTGTCCCTCGGGGGGCATCTCACGCTCCTGCCCTGGGGAGGCGGGCTGGTGCTGGCGTCCATTCTCGGCCCCAGCACGGTGCGTGCGGGCATCAACGGCGACCTGATTCGCCTTGGCCGCGAACGGCGACTTGGTCTGCTGGTGGTCAGCAACCTGGGCGCGGTCGCGGCGTGGATGGCCGGCCCGATGATGGGCGGCTCGATTCTCATCTGGCGGCACCTGCCGTGAGCGCCGGCCCCACGGTCGGCGAAGGTCGCGTGACCGTTCGCTGGGTCGAGCCGCTCGCGCCGGTGTCTCTCGTATGTCGGCAGAGAGGGCGGTGAGGTGCGCTGGATCTTCGCTTCCGGCTTGCTGCTCGCGTGCTGCACGGCGCGCAGCCAGTGCGCTCCCGAGTCCGTGCGCGAGAGTCGTCGGCGCGGGGGCAACCTCAGGTCCATCTCCGACGCCGCGCGCGACGCGTACCTACGGTCGGCCGCGGAGCCCGGCCAACGGACGCTTCCCCGGGTCACCAGCGCCGCGCGCCACTCGGGCTCCGACTGCGTCCGCGCAGCCCTCGGGCTCGGCGCACGTAGCGAGGAAAACCGGGCCGTGTACGCGGAGATCGTCGCGGACCGGTTCGTGTACGTGTTCGTCGCCGACGGTCACGGCGTGGGCGCGCGCTTCACCGCGCGCGCCCACGGCGACCTCGACTGCGACGGCACGCTGTCCACCTTCGAGCGGGTCGGCTGGTTCGACGAGAAGGGTGACTTTCAAGAGGGCGCCGGCCTGTGGGAGCACTTACCCGGTGAGTAGCTGTTGCCGGCCGCTACGGCGACGGCGAGCCGGCCGGCTCGGTGTGGTGCTTGCCGTTCGCGGCGTGCTTTTCGAGGGAGGTGACTGTGCGTGACGAGGGCAACCAGCCGGCGGCCGAGAACCCGTCCTACACCTGTTCGTTCTGCCTGCGGTCCTACTCGGCCTACGTCGTGATCGCCCAGGCGACCGACGCGCGAATCTGCAGAGACTGCGTGCTGATGGCTGTCGACGCGCTGATGCCGAGCCCGCACCTGGATCGGGCGGCCGCGCAACCGGGCACGACGATCAGCGAGCCGCCGCTCACCGAGGGGCGGCGGTTCTGGTTCGTCGGCAAGGACGTCATGCGCGGAGAGGACGGCGAGTGAGGGCATCACGCCTGCCCCGCCGCACCGGCCGCCGCTGACCATCGTTCGGCCCCGTACCCACCCGCCTCCGGTTGACAGGGCCCCCGTCGATCCGCACTTTGCGGCGCGAAACACGGCCCCGAGACCGGCAGCCGCCCGGAGCGTGGCGGACGAGGTGACGACGATGAAGAAGCCGCTGGCCCGCATCCTGACCGTCTGCGCGGTCGCTCTGGCCCTCGCCCCCGCCACCGTCAGCGCCGCGGGCGTCGGCAAGAGCTGGGCGGGGTACACCTTCATCAAGAAGGGCGTGATCGACATCGGGCTCGAGAACCTGCTGCTGTACCGCACCACCATCACGCCCATCGCGGGCACGGGTGGGGCCGAGGACGGGGAGACGGTCGCGACCGACGTGGCGTACACCGGGGCGCTGACCGGCCGGTACTTCGTCATCAAGAACCTGGCGGTGGGCTTGAGCGCGGGGTTCTTCCTGCGCTCGGCGTCGGTCGAGACCGACCTGCCCGGCGCGGGGGACGAGCCCACCGAGCAGAAGAACAGCGACACCGGCTTCATCGGCTTCGCCACCGGCCACTACTACGTGCCGCTGGGCAACAGCTTCTTCCTGACGCCGGGCCTGGGCGCCGGGTACTTCACCGGCACGCGCGAGACGCCGGTGGTCGGCTCGAACACGCAGAAGGACGAGTCGACCGTCAGCGGCATCGCCGGGCGCTTCGACCTGGGCGCGGTGTTCTACGCCGGGCCGCAGTTCAACCTGAAGGCGGGGCTGAACGTCGTCGGCCGCTTCGGCAGCCAGACCTTCGAGGCGCCGGCCGGCGGGGCCGAGCCGGATCCGGTCGACTTCACCACCATCGACGCGGGCTTCAACATCGGGCTGGGCTACTCGTTCTGACGGTGACGCGACGCGGCCCCCGCCGCTGGGCGTCCTGGCCTCAGCGGCAACGCTCCTGCGGCGAGTCGCCCCCCATGCCGCTGCACACCTGGTTGGCCTGGCAGACGCCGTCGCAGGGGCTGGGGCCCGGATCCTGGCACACCAGGTCGGTGCTGCGCGGTCCGATGCGGTTGTGCGACCGCGCCACGCAGTCCTGGTTGCCGGGGCAGTCGCCGCTGCGCACGCAGTCCTGGCGGGTGCAGGGGCCGCCGGGATCGTCGCAGACCCAGGTGCCCGCGCCCCACCGCGCCTCGCAGGTGGCCTGGCAGCTCTCCTGGCATTCGCCGTACACGCAGTCGAACGCTCCGCAGTCTTCCGAGGTCTCGCAGGCGCGCAGCGCGCACTCGCCGTTGACGCACTCGAGGCGCGCGTCGCCGCAGTCGGGGTCGTTCTGGCACACGGGCGGCGTGCGGCACGTGTTCTGGTCGCCGCAGATCAGCCCCTCTTCGCAGCGGTAGATCGCCGAATCGAAGCAGCCCTGGCCCTCGGGGATGACGCACTGCCCCGCGTCGCAGGCTGCGCCGTTGGCGCCGCTGCGGCAGTTGAAGGCCAGCGGCTGGCCGTAGTCGGCGCACAGCAGCACCGCCACGTCGCC
>JAUHXL010000339.1 GCA_030426945.1 bacterium
GCGCACCCCGACGAGGTGGAGGACATCCTGCGCGCGGGCGCCGACAAGGCGCGGACGGTGGCGCGGGGCGTGCTGGACCGGGCGCGCGCGGCCTGCGGGCTGGGCTGACGGCGCCAGGACGCGCCGCTGCCGTTCCGAGCGGCACGAGGGGCGGGCTGGGAGCGGGCGGTCGCGGCGTCAGGCCGCGGCGGCTCAGCGGGCGCGGTAGGTGATGCGGCCGCGCGTGAGGTCGTAGGGGGACAGCTCCACGGTGACCTTGTCACCGGGCAGGATGCGGATGAAGAACTTGCGCATCTTCCCCGAGACGTGGGCGAGCACCTTGTGCCCGTTCTCGAGCTCGACCCGGAACATCGCGTTCGGGAGCGGCTCGATGACGGTCCCTTCGACCGTGATTCCTTCTTCCTTGGCCACGACGCCTCCTGGAATGTCGAGGGCGAAAGGATACTGCCGCCGCCGCCATTTACAAGCCCGTTGGCGCGGCCGGCCGGAAGTGCGCCCCGAAGAAGACCCCCCGTGCCCATGCCAGCGCGGCCAGTCCGCACAGGCCACAGCGTGCACCCACGCCCGCACAGGGCACGATTCGAGCGCAGCGCTCGGCCATACACGTGCCCCCGCGCCCCGCTCCGTGTAGGCTGCGGCGCCGATGGGTGACGACAACTTCCAAGACGCGCTCGACCGCGACGGGCGGGATCTGGTGGCCGCCGCCGACGCGGGCGAGCTGCCGCCGGTGGACGAGCGGGACGCGCTCGTCGACCACGTGATCGACCTGCTCGACCGCGGTCGTCCGGTGCTGCTGACCGGGCCCGCGGGGGTGGGCAAGACGGCCCTCGTACACGCGGTGGCGGCGCGCTTCGCGGCGCGCAGGCGCGGCGCGCTGCGGCAGATGAGCACCACCGCGATGATGTCGCGCACGCGCTACATCGGGGAGTGGGAGTCGAAGACGCTGGCGGTGGCCGAGGCGGCCCGCAAGCTGGACGCGGTGCTGTACTTCTCGGACATCTGGCACCTGCCGGTGGCCGGCCGCACGTCGAACAGCCCCCGGAACATGCTCGAGGCCCTGCGTCCGCTCATCGAGGGCGGCAGGCTGCGGGTCCTCGGGGAGGCGCAGCCCGAGCTGCAGCGGCAGATGGACAAGGTGCCGGGCTTCACGGCGCTGTTCACCGAGGTGGCCGTGCCGCCCCTCGACGAGGACGCGGCCGACCGCGTGCTGCAGCGCGCCGCCGAGCGCGCGCGGGTGACGCTGGACGCCGACCTGCGCCGCGCCCTGTTCCGCCTCACGGGCACCTTCCTCGCCAGCCGCCCGCAGCCCGGCCCGGCCCTGAACCTGCTGCAGCAGGTGGTCGATCACGCCGACGATCTGCGCGCCGCGGGCGAGGCGCCGACGATCGACGAGGCCTACGTCGAGCACGTCTTCTCGCTCTACACCGGCCTGCCGCGCTTCGTCGTCTCGCCGCGCGTCACCCGGCCGGCCCGCGACATCCGCGCCTGGTTCGAGGACCGCATCGTCGGCCAGTCCGAGGCCATCGAGGCCGTCGTCGAGACCATCGCGCTGTTCAAGGCCGGCCTGCAGGATCCCCAGCGCCCGCTGGGCACCTTCCTGTTCGTCGGCCCCACCGGCGTCGGCAAGACCGAGCTGGCCCGCGCCCTGGCCACCTACCTGTTCGGCAGCGCCACGCGCCTGCTGCGCTTCGACCTCTCGGAGTTCAAGGACTACCACGCGTTCGAGATGCTGCTGGGCAACCCGCGCGACCCCACGCGCCCGGCTCGGCTGGTCGATCCCGTGCGCGCGCAGCCCTTCCAGGTGGTGCTGCTCGACGAGCTCGAGAAGGCGCACCCCAACGTCTACGACCTGCTGCTGCCGGTGCTGGACGAGGGCCGCCTGACGCCGCCGGGCGGGCGCACGGTCGACTTCCGCAACACGATCCTCATCGCCACCTCGAACGTCGGCGCGCAGTCGTCCGACCACGCGGTGGGCTTCGGCGCGACGGCCGACGCGGGCAGCCGCCGCAAGCGCATCCTGGAGGCGCTGGAGTCGACCTTCCGGCCCGAATTCCTCAATCGTTTCCAGCACGTGGTGGTGTTTCACCCGCTCGATCAGGCCCAGGTGCGCGCGGTGGCGCGGCACGAGCTGCGGCGCATCCTGCAGCGCGAGGGCATCACGCGGCGCAACCTGGTGGTCGAGATCGACGACGCCGCGCTCGACGTGGTGCTGGCCCGCGGCTACGACCCGCGCTACGGCGCCCGCGCGTTGAAGCGGGAGCTGCAGCGCCAGCTGGTGCTGCCCCTGGCGATGACGTTGATGGAGCGCGCCGTCGACCCAGGCGCCATCCTGCGCGTGGCCGATCGCGACGGGCAGCTGCGCGTGCGCGTGATCGACACCGCCGACAGCCGCGCGCACCGGCGCGAGCAGGCGCCCGTCGAGGTCGAGCCGGGCCGCAAGCTGGACGGCGACGCGCTGCGGGCCGCGGTGGACGCGGTGTCGGCCGGCCTGGCCGCGCTGGCGACGCGGGTGGACGAGGCGCACCTGCTCGTCGAACGCGACCGGTTGGTGGCCCTGCGCGCCGAGCCCGACTTCTGGCGCGACGCGCGCGCGGCCGCGCGCGACCTGCGGGATCTCGATCGCGTGCAGGAGACGCTGGACCGACTGGACACGCTGCGGGTGCGCCGCGACGCGCTGGTCGAGGTGCTGGCCGGGGCGGACAGTCGGCGCCGCAAAGCGGACGTGGCCAACCGGCTGGGGCAGCTCGAGGCCGCGGTGGCGCGCGCGACGCGCGAGCTGTGGGCGATGGGCCCGGACGGGCGCTGGGACGCGCTGCTCGAGATCGCGCCCATCGGCCCGGAGGGGCGCCTCGCGCGCGACCTGCTGGTCGAGGTCTACCGCGGCTGGGCCCGCGGCCGTGGCGGCGCGGCCGAGTGGCTGTTCGAGCCGCGCGACGACGGCGAGCCCGCGCTGCTGGCGATCAAGGGCCCGTACCCCTTCGGCTACCTGCGGCTCGAGGCCGGTCTGCACCGGGTGCGGCGGGGCGAGGACCACGGCGCCGCGCGGGTGCGCGTCGCGCCGTGGACCGACGCCGCTGACGGGGTGCGCTTCGGTGAGCACCGCGCGCTGAAGGACGAGGGCCAGTTCGGCGGTCAGCTCCGCTCGCGCCTGGTGTGCGAGGGCGGGCTGGTGCTGCAGAACGGCCGGTCCCTGACCGCCAACCGGGACCTGGCCGCCGAGGTCGCCCCGTCGTGGGGCGCGGCCGCGCCGCCCAGCGACGTCGTCATCCGCCGCTACGACCTCGAACCCTTCCGCCTGCGCGACGGGCTGCTCGACCTCACGACCGGCCGCGCCGACGTGCTGGTGGGGGACGCCTTCCACGATCTGCTGGGCCGCCGCCTGGACGCCGGCACCCAGGATTGATCACCGCGGCGGCCGCCCACCCACCCACGACTGATCGCCGAGGCGGCCGTCCTGCGCTTGCCCTTGCCCGACCGCCGCGCCCCCAACCCCGACGCACCGCGACGCCCGCAGGCCACCCCCGCTGCGCCTGACCTCGCCCGACCGCCGCGCCCCCCAACGCCGACGCGCCGCGACGCCCGCAGGCCGCCCCCGTTGCCCCTGACCTTGACCGACCGCCGCCCAGCCCCAGCCCGCCCCCGCGCCCGTAGGCCGCACCCCCACTCACCCGCTCATCACCCCCCCAGATGCCCCAACTTCTCCGGATTCCTCATCACATAGACCGCCCCCACCACGCCCCCCCGCACCTCCAGCGCCACCGCGTACGGCCCCCCATCGGCCTCCACCGCCACCAACCCGGGCAGCCCGTTCAACCGCACGAACCGCACGTCCCGCAGCCCAGCCCCCGACCCGAACTTCCGCGCCACCCCCACCAAGAACCGCGTCACCCGATCCCGCCCGACCACCGGCTTCAACGCCGCCTGCTTGTGCCCGCCCGCGTCGCTGTAGAACACCGCGTCCTCTGCCAGCACCGCCGTCAGCGCCGCCGGATCCCCCGCCTGCGCCGCCGCGAAGAACGCGAACGCCACCCGCTCCGCGTCCGCGTCGTCCACCGGGAACCGCGGCCGCGCCGCCCGCACGTGCGCCCGCGCCCGCGCCGCCAGCTGCCGACACGCCGCCGGCGTGCGCGCCAGCGCTTCGGCGACCTCGGCGTGATCCACGTCGAACACGTCGTGCAGCAGGAAGGCCGCGCGCTCGAGCGGCGACAGCCGCTCCAACGCCAACAGCAGCGCCACCGACAGATCACTGGCCAGCTCGGTCGGCGCCTCGACCCGCAGCGCGTCCGCGTCCAGCACCGGCTCGGGCAGCCACGGCCCGACGTACCGCTCGCGCCGCACGCGCGCCGACTTCAGGTGGTCCAGGCACAGCCGCGTCACCACGCGCGACAACCACGCGCGCGGGCGCTCGACATCTTCGGCCGAGCGCCACCGCAGCCACGCGTCCTGCACGACGTCCTCGGCCTCGGCCACGCTGCCCAGCATCCGGTAGGCGAGGCCCGTCAAGTGGCGGCGGTGCGCCTCGAAGTCGGCCGCGTCGCTCACGCTGCTGCCGGCGCCACGTCCACCTCACCCACCCGCACCCGCGTGCAGACCTGCGCGTGCCCCAGGGCCGCCTTCACCGTCGGGTACACCGCCGCCACCGCCACGCCGAAGGCCAGCGACGCCAACCCGCGGCGGCCCCAGCGCCGCAGCACCTCGGCCCGCAGGTCGTCCAGGTCGGTCGATCGCGCCGTCACCGCCCGCGCGAAGCGCGCCGCGACCGCCACGTCGTCCGGCAGCGCCTCGTCGTCGCCGGCCACCACCGCCAGCAGCACCGCGTCGTCCACGCCCGCCTCGCGCGCCATGTCCACCACCAGTTGGGTGCAGGGCCCGCAGTCGGCCAGCATCGCGGCCGTCACCCGCGCAGCGAACCAGGGCGCCAGCGGCACGTCCCGCCGATAACCGCCCAGCGCCGAGACGCGGCCCATGGCCATCGCCGCGCGCGGATCCGCGGCCAACAGCGTCCGCAGGTAGCTCGCGTCGTAGCCGTAGTGATCCTCGAAGGCGTCGATCTTCCGTCCGATGAGCCAGCGCAGCATGGTGTCCTCCTCGTGGGGTTCACCGGCAGGACGAGGCAGCCCGCCGGCGCGTGACACACGATCAGCCCGCCCGCGCACTTTCCGCGGCGTCCGCCGCCCCATCGAGCAGCCCCTCCACGCCCCACGCCCGCTCGAAGCCGAACCGTCGGGGCTGCCCCTTCGCCGGCACCCGGCTCATCGCCCGCTCGGTCAGCGCCGTGATCGTCAGGCTCGGGTTCACCCCCAGGTTCGCCGGCACCACCGACCCATCGCACACCCACAGGTTGGCGTACCCGTGCACCTTCTGATCGAGGTCCACCACGCCCTCGCCCGGCGTCGCCCCGATGCACGCGCCGCCCAGGATGTGCGCCGTCGCCGGCACGTCCAGCAGCACCTCGTTGACGCTGCTGCGCGCCTGCCCCGACATGCGCCGCGCCAGCGCCCGCGCGAAGGTGTGCGCCGCCGGGATGTACGTCGGCGGCGCCGCCGCGCCCTCGGGCCGCGAGGTCAGCCCCTTCCCGAAGGGCCACCACCAGCGCCGCCGCCGCGTCACCCGCAGGCTGTTGTCGATGGTCTGCATCACCAGCAGGATGATCGTCCGCTTCGCGAACCGGAACGGCAGGCTGAAGCGCAGCGTGCGCAGCGGATGCCGCAGCATCGACGCCACGAACCGCAGCTGCCGCGGCGCCCCCGCGCCCCCGTCCACCAGCGTCGGCGCCGCCAAGAGCCCCATCGCGTCCGCCCCGCGCGGATAGCGCACCGGCTCGATGTGGGTGTCGGCGTCCGGGTGCACGCTCGACGTGATCGCGATGCCCTCGCTGTGATCCACCCGGTCGTGATCGGCCGTCACCGCGATCAGCGACTCGCTGTTCGTGCGCACCGTGCGCCCCAGCGCGTCGCTCACCCGCGGCAGCCGCCCCGTCTCCTTCAGCGCCGTCAGCAGCCGCAGCGTGCCCAGCACCCCGGCCGACAACACCACCTTGCGCACCCGCAGCGGCCGCTGCCGCCCACCCAGCCACGCGGTCGTCCGCCGCGTGTGCACCGCGTACCCGCTCGCGCCGCCCTCGTCGAGCGGCCATAGGTCGGTCACCCGCGTCTCCGCGCGGATCTCGGCCCCCGCTTTCTCGGCGAAATACAGGTAGTTGCGGTCCAACGTGTTCTTCGCCCGGTAGCGGCACCCCACCATGCACCCGCCGCACTCCACGCACGGGTTCCGCTCGGGGCCCTCCCCGCCGAAGTAGGGATCCTCCCCCGGCCCGCCCGCGAAGTTCACGCCCACCGGCGTCCGCTGGAAGGTCTCGCCGAAGCCCAGCTCGTCCGCCGTCGCCCGCATCAGCTCGTCGGCCGCGTACAGCTTGGGGTTCTCGGTCACGCCCAGCATCCGGCGCGCGACGTCGTAGAAGGGCAGCAGGGCGGATTCACCGCCCAGCGCCGACACGGTGGGGTGCGCGAAGAAGGGCGCCTTGGGCACGTACAGCGTGTTCGCGTACACCAGGCTGCCCCCGCCAACGCCCGCCCCCGACAGCACCAGCACGTCGCGCAGCAGGTCGATGCGCTGGATGCCGAAGCAGCGCAGCGCCGGCGCCCACAGGAAGCGGTTCACCGCCCAGTTCGTCTTCGGAAAGTCCTCGGCCCGCCACCGCTTGCCCGCCTCGAGCACCACCACGCGGTAGCCCTTCTGCGCCAACCGCAGCGCCGCCACGCTGCCCCCGAACCCGCTGCCGACGACGGCCACGTCGAAGTCGTAGGGGTCGTCGGGTGGAGAGGGTGGGGCGTCGGTCGCGGCGTTCATGCGCGCAGGGTAGCCCGAACCGCGCCGCGGTGCAGGGGGGTCGGGACGATCACATTTCGCATTTCCGCCGCCGTGCCGGTGCAGCCGAGAAGGGGTCAGGTCGATCGCATTTCGCATTGCTGCCGTCCCGGCGGCGCATCCGAGAAGGCAGAGAGGCGACCGTTTGACCCTCGCCGCCCTCGCCGCCTTCGCCGCCTTCGCCGTCTTCGCCGCCCTCGTCCGCCGCCGCGCCGTCTGCGGCGGCGCCCGGCGCCGTTGCCGAGCCTGCAGATGTCGTGCGGGTCTCCGGTCCCGCCGAGTCCGGCGTCCAGATCCTGGACGCCTTGGACGCTCGATACACCTCGCCCGTCGCCAGGTTGAGGCGTAACAGATTGATTTTAATAAGGTCAGGTGCCTGGCACGTTCGTCGCTGAAGGACCCCGCGCTCGCTCACGGCGATTCACGGAGGCCCCCGTGCCCTCGGTCCTGCACGACACCTTGGTGGACCTGTTCCGCCACTGTCCCACCCTGGCGCTGATGCTCGCGGGCGACCGCATCCCAGGCACGACCGGCCGAGCGCCGATCGTCGAGGTCGGCGACTCCACGCTCTCCCGACTGGCGCCGCCCACGTTCGAGGCGGACCTGGTGCTGGTCGTCGACCCGAGCCGCGACCGCGCCGGCCGGACCGTCGCCGAGGGGATCGTGGTTGTCGAGGCTCAGCTGGCCCAGGACCCCCTCAAGCGCTTCTCATGGCCGGCCTACGTGGGCTCGGCGCGCTTCCTGTGGCGCTGTCCGGTGATCGTCCTGGTGATCGCGCCCGACCCGCGGGTCGCCGCGTGGGCGCGGCAGCCCATCGAGCTGGGCGCCGGGTCGGTCGTCTGCCCGGTCGTGCTGGACCCGAGCGACGTGCCGCGGGTCGTCGAGCCCGAGACCGCGAGAGCCCGCCCCGAGATGGCGGTCCTCTCGGCGCTGATGCGCAAGAACCATGGCGCCGACCTCGACGTCGTCTTCGCGGGCGCCGTCGCGGCCGACGCGGTGGCCGCGGTCGACTACGAGCGGGGCGCTGTCTACTATGACCTGGTGACGCGAGACCTCGACGCCGTCGCGCGCGCCGCACTGGAGGCCATCATGCGGAAGGAGAAGCACACCTTCACCTCGGAGTTCGCCCGCGAGTACTACGGCAAGCTGCTGGCGGAGAACTTCGACGAGGGCATGGAGAAGGGCATCGAGCAGGGCATCGAGCAGGGCATCGAGCAGGGCATCGAGCGCGGCGAGCAGCAGGGCGAGCG
>JAUHXL010000340.1 GCA_030426945.1 bacterium
AACCCTGGCTGAAGCGCTACGTGCGCGAGCGCCGCTGGCATCCCAGCCAGGTCTTCGAGGATCTCGACGACGGCCGGCTGCGCATGACCTTCCAGGTGGCGTCGATGGTCGAGGTGTGGCCCTGGATTCGCGGGTTCGGCGACGCCGTGACGGTCGTGCGGCCCGCGCCCGAGGACGCCTGACGCTACTCGCCGCGGCGCTTCAACAGCACGTCGACGGTGTACGCCCCCTCGCGCTCCCCGTCGGGCGAGAACAGCGCCCAGTCCTCGACCTCGGCCTCCGGCACCTTCACCGGCTGCCCCGCGGCCAGCCCGTCGACGTGCATCGGGCGGCTGTCCATGACCCCACGCAGAGGCCCGCCCTCGGGCCAGTCGGTGACGGTGAACCACAGGTGCTCGGCGCTGCCGTCGCGGGTGGTCCAGGGCGCCTTGGCCAGCAGGCGCACGTCGACGGGCAACCCGGCGCGGAAGCGCGCGCCCACACCGGCCAACTCGGCCTGCGCCCGCGCCATCGCCGCCGCCATCTCGGCGTCATCGTCGGCCACCCCGATCACCACCTCCTCCTCCACCCCCGCGAAGGGCAACAGCTGTTCAGCGACCCACGCCGCGCGGTCGACGCCGGCCGGCGCGTCCACCCGAACGAACGCCGACTCGTCGTCGCGCTCGGCGCCCCAGGCCAGGCCGACGGTGAGCGAAGCGGCCCGCGCCTCCCCGTCGACCTCGGCGCCCCAGGCCCGCGCCACCTGGGACCGCGTCACCGTCAGCGTCGTGGGCAGACGCAGCGCCGCGCCCGGCCGCGCGTCCGCCAGCACGCGGCCCACCACCTCGATGGCCACCCCGCCCAGCAACCACGAGACGCCCTGCTCACCGGCCACCGGCAGATCGACCATCTCGAGCTCCGGCAGCCCGAAGCGCGCCATGCCCATCGTCGTGAACCACATGCCGTGATCGCCCAGCGAGCGCGGAAGCAGCAGCGCCGGGCCCACCGTCAGCCGCCCGTCCGCCGGCAGCGCCTCGCTGCGCGCGCCCTCCGGCGGCACGCAGCCGCAGGCGGGATCGACCAGCGCGCCCGCGTGCCGCTCGGCGATCACTCGAGCCGCCGCCAGCACCGCGTAGTACGCCTCGACGGGCGCCGCCGAGGCCCCGGTCGAGGTCACGATCGCCGCGTGCGTCGCTCTCTCCGCCACCGCCCGGCTGGCGTCGTCGACGCTGAGCACGCGGCCCACCTCGTCCAGCGCCGGCCCCTCGATCCGCTCGACCTCCACCGAGACGGACCGCGCGACGCGCGCGCTCAGCGCTGCACCGAGCGGCCCGCCAATCGCCTCCTCGACCGCCGCCGGCAGCCCCTCGACGAGCGCGTCGGGAGCCACCGGGCCAGGCAGGTACACGCTCATCGCGACCGGCAACGTCGCGGGCCACTCCACCCTCACCGGCGCGCCGGCATCGGCGGCCGATGCTGCGGCGTCCGCCGGCGTGTCGGACGCGCTCGACGCGCCACCGCGCAGCGTCCACCAGCCGAGGCCAGCCACCCCCGCCACCACCAGGACCGCCAAGGCTGCCTTCACCGCCGACCTCCCGCGCTCGGCCTACCATGGGCCGCACGCCGCGCGACGTCCACGTCGCCGCGCCGCCGTTCGACCAGCCCGGACAATCGCATCCCGAACTCACCGATTCTCGCGAACCTCGCGCCCCGCTACGGTGGGCGTCGAAGGGGAGGTGGCGCATGAGCGAACGAACGCGGCGAGACGTGCTGTCCTGGATGGCGGTGGCCACCACGACCGGCGGGCTGTTGGGGTGTGGGGGCGGCTCGAGCTCGACGGGCGGCGCCGACGCGGCCGGGGGCGCGCGCCTGGACGGTGGTCACGACGACGCCGGCCGCGACGACGCCGGCCGCGATCCGGACGCCGACCTCGCCGACGCCGCCCCGCCTCATCGCGGCGCCGCCGACGCCGCGTCCGACACCGGCGCCGCCGACGCCGCCCGCGCCGACGCCGCCCCGCCCGCGACCTGCGATCCCACCCGCCCCGACGCCCAGGGCCCCTTCTTCCAGGCCGGCGCCCCCGCGCGCACCCAGCTCGCCGCCGACGACGAGCCCGGCGATGCCCTCGAGATCAGCGGCGTCGTGCGCGGCCCCGACTGCGCCCCGCTGGCCGGCGCCCTGCTCGACGTGTGGCAGGCCGACGTGAACGGCGACTACCACGACGCCGGCGCCGATTACCGCCTGCGCGGCCAGGTGGTCACCGACGCCGAGGGCCGCTACGCCTTCCGCTCCATCGTGCCCGGCCGCTACCCGCTCGGCGGCAGCACCCGCCCGGCCCACGTCCACTTCATGGTGTCGCACCCCGGCCACCGCCCCGTGACCACGCAGATGTACTTCGCGGGTGACCCCTTCCTCGCGCCCGACGATCCCTGCACGGCCGGCTGCGACAGCGGCGATCCCGCCCGCATCGTCGAGCTGACCGATCGCGCGGGCGTCATGACGGGGACCTTCGACATCACGCTCGGCGCCTGATCCCGCTCGGCGGGCCCCGTCTGGCGGCCCGCCCCGGCGCCCCGCGCCCCACCCCACCCACCACGAACCCTCTCAGTTTCGGCACGTTGCGGGCCACGGCCGGCCATCTGCGTCTCTGCGCTTGCGTCTTTATGCATATTTTTGCATAAAGACGCCCAACATGACGCGACGGACCCCCATGCCCGCACCGCCCCCACCGCCCGACGAACGCGAGGCCCTGCGCCAGCGGGTGCTCTACGCCCTGCTCACGCCGGCCCTGCGCCTCGGCTTCCGCTTCCGCGTCTCGCTGCGCGCCCTCGGCCAACTGGTGCAGATGGGCGCCTACCACGAGACCCGCCGGCAGGGCCTCAAGACCCACGAGGTGGCCGAGCTGCTCGAGGTCTCGGCGCGCAAGGTCGCGCTGCTGTCCAGCCAGCTGAAGCAGAACTTCCTCGACGCCGAGCAGGCGCACGGCCTGCCCCGCCGGGTCGAGTTCATGCTGTGGGCCCAGCCCCTCAGCGCCGCGCGCATCAAGCAGGTGCTGCCCGGCGAGGACGCCGCCGACGTCGACGCCGCCCTCGCCTCGCTGCTGCAGCAAGGGCGCGTGCGCCTCGAGACGCAGGGACGCAACGAGGTGTACGTCGTCTCGAAGGCGCGCTCGCGCCTGGTCGATCCCGAGTGGGGCGCCCGCCTCGACGGCCTGCAGACCCTGATGGACACGGTGACCAACGCGGTCTACGCGCGCTTCTTCCGCGGCGATCCAGCCGCCTTCGCGCGCACCCTGAACCTGCGCGTCCGCGACGCCGACCTGCCCAAGCTCACCGCGCTTTACCAGGACGTCATCTGGCCCGCGCTCGTGGCCCTCGACGAGGCCGCGCAGGGCGACGACACCGCCCGCGCCATGGACCTGTCGCTCCTGTGGGCCCCCTACGAATACCTCCGCAACGCCGACCCCGAAGAGGACTGACCTATGCGCCGCGCCCTGCCCCTGCTGCTGCTGGCCCTGATCGCCTGCGACGACGCCAAGAAGCGCACCATCGATCCCGACGCCATCACCGAGACCGGCTTCCTGCAGTTCTGCGCCGCCGACGCCGAGTGCGGCGACGCCCTGAGCTGCATCTGCGGCGTCTGCACCCGCGCCTGCGACGACGGGGCCACTTGCGGCGACGGCGCGTGCGTGCCCGCCGCCGACGCGCTGAGCTGCGCGCCCGCTCCCTTCTGCGCGGCCACCTGCGGCGACGACGCCGAGTGCGGCGACGCCCGTCTCGCCTGCGTGCAGGGCGCCTGCGTCGCCGCGCCCGCGCCCGACGGCGGACCGCCCGACCCCGACGCCGGGCCATCACCGCGCGACGCCGGGCCCGACGCCGCCCCGCGCGACGCCGCCGCGCCCGACGCCGACGTGCCCGACGCCGCCCCCGACGCGGGCGCGCCCGACGCGGCCCCCGACGCCGAGGCGCCCGACGCCGCGCCGCCGATCGGCTGCGACGATCCGGCCCAGCGACGCTTCGCCGACCTCGCCGACGCCGTCGCGGCCACCTACCGTGCCGTCATCGGCAACGCCTTCCTCGTCGGCCCGGACACCGCCCTCGAGATCGCCGATCTCGCCGACCGCCTGGCCGCCGACGCCCGCGGCGACTGCCGCGCCGTCGACATCGTCGCCGCCGGCCTCGACCAGCTCGTGGCCGCCCAGCGCCGCCTGGCCGACCTCCAGTTGGTCAACGGCCGCACCGGCTTCCCCTGCGAGATGGACACCGCCGTCGCCCGCATCGAGCAGGCGCCGACGCAGGCCGCCGTGATCGAGGCGCAGTGGGCGATGCTGGCCGACCTGGCCGCCAACTTCGACGCGCTGCCCGAGGGCGACGTGGCGATCGCCTTCGCGGCCGGTGACGCGGGCCCGCTGGCCCCCGGCGAGGACGCCGACCTGAACGCCACCCTCGGCCTGTTCATCTCGAGCGACGAGGACGAGCCCGTCGAGGTCGAGCTGACCCTCGGCTGCCCCGACTGGATCGTCCTCGACGGCGCCGCCGAGGTGGCCGGCCGCATCAACGACGAGGCGCCCGTCACCGTCCGCGTCCGCCCCGGCGACAGCCCCACCTGCCAGGCCACCCTCACCGCCCACGCCCGCCGCAACCGCACCATTCGGGCTCGCGCCCGCTGGACGCTGCGCCTCGGCGAGGGCCTCGACGCCCCGCCGCGCCTCCAGTCCGCCGTCTGGGGCACGCCCGACATCCAGCGCGTCGCCCTCGACAGCGGTTTGGTCGGCGTCCCGACCTACCTGCGCAACGACGATGCCGTCGTCCACGACTACACCGTCACCGGCGAGGTGCTGCCCGACGCCGTCGACGCCACCGGCTGGGCGCCCCCCGCCGGCACCCCGCAGAGCCGCACCTTCCAGACCTCGCCCCAGAGCTTCGCGCCCCACACCGTCACCTTCCGCGGCCCGGACCGCGCCGGCGACGGCCGCGTGCGCGTCACCCTCACCGCCATCGACGGCGAGCCCCTCGCGAACCCCGAGGTCGTCGACATCCCCTTCCGCGTCGTCTCGGGTCAGCCCCGCTGCGGCCTGTGCGAGCCCGCCGCCTGCGACGACCAGAACCCTTGCACCGACGACGCCTGCGACCCCTTCGGCGCCTGCGTCAACCACCACGAGCGAACGGTCTGCGGCGCCGAGGCCGTCACCTGCGAGGACCGCGACAGCCTGCGCCTGGCCGAGCTGATGGAGGCCGCCCAGCGCACGTGGCGCCTGCGCTTCGACGACGACACCGTCTTCGCCGAGCCCCCGCCCGACGCCGTCGCCGAGGCCGTCGACGCCGCGCTGCGCCACGCCGCCCTGGTCGCGTCGGACGCCGCCCGCCACGCCCGCGGCCCCTGCGTCGACGTGGCCGACACCCGCGCCCACCTCGCCCGCCTGCTCGACGCCGTGCGCGCCCTGATGCTGGCCACCGACGCGGGCGATGGCGCGCTGTGGGCCCCCGCGAGCTGCGACGCCGCCACCGCGCTCGCCCCGCTCGCCGCCGCCCTCGACGCCGACGACACCGAGGCCGCCTTCCGGGCCGCCTGGCGCCTCGTCGCCCGCACCTCGCTGCCCGTCGACGCCGTGCCCGAGGGCAGCGCGTGGGTGCGCTTCGAGGGCCTCACCGCCCACGACGCGCTCGCCCCCGGCGCGCCCGTCGACATCGAGTTCACGGTCTACAACAAGTACTTCGCGGCCGCCGACGGGGCCGACACCGACACCTTCGACGTCGAGACCCACCTCGACTGCCCGAGTTGGAACCTCGACGCCGCCACCCGCGCGCTCACCATCGACCGCGACGGCGTCGGCGCCGCGACCGTGCGCATCACCCCGGCGGTGCAGGACCGGCTGTGCACCCTCGAGGTGCTGACCACCAACCGCAGCAACGTCGGCAGCGGCGCCGACCGCCACACCCTGCCCCTGGCCCTCGGCCGCCGCCCGGACGCCGTCGCGGTCACCGGGCTCGAGGTGCCCGCCCTGCGCCGGCCGCCCTACATCGTCGTCCCGTCGGCCGATCCCACGGCCTTCGTGCCCACGGTGCTGCTGAACAACTACACCGACCAGCCGCGCACCTACCGCTTCGAGCCCTCGGTGCTGCAGGATCCCGAGGCGGCCTTCTTCTTCCAGGCCGCCACCGTCTACGAGGTGCCGCCCTTCGCTGACTACGCCGACCAGTCACCGCGCGGCTGGCCCGTCGACCTGCCCCTCGGCTACAGCGGCGCCGTCCTGCGCCCCGGCGATCAGCCCATCCTGCGCCTCGAGCTGAACGGCATCGACGACGTCGACCTCGTCGGCGACGACGTCCAGGTGTTCGACATCCCGCTGATCATCGAGAACGCGCCCGAGCCCCCCGCCTGCGCCGAGTAGGGGTGTGATGCAGACCGTTGGTCCACAGCACGCCGTGCTCTATCGGTCGGGCTGTCAGCTTTCAGCGGTCAGCTGTCAGCTCCGTCGCGATCATTGGGACCGTCTGGCCGGAAACCCCGTGCATCGGCCTTGCACCGCGCTTTGACGCTCGGCACGACGCACGGGCCCGGCTGAAAGCTGATAGCTGATAGCCGGTAGGAGCCGACCACCCACGGCTCGTGAGCAGACCCGCCGAGCAGGAGCCCTTCGCACATTCGGGGCACGCCGCCCCTCTACGCGCAACAGTCTCCTCGCGCGCTCAGCCCACCGCCCGCTCGCCCCGCCCCATCGCGGCCGCCGTCGCGGCGATCCGCTTCGCCCGCGTCGGCGCCCGCTTCGCGCTCTTGATCCACCACAGGTGCTGCTTCTTCGCGCCGCTCGGCAGGGCCTCCCAGCCCTCGCCGGCGCCCGCGGTGTCGTCCAGCGCGGCCCGCAGGTCGTCGGGCACCACCAGCGCCTCGACGTCGTCGAGCAGCGTCCACGAGCCATCCGCCTTCGCCCGCTCGACCACCGCGCGCCCCGCCGGCCGCATCAGGCCCGCCGCCTCGAGCTCGACCAACCGGCGCTTGTTCAGCGCCGACCACATGCTGCCCGTCCGCCGCGGCGACAACAGCAGCGCGCTGCGTTGGTCGTCGATGCCCCGCGCCTGGCCGTCGACCCAGCCGAAGCACAGGGCCTCTTCGACGATGTGGTCATAAGGAAGGTACCGATCGCCGGCCGATTTCTTGAACGAGATCAGCCAGATCGACTCGGTCTGGGTGTGGTGGGCCTCGAGCCACGCGCGCCACGCGGCGCGCGTCTCGACCTGCACCTCTTCGCGTGCGTCCCGCGCCAAGGGCACCTCCTCGGCGGGGACGATAGCAGGCCGCTCAGCGGGTCGGAATCACTGGCACTCGAACAGCGAGCACGAGCCGCTGCAGCAGTCGTCGTCGAAGCTGCAGTCGCCGCCCGTGTCGACGCACGCGCCGCCGCCGCCGCCCTGGCCGCCGCTGCCGCCCTGCCCGCCGGGGTTGCCGCCCTGCCCGCCGGGGTTGCCGCCGGCGCCGCTGCTGCCGCCCATGGTGCACAGGTTCCAGCTGTTGGGCACGCAGGCCCGCGCGCTGTTGTTGCCGTTGTCCGAGACGATGTGCTGGCAGGTGATGCTGCCGTCCTCGTTGCAGGGATCACCCAGGCCGGGCATCGACTGCAGATCGCTGCACTCGACCAGGCAGAGGCACTCGTCGGTGGCGGGGAAGGTGATCCAGAAGCCCGCGCGGCAGTTGCTCGGGGGCACGCCGTTGCAGGGCGCGATGATGTCGTCGCCGACGATCGGGGTCGAGCCGAGCGAGAAGTTGCCCTCGCACTGCGGGCCGGGGCTGCCGCCCTGCCCGCCGGGGTTGCCGCCCTGACCGCCGGGCTCGCCGCCCGCCCCGCCCGGGTTGCCGCCCTGCCCGCCGGGGTTGCCGCCCGCGCCGCCGGGGTTTCCGCCCGCGCCGCCGGGGTTGCCACCCGCGCCGCCGGGGTTGCCACCCGCGCCCGACGGGCCCGCGTCGGCCCCGGGGATGGGACGGCAGATGCCCGGGGGCACCGCGCCACCGCCGTTGTTCCCGCCCGCGCCGACGTTGTTGCCGCCCGCGCCGCCGGGCGCGCCGCCCGCGCCGCCCGGCACGCCGCCCGCGCCGGGCTGGCCGCCGAAGCTGAGCTCGCCACCCGCGCCCGGCTCACCAC
>JAUHXL010000341.1 GCA_030426945.1 bacterium
CGGCGGGCAGCGTGATCGTCTTCATCGTGTGTGATCGCGGGGACAAGTACCTGTCGATGCCCGAGCTGTTTCCGGCCTGAGGGTGTGATGGGGTTGGGGATCGGCCCATTGGGCAGCGTTGATCCGAACCCATCGGGCACGGTCGAACGCCGCTCATCGGACACGGTCGAGCGGGCGCCCCGCGACGCCAACGCGTTGCGCGCGGCTGTCGCGCCGCGGCTCACCGAGGTTCGAGGAAGGTACTCCGTACCTCCCTCGAGCTCCCACCGGCCGGGCTTCGCCCTGGACCCGCGGACTCACGAAGGCGAGAGTGCCGAGCCCTGCTGGGTTGCAGGTCTTCTGGCGCCGCGCCCGTTGGCGGCCGCGGCGGCTCGCGGCCAAGCCCAGCCGACCTTGTCTCACACGATCGGGCGGCGGCGTCGCCCTCTCGCGCCATTGCCCGCCGGCGATGCGCGCGTTGGGGTCGACGCCTTCACGGCGTCAACAGATCCGCGTTTTCTGAAAAGACGGCGGGCAAAGCCGCTCCTGAAACGGGCGACGCCGCCGCCCGATCATGACGCCAGAGTCGGGGGCTTGCCCGGTCGCCGAGAAGCGTGGGTGGCAGGTGCTCGTCCCGTGCGCCGCGGAATCGCGAGGCAGCCGGGCACACCGAGCGTCGTGGTCGACGACCACCGCGTGTGCGATCTCGGTCCGCCTTTCGCGCCGCGACTCACTGACCGCGCCAGCGTCGCTTCGCTGAAGCCTTGGCGGGCTCGACCACGAGACGTCTCGCGGGTCGCCGTCACCGAGACCGGCTCACGCTGTAAGCTACCGTGGTTCGCCCGCCGCAGCGTCCCTTCGCGCCTGCCTAGGCGCGCTCGATCACAGCCCGCGTCGCGCGTTGCCGTCGCCGACCTCGGTTCTTACGACCCGCCGCGTGCGCGGGGCCATCACAGCGTCCCATCGCAAAGGCCCTGCTGCGCGCGACCCCAGCCCGCGTCGCGCGTTGCCGTCGCCGTCGCCGAAACTGACTTGACCCGATCCCCGCTCGGCGGTCGATGACCGTGCCTCCCGACCCCTACGCCCTGCTCGGCGTCGATCCCGGCGCCCCCGACGACGCCGTCCGCGCCGCGTGGCTGCGCGCCGTGCAAGCAGCCCACCCGGACCGCGCCCACGTCCAGGGTGCCGCGGCGGTGGCCGAGGCCGAGGCGCAGACGAAGCGGCTGAACGAAGCGTACGCGGCGATCAAGCAGGCGCGGGCGGCGGGCGACACGCCGCGCCGGCGGGCCGCCGGGCGGGCGTCCGCCGGCGCGCGGGTGTGGTCGGCCACCGGGCCGGACGTGCCGGTCGACGCGCGCGACGCCATCCGGCGGGCCACGGTGACGCTGGGGCACGCGCGGGACGTGACCGCGCGGTGGAAGCAGCACGACGCGGCCGCCAGCAAGGCCATGCGCGACGCCGACGAGGCCGCGCGCACGGCCACGCGCGCGGCGGGCCGCGCCGTCGAGGCGGCCAC
The DNA here is from genome assembly GCA_030426945.1 of bacterium. Lineage (GTDB taxonomy): Bacteria > Myxococcota_A > Bradymonadia > UBA7976 > UBA1532 > JACKDN01. The sequence continues at coordinate 1,496 of JAUHXL010000341.1, forward strand.
CGAGGCGATGGCCGCCGCGGCGCGCGTGGGCACGGTCGCCACCGACGCCGCCGGCGCCACGCTCGCCGCCGCGGCCGAGCGCGCGGCCGACGCCGCCGACGCCGCGAACGCGAAGGCGCACCGCGCCTACGAGGACGCCGCCTCGGCCGAGGTCCGTGAGCGCGAGGGCGCGCCCGAAACGCGGGCCCGCGCCACCCAGACCCGCCAACGCGCCCACGACCGGGTCGCCGCCGCCGCCGACGACGCCGCCCGCGCCGCCGCCGAGGCGCAGCGCGCCGCCACCGTCGATCCCACCGCCGCCGCCGAAGCCGTCCAGGCCGCCTGGACCGCCGCGCAGACCGAAGCCATCCGCGCCCAGGCCGCCGTCGACGAGGCCTCCCGCGCCGCCGGCGAAGCCACGAGCGCCGCCGAACGCTCCCTGGCCGCCGTCGAGCTGGCCCGCCGCGCCAGCAAGCGCATCGGCGACGCCGTGAAGAAGGCTCAGTCCGCCGTCGACGCCGCCATCGTCGCCGCCGCCACCGCCGCCGGCCTCGCCGAGGTGGAGCTGCGTCAGGCGCCCACCGCCGAGCGCCTGGCCGAGGAGCGCGCGCGCGTCGAGGCCGAGGCGCTGAAGACGCAAGCCGCGGCCATCGCCACCGCCCAAGCCAACGCCGACACCGCCGCCCGCCGCGCCCCCGAAGCCCTGGACGCGGTGAAGAAGCGCGCCGCGAACGCCCGCGACGCCGCCGACGACGCCGTAGGCGGCCTCGAACGCGCGCGCGCCGCCGCGGCAGCCGCCCGAGAGCGCGCCGCGGCCGCAGGCGCCGAGGCGATCCGCGCGGTGGAGGCCCGGCTGAGCGCCGCGGTGGAACGCGCGAACGCCGCGGCGCGCGAAGCGCGGGCGTGCGCGGAGGCGGTGCGGTAGGCTGTCTCGCGCAACGGGCAGCCGAGACCATGCTCCGCATCCTGCACACCAGCGACCTTCACCTGACCCGCGGCGGCCGGCGACGTCTGCTCGAGCGCCTGGCGCACGACGACTACGACGTGTGGTGCGACACCGGCGACCTGCTGCCCAACGTCGTCTCGAGCGCCGCGATCCACGACTGGCACGGTGGTCAGCGACGGCACCAAGCCCGCTGGATCCAGCTCTCGGCGCTTGCCCGGCGCGTCGCCGAGTCTCTGGGCGGCCGGCCCGCGCTCTGCGTGCAGGGCAATCACGACTTCATCGACTTCGGCCTGCGTCTGCGCGCCGCGGGTGCCCAGGCCCACTCCATCGCCCCCGGCGTCGTCGCCGAGGTGCAGGGCGTCCGATTCGCAGGCTTCTCCGGGGTGCCCTACATCGACGGACGCTGGTGGGACGAGATCGACGAGGTCGAGTTCGCTCGCCGAGTCTCGGTGACGCTGTCGCTCGAGCCGGACGTCCTGCTGACCCACCCGCCGCCGCGAGGCGTATTGGACGGCGTCGGGCTCGGCGGCGACGTCCACATCGGCGTCGGCGCCCTCGCGGACCAACTCGAAGCCGGACCACCGTGGCGCCTGCATCTGTTCGGACACGTGCACGAGACGGGCGGTCAGCGAGCGACCCGAGCGGGCGTCCAGCACGTCAACGGCGCATGCCACGCGGCGGTGATCGCGATCGACACCGGTCGCTGACAGCGCACGCACCGCGTCGTCTCGGCGAGCCAGCGGTTTCGGTTCGACCCAATTCTCACGGCACGGCTGCCGTGCCCCCGTCTGGAAACCGCGTCGCTACTCGTCCGCGCACCCGTATTCGAGCATCACCGTGGTGGCCGGAATCTCATCATCGAAGTTGAGCCGGTCGATCTGGTCCACCTGGGTCAGGACGCCGTTCGCGTCGTAGCGGAAGGTCCGCTTCATCGAAGGATTGGACGCGTCGAAGTTGAGCCGGTCGACCACCTCCAGCTTCTCCAGCCGACCGGCGTCGTCGCGATGCACCGACCAGACCTGCGCGGGCACCTCGTCATCGACCTGGCGATCAATCACCGTGGCGCGGCACACGCCCGGCAAGCCCAAGCCCGCGGGCGCGCCGGCGTGGCCGGACGAGCCACACACCGCCCCCATGACTTCGAGCCGCTGCTCCAGCGCGGCGACGCGCCGACGAAGCTCGACCACCTCGTCCGGCGACGCTGCCTCGCCGCTGCCCACGCAGCCGGCCAACAGCGTCATGGCGACGGCCAGGACACCACCCAGTTCGAGTCGAACATCACTTCGCATTGCCACCTCCCGGTCAGGCTGCCCGACGGGGAGACTCGCACGGCGAGGTGGTGCATGTCACTCGGCACGTCGTCCGAGCTGGCTGTCGAGCCACCCTATCCGCCCACCAGCCCCCGCACCGCCCCCACGCCGTGCCCGCTGAGCCCGTGGCGCATCAGCCGCAGCTTCAGCGCGGGCGACACCGCGCCGAACACGCGCGTCATCGTGCGGGCTACCTGGGGCAGCGTGGCGGTGCCGGCCAGGTAGGCGGACCAGTCGGCGCGGGGGACGGCGAAGAAGCCTTCGAAGAAGGCGCGGGTGCGGGCGAGGTCGAGGTCGAGCAGCACCTCCATGCCGAAGGTCAGCAGGGCCCATACGCGGCGGGCGTCGGCAGGCCAGACCGCGGCGTGCCCAGCGTCCGCGGCCAACCTCGGATCGTCGTGCGCAGCCAAGGCGGCGGCCAGCGCGGGGGCGCGGCGCAGGGCCGTGGCGAGCTGGTAGCCGGTGGCCGGGTGGACGAAGCCGGCGGCGCCGCCGAAGGGCACGACGCGCTGGTCGGCGGGGGGCAGCGGGACGCCCATCGGGATCCAGCAGCGCTCGGTCTCGAGCACGCGCTTCACCCGCACGCCGAGCGCGGCGAGGCGGGCCTCCAGCAGCGGCCGGTGGTCGTCGATCGGGCGCGCGGGCCGCGCGCACAGCGTGGTCTCTTCGACGAAGACGTGCCGGTCGTCGAAGGGCATCGCGTACAGGAACGTCGGCCGGCGCGGGTCGGCGCCGGGGACGTCGCCGAAGTCCATCAGGCGCATGGTCTCGAACCCGAAGGGGTGGGACTCGACCTCGAGCAGCCAGCCGAGGGCCGTCTGGAAGCCGGGGTCGCCCGCGGCGCGGCGCGCCAGCGCGGGGCGGTGGCCGCCGGCGTCCACGACGCTGCGCGCGCGGAGCGTTCGGCCGTCGGTGAGCGTCACGGTGGTGCCCGTCGCGTCGTGCGTCGCCGTCGCCGCCCGGCCCGCCCAGCGCGGCGCCTCGCGCAATCGCTCGGCGAAGTGCGCCTTCAACCCCTCACCGTCGATCAGCGCGTACCCGCGCCCCAACGAACGCTCCTTCGGCGGTCGCACGATGACGGTCGCGTCGCGCCAGCTGTGCCGCACCAGGTGGCCGACGCCCAGCTCGGCCAGCTCGTCGACCCACCCGCCGTAGTTCGCTGGCCACGCTTCGTCGAGCCGATCGCCCACCAGCCCGACGCGCAGCCCCGCGGCCGCGCACGCCGCTGCCGCCGCGAACCCCGCCGGCCCGTCGCCGACGACCAGCACGTCCAAGGCGGCCGCCCGCTCCGCCTCCGCATGAGACGCCCGCTGCCGATTCGCGCCCAGCCGCCCATCAGCCATCGGTGCTCAGCTCGATTCCGACGCTCCCACCGACGCCGTACTGCGAACCCACCTCGACGATCCGACCGCCACGCTGACAGCTGACAGCTGACCGCTGACAGCCCCCCCAACGCACGACAGCGCGCATCAGAGACCGCCGCCCGCAGCGCTGAACGCTGACGGCCGACCGCCCCTTCGACTCGCCGTCGCGCAGGACGAAGCCACCAGCCCGCTCATCCCCCAGCCCCTCACTCAGGGCACCGTCCGCACGACGCTGTCCAACGGCGGCCGCTTGACCTCGCAGTCCTGCGCCGGGACGCCGGCCCACACGAACCCGACGACCTCCTCGGCCTCGGGATCGATGCCCAGCGCCGCGTAGGTGTCCGGGTGGGTCGTGACGCCGCCCGTCGACCACTTCGCGCCCAGGCCGCGCGCCGTCACCACGAGCTGGAAGTTCTGGATGGCGCACGCCACGGCCGCGTAGTCCTCGCGCGCCCGAAACGCGTCGTCGCACCGCACCTGGCTGACCACCACCAGCACTGCCGGGTTCAGTAGCTTGCCGCGGATGGCGCCCACCTGCTCGGCGCCGAGCGTCTTGCCTTCGGCCTTGATGGCCAACCCGATGTCGGCGATGCGCGCGCGCGTCTCGGGGCCCACGCGGGTGAAGCGCCACGGCCAGGTCACCTTGTGGCAGGGCGCCTGGTGGGCCGCCCGCAGCGCGTCGTCGATGATGGCCTCGTCCACCGGCTCGGGCGCGTACTTGTGCGTCGTCGTGCGGCTGAAGATGGCGTCGAGCACGTCCATGCGAACTCCTGGTCGTCGACGCAGCATGATGCGCCAACCGGCCCCGCGGATGCGCCCCTTGCACGGCGGTCAACGCAGACCGACACTGCCCGCACGCTGGGAGGAAACCATGATCGTCGACCTGCGCTCGGACACCGTCACCCGCCCCACCGCCGCGATGAAGCAGGCCATGATGGACGCCCCGCTGGGCGACGACGTCTTGGGCGACGACCCCACGGTGCAGCGCCTGGAGGCCGAGGCCGCGCGCCGTGCGGGCAAGGAGGCCGCCCTCTTCACGCCGTCGGGCACGATGGCCAACCAGCTCGCGATCCGCGGCTGGACGCAGCCCGGCGACGAGGTGCTGATGGAGGCGGGCGCGCACCCGTTCAACTACGAAGCGGGCGGCCCGGCGGTCATCGCGGGCGTGCAGATCCGCCCCATCGCCGCCGACCGCGGCCTGCTGGTGCCCGACGCCGTCTGGCCCTTCGTCCGCCCGCCCAACGACCACTTCGCCCCCGCCACGCTGCTGTGCGTCGAGAACACCGCCAACCGCGGCGGCGGCAGCGTCTACGCGCAGGCCACCCTCGACGCCCTGTGCGCGGGCGCGCACGCCCACGGCCTGAAGGCCCACCTCGACGGCGCGCGCGCCTTCAACGCCGTCGTCGCCACCGGCGTCCCGCTCGACCGTCTCGCCGCCGGCTTCGACTCGATCAGCGTCTGCTTCTCGAAGGGCCTCGGCGCGCCCGTCGGCTCGATCCTCTGCGGCCCCGCCGACTTCGTCGCCCGCGCCCGCCGCCACCGCAAGCTGCTCGGCGGCGGCATGCGCCAGGCCGGCCTGCTGGCCGCCGCGGCCCTGCACGCCCTCGACCACCACGTCGAGCGCCTGGCCGACGACCACCGCCGCGCCCGCACCCTGTACGACGGCCTGCGCGCCGCGGGCTACGACGTCGCCGAGCCCGAGACCAACATGGTCTATGTCACCCTGGACGCCGCCGAAGCCGCCGCCGCCCACCTCGACACCGAGGGCGTCCGCTGCCTGGCCGCCGGCCCGCGCGTCATCCGCCTCGTCACGCACCTCGACGTCGACGACGACGGCATCGCCCACGCCGTCGAGCGCTTCGCGGCCCTGCGCCGCGCTGCCTGAATCGGAGCGCGCCGGCCGGCCGGCCCACGGCAGGATGGCGCCAGTCATGGATGCCATCGCCCGATCTTGCCTGCTCGCCCTGGCCGGCCTGGCCGTGGGCTGCGTGCGACCGACGCCGGGAGACGACCCCGAGGCCGATGCCGAGGCCGCGCCCGCCTGCGCCGAGCCGTGGTCCCGGGACGACGGCTGCGCACCCGGCCCGATCGAGCCGGATCGCTGCGGACCCGATCGCCTGACCCTCGCGGACGGCACGTGCGGTAGCGCCTGGGTGTGCCCCGACGGCTGGGCGCGGGCGCCGGGTCGCGTCGAGTGCCTGCCGCCCGAGCCGGCGGCGTGTCCCGAGGGGGCGTTCTGGGTGCCGGGCGGTTGCGTGGCCGAGCGGCCCTGCCCCGATGGGTGGGTGCCGGCCTACGGCGGCTGCATGCCGGCGCCGCTGGCGCCCTGCGACGGTGAGCCGCTGCCAGGCGGTGGGTGTCTGAACCTGCCGCCCGTGCAGGCGCGTGGGTGCGATGGGGTGGACGGGGCGCCGCGGCGCGGCGAGGCGTGCCGGCCGCTGCCGGTGGATGGGTGCAGCGAGGGTCCGTTCGAGGTGGGCGCGTGGCCGGCCGGGACGGTCTTCGTGCCGCCGACGGGTACCTGGCACCACGGCGTCGCGGTGGCGCGGTGGCGCCGCGGGCCTGGGCACCCACACCTCGACCCTCGCCGCGACCAACCTGCTCGTCGACGCGGCCGCCGGCGACGGCGCCGTCTGTGACGGCGGCGACCTGAGCCTCGACGCCTTCCGCCTCGAACGCAACGCCGGCGCTGGCGTCGTCGCCCACGCCTGCGACGCGACGCTCGCCGACGGACTGCTGGTCGCGAACGGCGGCGCCTGGATCACCCATCCCGGCGGCGCCGTGCGCGCCGACGACGTGGCGCGGCAGGACAACGAGGTGGACACCGTTGCGTGCACCGCCGATCGCGATCCTCTGCCGTCGCCGCCCACCGCGCCGACACCGCCGCGGGTGGAGCCGCTCGAAGACTGGCCGCCGCCGCCCTGGTTCGATGCCGCGGGCGAGGACGAAAAGTGAGCAAACTGAGCCGCTTCGGTCGAAAGTGTGGCACGACCCCCGATGGGCGACCCCCGATGGATTGG
>JAUHXL010000342.1 GCA_030426945.1 bacterium
AGGAAGTCCTGCACGGCGTCGCGCGCGGTGTAGGTGCCCACCGGCGCGCCGTCGCGCCGATTGTGGATGCGCAGGCGCGGGCCGCCCTCCCAGACGTAGACGAAGTCGTTGTCGGCGACGAGGCCGAGGGCCGGCCCCTCGTCGTCGGTCGGCGGGCGGGCGAAGGTCTCTTCGATGTCCTCGTCGGGCAGCTTCGACAGGTCGAAGGCGGCGAAGCCCGCGGCCCCGCGGGCCACGTACAGGCGGTCGCCGCGCAGGTGGGCCGCGCGGACCGGGCCGTCGAGGGTGGTCACCACCTCGAGCCCGGCGTCGGGGCGCGTCCAGACGCAGTCGCCCTCGACGCAGCGGTCGACGGTGCAGGGGTCGTCATCCTCGCAGGCCGCCCCGCCGTCGCACGGGAAGGCGGCGTCGGCGGTGCCCAGATCGAGGGCGGCGTCCACGGCCGCGTCGACGCGATCCGGGCCCTCGTCGGTGCAGCCGGCGAGGGCCAGCAGCAGACAACAACGCGCGAGGTGGGAGAGGGGATTCGGCATCGGCTCGCGGTCGAGTATACTCGCGCCTCGGGACGGAGCGACCCGGAGACGCCCTTCATGCGACGACTCGCCGCGATCGTGGCCTTCATGGCGGCCCTGCCCGCCGCCTGGGCCGCCGACGACCCGGCCTTGCCGGGCCTGGCGGTGCAGAGCCGTCGCCACACCCAGACGCACGAGTTCACCGCCGCGGTGGGCATCCTGCCGCTGGACGCCTTCGAGAAGGGGCTGACGGTCAGCGGGGCCTACACCCTGCACTTCACCGACGTCTTCGCCTGGGAGGTGGCGCACTTCTTCTGGAGCTTCCCGCTCGAGACGGATCTGCGCGACGAGCTGAACGCCTTCGACATCGAGCCGACGCCCTTCGAGCGCGTCGAGTACTTCCTCACCACCAACTTCGTCTTCAAGCCGCTGTACTGGAAGGGCGCCTGGCTGAACGACGGCCTCGCCTTCGGCGAGCTGATGTTCCTGGTCGGCGGCGGCTACGGGTGGATGACGCGATCGGAGCGCCCGGTGGCCGACATCGGCGTGGCCTATCGCCTGTACGTGTCGGAGTCGGTGTCCCTGCGGCTCGACGTGCGCGACCACGCCTTCATCAACAGCGAGGACATCCAGAACGAGCTGTGGATCGGCCTGGGGGTGTCGCTCTGAGACGGCGCGTCCCCCTCGCCGCGGCCCTGGCCCTGGTGGTCGGCTGCGCCAGCACCGGCGGCATCCCCGAGGATCGCGAGGCGGCCTTCACCTACGCCGTCGCGCGGCAGCGGGCCGACGAGCCGGCGCTGGCCGCCGCGGCGGCGTGGCGCTACTACGCGGGGGCCACGCCGGACGATCCGCGCTACGACCGGGCGCTGCGGCTGCTGGCGCGCAGCGCCGAGGCGCTGGATCTGAGCTGGGCGGCGTCGCTGTGGTACCTCGACGTGGCGCGGGCGCGGCGGGATCCGGAGCTGCTGCCCGAGGCCCTGCGCGGCCTGCGCCGCGTCATCGACTCGGGCGTCTACGACGCGGACACGCTGGTCGACGGCTTCCTGGCCACGACCGAGATCACCGGGCTGCCGCCCGACCTGCAGGGCTTCGTCGACTATCAGCGCGGCCTGCACAACGCGCGGCAGCAGCTCGACGCCTGGGCCGCGGCGCGCTTCGCGGATCTGCCCGAGGCCGGCGGCTGGCGCGCGCGCGCGGAGTACGTCGGCGCGGTGCAGCAGGTCGCCGCGCGCGATCTCGAGAAGGCGACCGAGGCGCTGGACGCCCTGGCCGAGCGCGACGACCTGCCCCCCGATCTGGACGTCGACGTGCGCCGCGCGCTGGCCCGCGTGGCGATGGAGCAGGGCCGCTACGACGACGCCCTCGCGCAGTACGAGCGCCTGCGCACCCTGGCGCCCGACGACCCGTCGCTGCTGCTCGAGATGGCCTGGGCGCATTACCACCGCGGCGAGACGCGCCGCACGCTGGGCCTGCTGCGCGCGCTGGACGCGCCGGTCTATCAGGATCTCATCGCCCCGGAGCGCTTCCTGCTCGAGGCGCTGGCGCTGCGCCGGCTGTGTCAGTTCGGCCCCGCCCGGCGCGCGGCGACGCGGCTGCGCGCGCGGCACGGCGACGCGCTGGACGATCTGTACGCCGGCGGCCTGCTGACCGAGTCGGGGGCCCTGCGCGCCGCCGCGAAGCGCCGCCCGGGCGTCGAGGATCTGAGCCGCTTCGTCGATCGCGTGGCGCGCGAGAAGGCGCGCGTGGACGACCTGGCCGACGACCTGGGCCCGGAGCTGTACCCGCACCTGCGCGACCTGTACGACCGCGGTTTGCGCGAGGCGCGCCGCCGCCTGGACGCGCGCCTGGCCCACGCCGTCGACGCCGTCGGCGAGGATCTGCTGGCCGCCGAGGAGGGCGTGCGGCTGATCCTGCACGAGCTGAGCGTCGCGCTGCTGCGCGGCCGCCGCCGCCCGGCTGGCCCGCCCGAGGCGCCGCCCCCCGACGTGCGCACCGGCGGCGGGCGGGTGGTGTTCCACGACACCGGCGAGTTCTGGACCGACGAGCTGGACGATCTGATCGTCGTCGCCGAGGACCGATGCATCGACTGATCCTCGCGCTGTCGCTCTTGTGGGCCGGCTGCGGGGCGCAGCGGGTCGAGGTGCGCGATCCGGCCCGCGTCGAGCGGCTGCGCCTGCAGATCACGAAGGCCCGCAACGCCATCGACGAGACGCGCGCGGCCATCGCGAAGGCGCGCGGCGCGGCCTACCTGCCGGAGCTGTACGTGCGCCTGGCGGAGCTGCTGGGCGAGGAGGCCCGGTACCACTACCAGGTGGCCTACGAGCGGGAGCAGCGGTCGGTCAAGGCGCTGCACGTGCCGCAGGTGCGGTTCCTCAAGGAGCAGGCCATCGCGCTGTACCGGCAGGTGCTGAAGCGCTACCCCGAGACGGCGCTGGCCGACCGCGTGCTGTTCAACCTGGGGCAGGAGCACCGGGAGCTGGGGCAGTACGACGACATGCGCGCGGCGCTGCAGCGGCTGGTGGACGAGCACCCCGAGAGCCCGCTGCGCAACGACGCGCTGCTGGTGCTGGGCGACGATCAGTTCGACCGCAGCGATCTGGACGCGGCCGCAGGGCACTACGCGCGCATCACGAAGGCGCCGCTGAGCCGGGTGAGCGGCCTGGGGCACTACAAGCTGGCCTGGGTGAAGGTGAACCAGGGGCAGTGCAAGAAGGCGCTGGACCACTTCGAGCAGGCCATCGACGCGTCCAACGCGTGGCTGGCGGCGGGCGGCGAGGCGGGCAGCGGCGAGAGCGCGGAGCTGGACGTGCGGCGCGAGGCGCTGGTCGACCTGACCTACTGCTACAGCCGCGAGCGCAAGCCCGAGACGGCGGTGCCGTACCTGCGGTCGAAGGCGTACAGCCGGGGCGCCTACGTGGCGGCGCTGGAGCGGCTGGCGGATCGCTTCTCGACGATGGATCAGGCGCAGGGCGCGGCGGACGTCGCGCGGGAGCTGCTGCGGCTGGGGCCGGACGGGCCAGAGCGCCTCGACGACGCGCGGCTGCTGCACGGGGCGGTGCGCAAGTCGAAGGCCTTCGGCGAGGTGGCGGCGGACGTCGAGCTGATCACGCGGGCGGTGCGGCGGCACGTGCGGCGGCCGGACGTGCCGGCGGAGCAGCGCGATCGGCTGCTGGGCGAGTTCGAGCAGTACGCGCGCGACCTGGCGACGCGGGCGCAGGAGGCGCTGACCGCGGGCGGCCCGCGGGCGCCGGCGGCGCGGCAGGTGGCCGACGCCTACGCGAACTGGCTGGACGCCTTCCCCGACAGCGAGTTCCGGGGGGAGATCCTCGAGAACCTGGCCGACGTGCTGGCCGGGCTGGGGGATCCCTTCGAGGCCGGGCGGCGGCTGCAGGCCGCGGCGGCGCTGCGGCCGGCCGAGGATCCCGCGCGGCAGAAGCTGCTGTACGACGCGGTGGTGCTGCTGCAGAAGGCGCTCGAGAAGGAGGTCGGGCGGGCGCACCTCGAGCGCGTGGTCGCGCGCGCCGGGCTGCGGCGCGCGGCGCGCGAGCTGATGGTCGGTACGCTGAGCCCGGAGCAGGCGCGGCGCGTGCGCTTCGCCATCGCGCAGACCTACTACGACGAGGGGCGCTACCGGCCGGCCATCGACCGGCTGACCGCGGTGGCGCTGGAGTACCCGGGCACGGTCGAGGGCGACGCCGCGGTGCACCTGGTGCTGGACAGCTACAACACGATCAACGACCTGCTGGGGCTGGTGAGTGCCGGGCGGCGGTTCCTGGCCGGCGACAGCCCGGTGAGCCCGAAGGTCAAGTCGGACATCCAGCCCATCGTCGAGGCGGCCGAGCAGAAGCAGCTCGACGAGCTGTCGCTGGCGGCGGCCGGCGTGGACGGCGGGGATCCGACGCAGGAGCTGGAGCGGTTCGCCGAGCGCTACCAGGGCACGGACCTGGGCGAGCGCGCGCTGCTCAACGCGTTCGTGGCGGCGCGGGCAGCGGGCGACAGCCAGGCGCTGTACCGGCTGGCGGACGAGATCGCGGCGAAGTACCCGAAGAGCGAGCAGCTGCCGGGCATCTTCGCGACGCTGGCGCGCACGGCGGCGGCGCGGCTGGAGCTGGATCGGGCGGTGACCTACTTCCGGCGGGCGGCGGACTCGGATCCGGCGGAGCGGGTGCCGCTGCTGGTGGCCGAGGGGCGGCTGCGGGCGGAGCTGGCCGACGACGCCGGGGCGCAGGGCGCCTTCGAGCTGGCGCTGCGGGCGGCCGAGACGCCGGAGGCGCGGGCGCTGGCCGGCGGCGCGCTGGCGCGGCTGCTGGAGCGCGGCGGGCAGCCGGCGACGACGATGCAGGCGCTGCAGCCGCTGGCCGCGGACGGCGCGCCGGCAGTGCTGGCGAGCCTGGGGCTGGCGCAGGTGCGCAGCGGGCAGACCGATCAGGCCGAGGCGACGATGCAGCGGGTGCTGGACGCCGGCGGGGCCGACGACGGCGACCGGGCGCGCGCGCACTACGGGCAGGCCGAGGCCTTCCACGCGGTGTTCGCCGGGCTCGACCCCGGCAGCGACGTCGAGGCCGTGCAGGAGGTCGTGACGCTGGCCGAGATCGCCGAGGCGAGCTACCTGAAGGCGGCGCGCGAGGGCGATCCGGTGTTCGGCGCGGCGGCGCTGGGGCGGCTGGCGACGCTGGCGCAGACGACGGCGACGAAGCTGCGGGGCGTGCGGCTGGCGGGCGTGGCGGCGGCGCAGGCCGAGGCGCTGCAGAAGGGCCTGCAGCAGCGGGCGGCGCAGTTGGAGGCGCGGTCGAAGGAGGCGCTGGGCGCCTGCGCGGAGCTCGCGTGGACGCGGCAGGTGTTCGCGGCGCCGGTGCGGGCCTGCCTCGGAGGCACCGCGCCCGCGCAGGAGCCGGTCGCCTTCGACCGGCTGGCGCCGCGCTCGCCGGCGGGCAACCTGCCTCAGTTGGATGCGCTGCGGCAGCAGGTGTCGAAGAACCCGGACGATCACGCGGCGCTCACGGCGCTGGGCGAGGGGCTGCTGCAGGCGGGCGACGCGCACGCCGCGCGGCTCGCGTTCGCGCGGGCGGTGCAGGTGGGCGGCGGCCCGGTGGAGCAGAACCTGCTCGGCATCGCGAGCTGGAAGGCCGGCGACCGCACCGGCGCGCTCGAGGCCTTCGCGCGCGCGGCGGGCGGTGGGCTCGAGGCCGGGCGGCAGAACCTGGCCGACGGCCTGCGGCAGACGGGGCTGGCGGGCGCGGCCGACGAGGCGCTGAAGCGCATCCCGGCCGGACGCCCGGGCGGCGCGCTGCTGAGCGGGGGGGCAGGCTGATGCGGCGCCTCCTCGTGCTGTTCGCGCTGCTGCTGCCGGCCTGCGGCGGCGTGCGCCCGGTCGACATCCACGATCCGCGGCTGCCGCGCGCGGACCGGCTGTTCCTCGCCGACGCCGAGGACGCGGTGGTCGTGGCGCGGGCGGCGGTGGCCGACGCCGAGGACCGGCTCGAGGACGTGCAGCGCTGGCGGGCGCGCATCGCCGACGCCGGCAGCCTGGGCGCGGCCGACGGCGCGCTGCAGGCCATGGCCGCCGCGCGGGTCCGGCTGGCGCGGCTGGAGCTGGACGCCGCCGAGGCGCACCGGGATCTCAGCGCCGCGCGCCTCACCCGCGCCTACGCCCGCACGGCCATGCGCCGCGACCTGGCGGTGTACGAGCTGGCGCCCATCGACCAGGCCGCCGAGGCCGCCGCCGCGCGGGCCAGCGCGGCGCGCGACGCCGTGGACCAGCAGCGCATCGCCCTGCAAGAGGCCACGACCGCCTTCTGGCAGGCCTTCCGCCAGCTCGCGGCCAGCGGCGGCGACACCCGGCCGCTGTGGAGGGAGTGAGATGCGCAGCCTGCTCGCGTTGAGCCTCGTGTTCGGCTTGGCCGCCTGCGACGACGGCGGCGAAGACACCTGCGGCGGCGCCAGCGCCGAGCCCTTCCCGGCGGCGCTGAACTTCGGCGCCGTGAAGCGGGCCGGGCAGGGGGATCCCCTCACCGACACCGTGCCCGCGCGCCGCACGGTGCTGGTGCGCAACGGCTGCACGGCGGCGCTGACGGTCGAGCAGGTGTGCCTGGTCGGCGACGCGCGCGGCACCTTCGAGCTCGAGGGACCCTCCCCGGCCAGCGCGGCGCGCGGCGAAGAGGTCGCGGTGCGCGTCACCTACGACGCCGACATGCCCGTCGAGCGGGTCGACGGCGAGCGCCCCGCCGACGTCGCGGCGCTGGTCATCGTCAGCAACGCCCCCGACAGCCCGCTGGTGGTGCCGGTGTGCGCGCGGCTGGTGGGCGACGGCGAGGACGCCGAGCCCTTCGACTGCCCGGCGCCGCCCGAGCTGCCCGATCCCCCGTGCGGCGGCTGATCCTGCTCGCCGCCCTCGCGGTCGCGGCCTGCCAGTCGCCCGAGGACGAGTTCACCGAGGGCCGCCTCGAGAACCTGTGCGCGGGCACCGTGCCCGTCTGCAACGTGCGCGCGGGCTGCGTGCTCGACGACGACGACTTCGTGCGCGGCACCTTCCCCGGCGCCCAGCGCTACATCGTCGCCACCGACCGCGCCGATCAGCGCGTCGAGGTGCGCCTGTTCTTCACGTCGCAGCGCTTCCCCGGCACCGAGCTGCTGGTGCAGCTCAGCGAGCCCGGCTGCGGCCGCGCCGAGCAGACCCGCCTGGTCGACATCGACTTCTTCGCCCGCGCCGGCGACGACGGCGTGCTCGACTTCAGCTTCGACGCCCCCGAGAAGGGCGACCACCTGCTCGAGGTGTTCAGCGACATGAGCGCCGGCTGGCTGCTGACGGTGGACGTGGTGGACGAGTGAGCGTGCGACAGACCTTCGTGACCCCCGCCGAGATCTTCGGCCTGCGCCCCTTGGGCAAGAGCCTGCGGCAGTGCAAGCTGGCGCTGCTGGGCGACGCCTCGGCGCCGCCGAGCCGCTGGGGGCCGTCCTCCCTGCGCATCCTCAAGCCCTGGGTGTCGGTGCCCACCTGGTTGGGGCATACGCGCGCCGACCGTCGGGTCGTCGTCTACAACCTGCCCAACCGCACGCCGCAGCCGCGCGACCTGGGCTACAGCGTCCGGGTGACCGACTGTGGCGACTTCCGCGGCCGGCGCCTGACCTACGATGGCCACGTCGGCACCGACTTCGCCCTGCCGCCCGGCACCCGCCTCTGCGCCGCCGCGCCGGGCGTCGTGCGCGGCGTCGTCCTCGAGATGCAGCGCGGCGGCCGCAAGGTGTACGTCGACCACGGCGACGGCCTCGTCACGACCTACAGCCACCTCAGCCGCGCCCTGGTTGAGCCTGGGCAGCGTCTGGCCCGCGGCGAGGTGCTGGGGCTCTCCGGCATGTCCGGCGTCGACGGCATCCTGATGGGGCCGCTGCTGGCGCCCCACCTGCACTTCAACGCGGTGCTCGACGGCCTGCCGATCGATCCCTGGGCGGCCCCCGGCGAGACGTCCCTGTGGCTCGACCCCAACGCGCCGACCCCCTGGGACGGGGCGACCGACGCGGCCATCCCCGCGCCCACCTGGGACGCCACCGCCGTCGACGCCGCCCTCGACGTGTGCGCCG
>JAUHXL010000343.1 GCA_030426945.1 bacterium
CGCGACGACGTACCTCGGGAGGGGGGTTCGACATGCGCAAGCTCTTCACGGTCTCTCTGGTTCTCTTCGCCGTCTTCGCCGCGAGCGCCGCCTGGGCGGGCAGCGCCGGTCAGCCGCCCGGCGGGACCGAAGGCGGCAGCGGCCCGGAGCCCGAGGTCATCGCCCTGATCCTGTTCAGCCTTCTGCCCGGCGTCTTCTTCGTGCGCCGCGCCCTCGCGGTCAACGCCGAGGCCGAGAAGGTCTGACCCCCATGGGCCGGCTCGCCCGGCAGGTGGATGAGGCGCCCGCCGCAGCGGCGGGGGACGCGGACCGTTGGCCGCCGTGGATGGCCGTCGCCACCGCGACGGCGGGCTGCCTGACCTTTCTACCGGTCATCTTCTGGTCGCTCGAGATCTGGCTGGGCGGGGTGCTGGGGGGCGCCGCGACCGGCCTGATCACGCTCCCCATCTGCGTCGTCCTGGGTGCCCTGGCCGCGCGTCGCCCGGCCTGGCGGGCCGACGTCGCGCCCCGCCCGGGCGCCGACCGTGCGCTGCTCGCGGGCGGCGCCCTCGCCGCGGCCGCGCTGCTCTGGGCTCACGACGAGCCTGACGCGCTCATGCTGCTGGGCGTGGTCGCGCCCCCCACCGCGCTGGTGTGGATCTGGGGCACGTTCGGGAGGGGCCGCGCGCGCGCGCTCAGCTTCCCCGTGCTCTTCGCCTGGTTCGCCCTGCCGTGGGAGTACTTTCTGCGGCGCGCCGTCGACCTGCCCCTGCAGGCTTGGAGCGCCGACATCGCCTACGGTCTGCTCCACGTCGCGGGCTACGCCGTGCGGTACTGGAACGACTTCACGCTCTACACCGACCGCTACTACCTGATCGTCAACGAGACCTGCAGCGGCATGAACATGCTGGTCGGCCTGGGCATGTACACGTTGGTCTTCGGCTGGGCGGCGCAGCCCGCGTGGAAGAACCGCCTGCTGCTGGTGCTGCTGGTGTTCCCGGTCGCGATGCTGGCCAACGGGGTGCGCGTCGCCGCGATCTTCCTGATGGGGCACTACGCGGGCAACGAGCTGGCGCAGGGCTTCTGGCACACCGGTAGCGCCTACGTGATCTTCCTGCCGGTGTTCTGGTTCCTGTACGTCGTCAACGCGGCGCTGACCCGGCGCTGGCGGGCCGCGCGGCGCGCCGCCGCCGCAGGCTGACGGCGCCACCACCGACCAGCAGCAGGGCGACGACGCCCATCCACCAGTCGCCCCAGCGGACGAAGGGCGTCCGGTCGTCGCGCAGCCGGGCCTCCCCGTACAGCACCGCGGGCTCGAAGAGCCCCAGCTCGCCGTGGCGGGCGCCGCGCGGATCGATGAGCGTCGTGACGCCGGCCTGGCCCACGCGCAGCAGCCAGCGGCCCGTCTCGAGCGCGCGCACGGCGGCCCGGTTGGTCATGTGGCGCGTGATCGGCGACCAGCCGAAGCCGGCGTCGTTGCTCATCACCAGCAGCAGCTCTGCGCCGCGCCCGACGACGGCGCGACCGGCGTCGGGGTAGACCGACTCGAGGCAGATCAGCACGCCGAGCTGGCCCACGCGCGTGTCGAGCGGCCGCCAGGCGTCGCCGGGCGTCAGGTGCGCCTCGGCGTTGGGCACCAGGCGCTTCTTGGCGTAGGCGTCGGGCGTCTCGCCGCCGGGCACGACGTAGGCCGCGAGGTTGTAGGTCTGCCCGTGGCGGTCCTCGAACAGCAGGCCGGCGATCAGCACGCTGTGGGCGTCGGCCGGCGGGAAGAGGCGGCGCCGCAGGCTGGGGGTGTCGAGCACCGGGGCGCGCACCGCGGTCTCGGGCCAGACGACCAGATCGGCGCCGCGCGCGTAGGCCTCGCGGCTGAGCGTCTCGTAGGTGCGCACGACGTCGCGGCGGGCGGCGGCGTCGGCCCGGGCGGCGGCGTACTGCGGGTTGGCCAGGCCGCCCTGCACGCCGGCCACCGTCAGGGGGCGATCACCGAGCGGCGGCGGTGAGGCGACGCCCCACGCCCCGATCGCGCCGATGACGGCCAGCGCGGCGAGGGCAGGCGCCCGATGCCGCGCGCCCCCGAAGACCAGGAAGTAGAGGGCGCTCTGGGTCAGCGCGACCAGCGTGCTGACGCCCAGGCCCCCGGTGATCGGGGCGAGGGCCAGCCACGGCCGCAGCACGTCCGCGTCGGCGATGCAGCCCACGTAGCTGGCCGGCATGGCCAGCGGGCCGACCGTGCGGATCCACTCGGTGAGCGTCCACACCAGCGCCGGCAGCAGCACGTCGTACAGCCGGCCGACGCGCCCGACGAGGGCGCGCAGCAGCAGCGCATAGAGCACCATCTGGCTGGCGGTGTAGACGCTGAAGCCGACGAACAGCAGCCAGCCGTAGTTGAGGATGCCGTAGATGTGGACGCCGCCGAGCAGGCCGACGAGGGCGCCGAGGCCGGCGGCCAGGGACGCCGAGGGCGCGCCGCGCAGCGCCACCAGCAGGGGCACGTTGGCGATCAGCGCCAGCCAGCCCACGTCGATGAAGGCCGCGCCGTTCAGCAGACCCGCGAGACCGGCGAGCGTCCAGCGCGCGGTCGGGGTCAGGCGGCTCGCCCAGTCCTCGAGGCGGCTCACCAGGGGTTCTCGCGGACGCCGGTGAGCTCGATCGCCGGCGCGTCGGGCAGGCGCTCGGCGGCCATGACGACGCCGCGCGCGGGATCGAAGAAGACGGGCTGGCGGCCGAAGACGCCGGTGAGCAGCCACGGCCCGCCGGGGCCGAACCACAGGCGGGGCTCGGCGCCGCTCCAGGTGTCGGGCGCCGGGTGCGCGGGCAGGTCGAGGGCGGCGAGGGCGCGCGTCCAGGCCTCGGGCGTCGGCGCCGCGGGTGGTGGCGGCAGCGGGGCGCCGGGGCGATAGCGGTCGCGGACCTCGCTCCACAGATCGCCCGGCCGCGGATCGATGACCCACGCGTCGCCGTCGGGGTAGGGCGGCTGATAGGTGCGGAACAGCCCCTCGACGACGTACTGCCGGCGCAGCTCGTGATAGCCGGCCCAGGCGCGCGCGCCCGCGTAGGCCAGGAGCAGCGGCGCCAGCACCCAGGCCAGGCGCCGACCGGTCGGCGGTCCGGCGGCGCTCAGGGGTCGCGGGCCAGGCGGAAGCCGACCGACACCGACACCGCCTCGGGGGCGGCGGCGTGGCGCGAGGCGGCGCGCG
Source organism: bacterium (assembly GCA_030426945.1). Classification (GTDB taxonomy): domain Bacteria; phylum Myxococcota_A; class Bradymonadia; order UBA7976; family UBA1532; genus JACKDN01. The sequence goes on from JAUHXL010000343.1 coordinate 3,180, forward strand.
CGTGCAGATCGAGGTTGTTCCAGCTTCCGCCCTTGTAGATGTGCTCGTCGCCGGGCGCGCCCGGGCGGCCGGGCACGGTGCTCACGGTCCAGTCGGCGACGCCGCCGGCCAGATCCATCACGCCGTAGGGGCTGCGATCCTGGGGGAAGCTGCCGCAGGGCTCGAGGCCCGCCGGGCCGGGGCGCGCGTGGGCGCACTTGCAGTAGGTGGGCTCCCAGGCGTTGCCCCAGGGGAAGATGCGGCCATCGGCGCCGCGCGCGGCCACCTCCCACTCGTACTCGGTGGGCAGGCGGTACGCGACGCCGTCCTGGGCGCCGCGCCAGGCGCAGTAAGCCTGCGCGTCGTCGAAGCTGACGCCGAAGACGGGCCAGTTGGGATCCCACGGGATGCCGCTCGGATCGAGGGCGGGGATGGCGAAGCCGCCGTCGCGCTGCTCGAACAGGGCGCCCCCGCCGGCGAACAGGCGGGGTCCGCGGCGCTGGGCCTCGTCGCGATCCTCGAGGGCGTTGAGGAAGTCGAGGTACTGCCGGCAGCTGACCGGCAGGCGCGCGATGCAGACGTCGTCGATCTGCACGGTCTGCGCGGGCAGCGACCACGAGGCGTCGCGGTCGCCGCCGATCTGGAAGCGGCCGCCGGGCACGTAGACGAAGCCCGAGCCCAGCGACGCCTCGGTCCGCAGGCGCACCGACAGGCCGACCTCGCGCAGTCGGGGCACGCGCAGGGGTACCTGCGTGTCGCGCAGTCCGGGGCCCCGGAGCACGAGCAGGTAGCTGCCCATCGGCAGGGGATCGACGGTCACCGGCGTGCGGCCCAGATCGCGGGGGCGGCTGGGGGTGAGGATCTTGTCGACCTCTTCGTAGGCGAACAGGACGGCGCGCACGCCCGGTGGATCGGTCTCGACCTGCAGGCGCCCGTCGCCTTGCAGCAGCGCGCCGTACTTGGTCGGGTCGACCGAGCGCAGGACGGTCTCGGCCTGCACCATGGTCGCGCGATCACCCTCCTCCTCGGCCTTGCGGAAGGCCGACCAGTACAGGTCGCACAGCCCCTCGCGGGCGTCGACGGCGTCCGGATCGGCGGTGCGCGCCTGGCGGTAAGCCTGCGCGGCGCGGGTGAAGGCCTCGACGCGCTCGCGGCGCGCCGCCTCCAGCTTCTCTTCGGCCGCCCACAGCGCGCGCCGCCGCTCGGCGCCGTCCCAGGGCGCGAGCAGCAGGCGCAGCCCCTCGACCTCGGCGTCGAGGCGCTCCACCTGCTGGGTCGAGGCCCGGTAGTCCTCGGCGTGCAGGCGCGCCGCCTGCGTTTGGCGCCGGGCGTCGCTCAGCTGGCGCTCGCGCTCGAGGGCGCCCTCGACGAAGGCCTCGATGTCGGCGTGCAGCTCGAGCACGCTGGGATAGCGCTGGTCGAGATCCTTGGCCAGGCAGCGCATGCAGATCTCCTCGAGATCCGCGGGGATGCCGCGCTCCGGGGCCTTCTCGCGGGGGGGCACCACGCGCTCGCGCAGCATCTTGCGCAGGATGGTGCGGGCGTCGCGGCCGGTGTAGGGCGGGCGCAGGGTGAGGATCTCGTAGAGGATCGATCCCAGGCTGTAGACGTCCGAGCGCTCGTCCACCTCGTCGAGCTGGCCCAGCGCCAGCTCGGGCGGCATGTACCCCGGCGTCCCGATCACCTCGCCGTGCCGCGTGGCCCAGCGGCTGAGCCCCTCGCGGTGGCTGGTGACCTTGTCCTCGGTGCTCTGATCCGCGCGGGGCAGGATCTTCGCGAGGCCCCAGTCCATCACCAGCACCTCGCCGAAGTCGCCGAGCATGATGTTCGACGGCTTCAGATCGCGGTGCACCACGCGGCGGCTGTGGGCGTAGGCGATGCCCATGCACACCTGCTGGAAGATGTTGAGCAGGCGGCTGCGGGTGTAGGTGTGGTGGGCGGCGGGCACCTTGCGGCGCAGATCGCGCAGGACGTCGCGCAGGGTGCGGCCGCGCACCAGCTTCATCGTGAAGAACAGCTGGCCGTCGTCGTGCACCCCCAGGTCGTAGACCGGGACGATGTTGGGGTGCTGCAGCTGGCCGGTGATCTGCGCCTCCTCGGTGAAGCGCAGCTGCATGCCGAGCTGCTCCTCGATGCCGCGGATGAGCAGCTTCATGGCCACGGTGCGATCGATGTTGCCGTCGGCGGCCTCGACGATGCGCCCCATGCCGCCGCGGGCGATCTCGGGGCCCAGCACGTAGCGACCGGGGCCGTTGACCAGGACGGGCAGCACCTCCTTGCGCCGCCGACCGGCCTCGCGGGCGTCGACGCGCTGGCGCGTCTCGGCCTCGCCGCGCGCGTCGCCGACGCGGGTGACGATGCGGGGGGGCTGCTTGGGCGCGGGGTGCGCGCCCAGGTCCGCGGGCGGGGGCAGGGGATCGAGGGGCACCGCCTGACCGGGCAGCGAGGGGGCGTCGGCCTCGGCGGCGCGGGCGGCCGCGTCGAGATCGGCGAGGGCGCGCGCGGCCAGCTCGACCGAGCCGGCCGGGCTGGGCTGGGCGGGCAGGGCGGGCTCGGCGATCAGCGGGGGCAGGGCCTCGGCGTGCCCGACGCGGTGGATCTGGGGCAGGGGCGCCGACACGGGGCGGAACGGGCGACCGCCGACGACCGGGGCCGGCGGGCCCTCGGCCTGCCCGTCGTCGGCGTCGTCGGCGTCGTCGGCCTCGTCGGCGTCGTCCGCCTCGTCCGGCGCGAGCTCCGCGACCAGGGCGACCAGCTGCTCGGGCGTGACGAGCCCCAGGTCGACCAGCATCGAGCCCAGCCCGCCCCCCGCGCCCATCCGCTGCACCTGATTGAGCAGCGGCTCGGGCACGCCGAGGCGGTCGCGGACCAGCGCCAGCAGGCGAGCGTCGTCGGTGGGGGCGGCCATGGGGGGCAGGGTACCGCGGGGCGCGGATCAGGTCGATCTACTCGCCGCCGCGCTCCGGGGCGGGCAGCAGGTCGGCGACGCGCCAGACGACGTCGAGGGCAGGCGGCGACACGGGCTGCGTCTCGGCGAGCAGCGTGACGACCTCGTAGTGGCCGGCGGGGGTGGGCGATCGGTGGATCTCGAGGCGGCGGGCGGCGACGTCCAGCAGCCAGTACTCGGGCACGCCGGCCCGGGCGTAGATCGTGGCCTTGCGGTGGTCGAGGGCCTGCGAGGTCCAGGCCACCTCGATGGCGAGCAGCAGCTCGTCGCCCCGGACCAGGCGGTCCGCCGCACGGTCACCGTCATCGGGATGGACCGCGACGTCCGGCTCGGGCCGGCTCGTCGCCCCGCAGTCGATGGGACCCTGCGGCTGGACGGTGTACCCCTCGCCGTAGGCTCGAGCGAGACGCCCGGTCAGCCAGGCGAGGGGGCGGATGTGTTGGGGTCCTTGTGGGCTCACTTCGATCAGCTCCCCTTCGATGAGCTCCAAGGGCTCGTCCGCGTCGATCACGCCCGCCTCGACCATCCGGTCGACCTCGGCTGCGGTGAACAGACGACGTGGCAGGCTCGGTTCGACGACGCTCATGGGCTCACCTCCACGGTGCAGGATAGTGCCCCCCTCACTCCTCGTCGACCACGGCCAGGCCGCCGCGCGGGCCGGCGTCGGCCGCGATGCTCAGGCCGCCGCGCTGCACGTCGCCCAGCCGGCTCTGGATGGCCTCGACCGCGGCGCGGGTGGCCTGCTTGAGGTCGCCGTTGGTCAGCAGGCCCTCGCCGCGCGCCTGCAGGGGCTGCACCGCGCGGACGCTGCCGACGCGCAGCAGGGCGCGCGCGGCGGCGATGGCGATCTCGACGACGTCGTCCTTCAGCAGCGTCAGGGCCGCGGCCTCGGCGGCCGGGGCGTCCTTGTGGGCGCCGAGGGCGCGGGCCACTCGGGCGCGCAGGCCGGCGTCGTCGGCCGTCGAGTGGCGGACCAACGTGTCGAGGGGGGTCGGCTTGCCGCGCGCGGTGAGGGCCTCGATCGCGCCTGCGGCGACGCCGCCACGCGCGTCGGCGGCGATGGCCTCGAGCACGGGATCGGGGGTCGGGTGGTTGCGCCCCAGCCACCCGATGGCGTCCAGGCGGACCGCCTCGGGGGCCCGCGGATCGCAGGCGACGGCCTCGACGATCGGCGCGCCCTCGGCCCCGATCGCCATGGCGGCCTGCAAGCGCAGGGGCGCGTGGTCGCTGTCGAGGGCCGCGCGCGCGGCGTCCTGCGCCGCGGGGTGCCGCCGCGCCAGCAGCGCCTCGAGGGCGCGCAGGCGATAGCCGACGCTGGGATCGGCGCCCACCGCGCGCGCCAGCCGCCCACCCGGATCGCCGCCGTGATCGAGGGCCCGCGCCAGGCTCAGCACGGTCTGCAGCATCGCGTCGAGCGCGTGGACCTCGTCGATGTGGCCGCTGCGCCGCGTGATCGCCTCGCCGTCGGTCACGTGGGCGTCGGCCGCCAGGCCGTCGAGCACCGCGTCTCGGCCCGCCTCGTCCAGCCGGGCGAGGGTGTCGAAGGTGTCGCCGCGCACCAGCACCCGGCCGTCGAAGTAGGCGTCGCCGACCTGGATGTCCTCGCCCTTGAACAGCTTGCCCAGCGCGCTGCCGAAGCCCTCCTCGGCCAGGGTCAGGTCGGCCGGCAGCGGCCCGCTGGCCCGCGCGCGCGTGTAGATCTGCGACGACTTGCCGCTGCCCTGCGTGTAGCTGTCGACCACGACATCGACGCCGTCGAGGGTGCCGGCGATCTGGGCGCTCGTCCGCCAGCTCGAGGGCGAGAACTCCAGCCCGTAGGTGTCGGCGACCGTTCGCAGCGCGGCCTCGAAGCGCTTCTGGCGCGCGTGCGCGTAGAAGTACGCGACGCCGGCGCCGGCGAAAGCGAGGATGATGAACGCGGCTTCCATGGGGACCTCGGGCGACTGCGTGGCGGGCGATGG
>JAUHXL010000344.1 GCA_030426945.1 bacterium
CGACCACGACGGCGCCCCCCAGGTGGTGTCCCCCCACGCGGTGACGCTGCCCGACGGCCCCATCACGCTGCTCGGGGACGGCGCCCTGCAGTACGCCGCCATCCTGTGCGGTCGCTACCCCGACGCCGTCGTGCCCTCGTCGCCCACCCTGCACGTGCCGCGCGCCGCGCTGCTGGCCGAGGCCATCGATCTCGCCGCGCCCGCGCCCCTGGCCACCCTGGAGCCGGTCTACGTGCGCCGCTCGGACGCCGAGATCAACTACCCCGACGGCTTCCCCGACGCCACCGCCGTGCCCCCGCAGCAGCACCCCAAGTCGTGAGCATGGTCTCGCGCAGCCCATCTTCGACCCGGGCGGGCTCTCAGCTGTCCGCCACACCACCCACGCCGACGATGGGCCACCGCCGAGAGCGCACGGTCCGCGCGGACGCCGCGTCCGGGGCGGCCGCGGGCCCGGCTGAAGGCTGACCGCTGACCGCTGACCGCCCCCACGATTCGAGCACGACGTGAAGCGTGCACCCGTCGTGACCCCCGGCGCCCGGCTGCCCTATCAGCCGCCCCGCCCGTACACGCTGCGCGACTGCTATCGCGGGCGGGTGTGGCGCAACCCGCTGGCCGCGCTGGCCAAAGACGGCCTCGTCCTCGGCGCCGCGCTCGCGCTGTCGGGGCTGGCCTACGCCGAGGACGCCTTCCTCGCCCTGGGCGTCGTGCTCATCGCCGCGATGGTGATCGCCGGCCCCCTGTCGACCCTGCGCGCGAACCACGCGCGGGTGCGCCTGCTGCGCGCGGCCCCCGCGGTGCGGGCGCGCCTGCTGCGCCCCCGCCGCGTCTTCCTCCTCCACGAGATGTTCCGCGGCAAGCGCGAGCGCACCTTCGTGCAGCCGTACACGTTCGAGCTGCCGGACGGCCGCGCCGTCACCGGGAAGGCGTGGATCTGCGGGTGCGCGCTCGAGAAGCTGCCCCCCGACAGCCTCGAGTGGGTGGCCTACGATCCGGCGCGGCCCACGCGCAGCCTGCCCCTGCGCCTCGCCGTGATGGTCGCGCCCCACTGAACGCGGGTCGCGCGCGCAAGTCCGCGACCCCGCGCACGCGCGGCGTCTCTAGGGGGTGTGAAGACACACCTCGACACCGACCGGGTGGCCGTCGTGGGCGCGGGCGTCGCCGGGCTGGCCTGCGCGCGCGCCCTGCGGGCCCGCGGCCGAACGGTGGTCGTGTTCGACAAGGCCCGTGGCCCGGGCGGTCGAATGGCCACGCGCCGCGACGGCGCGGCGACCTATGACCTCGGCGCCCCCGCCTTCGAGGCCGAGGAGCCGCGCTTCGCGCGTCAGGTGCGGCTGTGGGCGAACGCGGGCGTGGTGGCGCCCTGGTCCGGGCGCTTCGGCCGGCTCGGCCCCAGCGGCTTCATCCCGCAGCAGCCGGCCCGCGTGCAGTGGGTCGGCACCCCGCGCATGAGCGCGCTGACCCGCCACCTGGCCCACGACCTCGACCTGCGCACCGAGCGCCGCGTCGCGTCGCTGGTGGCCACCGGGGCGGGGTGGCGCCTTCGGGCCGACGATGGCGCGGATCTGGGCGTCCACGCCCAGGTGATCATCGCCACGCCGGCGCCGCAGGCCGTGCCCTTGCTGGCGCCCGCCCCCGCGCTCGCCGCGCGCGCCGCCGACGCCCCCTATCAGCCGACCTGGGCCGCCATGCTCGACTTCGCGGGGCCGGTGGATCTGGCCTTCGATGTCGCGCGGCCCACCATTGGCCCCCTCGCGCTCATCAGCCGGGACGCGGGCAAGCCGCATCGGCCGCCCGGCCCGCGGTGGGTCGTCCACGCGACGGCCGCGTGGAGCGCCGAGCACCTCGAGGCGGATCCCGTCGAGGTGGCCGCGGCGCTGGCCGAGGCCTTCGCGCGCTTCGGCCCGGCGCCCGCGCGCAGCGTGGCGCATCGCTGGCGCTACGCCCTGCCCCGCCACGCGCCCGCGGCCCCCGCCGCCCTCTGGGACGCCGACATCGGCCTCGGCGCCGCCGGTGACTGGCTGGGGGGCGCGCGCGTCGAGGGCGCCTGGCTCAGCGGCCTGGCCGCCGCCGAGGCGATCCTCGCCGGCGGTTGAGCCGCCCGCGCCGGCGGGCTACCGTGCCGGCGTGCGACCGCCGCTGCCCCTGCTGCTCGTCACCCTGATCGCCTGCGCCAGTACGCCGGAGGAGTCCGCGCCGACCTTCGATCCGCGCTGGTGGACCGGGGTGTGGGTCCTCGACGTGCCGCGGCTGACCGCCGACGCCGCGGCGCTCGATCCCGACGCCCGCGGCCTCGCCACCGCCCTCGCCCGCGGCGCCGCCGCCGACTGGCGCCTCGAGCTCGGCGACGGCTTCCTGCGCCGCCGCTTGGGCGAGGAGGGCGTGGCCCAGCCGGTCGAGGTCGTCGCCCTCGACGCCCAGCACGTCCGCTTGAAGGGGCCGGCCGGCGAGGTGGTGCTGCGGCGCGACGGCGAGGGCGCCCGCCTCGACCGCCTGCCGGTGCGTCGCCCGAACGAGTGAGGTCACCCGCTCACGCCCTCGACCGCCGGCCGGTGGGTCGCCCGAAGGCGTGAGGCCCAAGGCTCACTCGCCGCAGTTGTTCTCGCGCCAGTCGTTGTTCGGGTAGTCGTCGAAGGTGGCGACGAAGTCCGTGCCGTCCGCGCGCCGGTGGGCCACGCCGTTGACCTCGAAGTAGAAGTCCATCCGCGCGGTGTCGTAGCCGTTGGGGCCCGTGGTCACCGGCACGTCCGGGCAGCGGTACATGCGGAAGGGATCCAGCGACCGCAGATCGTAGACGAAGCGCGCGTCGTTGCCCGCGCGGTCGAGCAGGCCCATGCCCGCCGCCCGCCAGGCCTGCTCGCCCTGCCAGCGGTACCGCAGCGTCGCCTGCAGGCGCGCGCCGACGTCCACGCTGGCGGCGTCGGTGACGCCGGGCGCCCAGGCCTGCACGCACAGGTTGCTCATCACCGCGCGCACCCGCGCCCAGGTGCCGTAGCCGACGCCCTCGGTGATCAGGCCGCCGCCGTCGCAGGCGTGGCCGCCGGCGCGGCTGGTCTTCACGACCGGCTGCCCCACCCACGCCGGCCGCGGGCCGACGGCGAAGCGGTAGTTCTGCCCGAAGGCCGAGTCGTAGGCCTCGCAGGGGGTGCCGGTGGCGTAGCTGATGCGCGCGAACCACAGCTCCACGGCCTCGGCACCCGCGGGCACGTCGAAGGTAGCCGGCACCGCGTAGGCGGTCGTGGTGGGCACGCCGTAGGGGGCCTCGAAGGCGCGCACGCTGGCGTCGACGATCTGCCCGCCGGGCAGGAAGCGCGCGAAGGCGCGGGTGTCCCAGCCCGGGTGGCCGTTGTGCGTGTTGCGGCAGCCCTCGATGCGCTCGAGCGCGTACTCGACGGTCAGCGTGCCGCCCTCGACGACGGGCCCGCTGGCGTCGACCGACCAGTCGGCGCCGAAGCGCAGGGTGGTCGCCGGCCCCTCGCCCGCGGCGACCGCGGGGCACGCGGCCGGGTCGTCCGCCAGCGCGAAGTTCTCGCCCGCGGCCAGGGTGTAGGTGTCGAAGTCGCCCGGCCGGCGGTTGTGATCGAAGAGGCGCCCGCCGTCCGCCTCGGCCACGTAGGGCAACAGGTCGATGGTGAAGCGCGACAGGCCGGTCGTGCTCGTCGAGCCGGGGCTGGGCGTGTGCTCGGCGATCTCGAAGGCGTAGCGCGTGAAGCCGGCGGGGCCGCCCTCGACCGGCGCGGCGTCCACGCTGTACCAGCCGTCGGCCAGGCGGGTGCGGAAGAGCACCGCCGGCGCGCCGGTCGCCGCGTCGGCCAGATCCACGGTGCCGCGCCACAGCCAGCGCCCGGCCGGCGACAGCAGATAACCGCCGCGCCCGTCGGGCACGCGGCCCACCTCGCGCAGCACCACCTGGCAGGCCCGGTCCGCCGCGTCCCCCCCGCCGTCCGCGCTGCCGGTCAGGGGCGCCCGCGCGGGCACCGCCGGCGGCGCCTCCGCCTCGTCGACCCCGCCGCACCCGACCAGGACCATCGCCGCCAGCAGACCGTAACGCATGACTGAGTCACCTCCGGTTCGAGCCGCCCGCAGGGTAGCGCCGCCGGCGCCTCCGTCAAGCCGGCCGCCTCGCCGCGGATCGCCACGCCGCGCCGCCACCCGCCCAGCGCGCCGCACTTTCGCTTGACCTCGACCGACCCGCCCGCGCCTCATGCGCCCATGAAGCCCACCACCTGGACCGTCGAAACACCCGGCCGCCTCGACGCCACCGTGCGCGCCCTGGCCGGTCTGTCGAACAGCAAGGCCCGACACGCGGTCGCGACGGGCAAGGTCAGCGTCGACGGGCGCCGCGTGCTCGATCCCGCGACGCCGGTGGCCGAGGGCGCCGCCGTCCGGCTCGACATGGCCGCCCCCAACCCGGCGCGCGAGGAGGCCGACGGCCTGCGCGTGGTGCACCGCGACGATCACCTGCTGGTGGTGGACAAGCCCGCCGGCATGGTCACCGCGCCGACCCCCCGCGACACCACGGGCACCGCGCTGCACGCGGCCGCGGCCCTCTGCAAGAAGGGCGGGCGCCCCAAGGTGGTGCATCGCCTCGACAAGCTGACCTCGGGCCTGCTGGTGTTCGCGCGCAGCGCCGCCGTGGCCCGCGCCCTGCGCGACGCCCTCGACGCCCACGCCGTGCAGCGCGTCTACCGCTGCGTCGTCGAGGGCGTGCCCGCCGAGGCCGAGGGCCTCATCAGCAGCATGCTCGTCCGCGACGCCGGGCAGGGCCGCCGCGGCTCGCGGCCGGGCACCTTCCGCGTGCGCGACGGCCGCAGCCCCTCGCCCGGCCCCATGCCCGGCGTGGGCAAGCTGGCCGTCACCCGCTACACGACCATCACCCGCACCGCGGAGCGCGCGGCCCTCGAGGTGCGCCTCGAGACCGGCCGCACCCACCAGATCCGCATCCACCTCGCCGAGATGGGCCAGCCGATCCTCGGCGAGCGCGTCTACGCCCGCACCCTCGGCGCGCCCCGGCAGGCGCTGCACGCGGCGCGGCTGATCCTGCGGCACCCGGTGACGGGCGCCCTGCTCACCTTCGCCAGCCCTTGGCCCGACGACCTCGCGAACGTGACCCCACGCGGCCGCGACTGGTAGTCTGCGCCTCATGAGCCGACGCCGCTTCGTCCCCTTCGCCCTCGCCCTGCCCGCTCTGCTGCTCCTCGCCTGCGAGGACGGCACCACCGGCGGGCAATGCCGCGAGAACCGCGAGTGCGAGCTGCCCCTCTCCTGTATCGAGGGCGTGTGCCAGATCGAGTGCCGCATCGACCGCGACTGCGCGCGGGGCTCGATCTGCTTCGAGAACGCCTGCTACGCGCCGGTCACCAGCTGCAGCCTCGACAACGAGTGCCGCCCCTTCAACCAGGAGTGCGATCCGGTCATCGGCGCCTGCGTGCCGATGGGCGCGGCCTCGTGCCACCCCACCCTGAACCCCTGCCAGGGGGGCGCCCCCTGCGTCGAGGGCCGCTGCGTCCTGCCCACCGAGGACGCTCGGCCGGGCCAGCCCGCCTGGGACAGCGGCGCGCCCCGGCCGGACGTCGGCCCGCCCGCGCGCGACGCGCAGGTCGGCCCGGATCTGGATCGCGGCCCGCCCGCCCCGGACATGCGCCCGCCCGCCCCGGACATGCGCCCGCCCGCGCGCGACATGCGCCCGCCCGCACGCGACGCGGCGCTGCCCCCCGGTGATCGCGGCTACGGGGAGCCCTGCGACTGCGCCTCCCAGTGCCAGAGCGGCCTGTGCGTGCAGAACCCGTACGCCGGCGCGGACGCCCGCGGCGTGTGTACCCAGCAGTGCCAGCCGAACCAGGGCTGCCCGGGCACCGACCGCTGCATCACCGCGCAGGTGCCGCCGGGCAAGCAGGGCTGCCCCGAGGTCGACAACGGCCTCATGGAGGGCGATCAGGTCAACGTCTGCGTCTTCAACGAGACCGGCCTGCCTTGCCGCGGCGCCAACGACTGCGTCATCGAGGGCACCTGTGTGACGCCGCCCGATCAGACCATCGCGCTGACCTACGGCAGCTGCGCCTCGGGCTGTGATCGCGACGACAACTGCCCGCCCGGCTTCGTGTGCGGCGAGGTCGCCACCGACCAGGGCGGCCGCCTGCGGCGGTGCATCGCCGGCACGCGCGAGATCATCCAGTGCCCCGGCGACGCCAACGCCTGCGGCCTGCAGTTCTGCCCCCTGCGCGCGGGCGAGGACGTCGCCGCGGTCACCCACTGCCTGAGCACGGGCGACCCCAACCGGGGCATCTGCAGCTGCGCGTGCAGCAGCGCCGACGATTGCCCGACCGGCTTCATGTGCGCGCGCGACGTGTTCGACACCGGCCTCGCCAACCGCCCGGGCATCTGCCTGCCGCTCGCCGGCTACACCTGCCCGAACGGCAACGCGGACTACTGCGGCGCCTTCAGCTGCGCGGCCGACAGCGACGAAGAGCTCTTCGATCGCTGCACCGGCCCCTGCGCCGGCGACGCCGACTGCCCCAACGGCTACATCTGCGACGCGGTCGGCGGCCAGGGCGGCTTCTGCCTGCCCGCGCTGTGAGGCCGGCCACCGACGCCGCCCCCACGCGCCGGCCTTGCCAAGCAGGCCGGAACTCGAAAGAATGCCACGTCGGGGGTGGACAGCCGCACCTCTGGACGTGAAGGGAGAGGAGTCACACGATGGGCCGCGCCCGGTCTGCCATTGCCGCGCAGACCACGATCGAAGCACTTCGGAACGCCATGCTGGACGCCTACGGGGTGGAGCTGGCCGAAGAAGGTCCCGCCTGCGAAGAGTTCTACGACGCAGCCGACTTTGTCCGCCCCCACACCGAGGAGCTGGGAGGCGACCTGGGGTCCGAGGGCTGGTACTTCTGGAGACAAGGCGACTGGGCCATCGCGGGCGACCTCGCCATGACACTGTGCCGCAACGACGAAGCCCTGCAGCGCCTCAGCGAGCTGATCGGCCCGGTGGTGGTCGGCGCCATGGACGAGGCCTTCGAGTTCGCCGTGTTCGCCTTCGTCGAGGGCGGTGAGATCAAGCGCAAGCTGGTGCTCGAGGACGACGTCTGCCTGATGGAGGGCTTGCCCGTGAAGGCGGAGCGCGGGCGACACCTGATGGAGTTCGACCTCATCGAGGGCGAGCGCCTGTGGACCAGCTACGGCCTGCCCACCTTCGAGCACGATCCGCTCGACGGGCCCTTCCAGACCATCGCGGTGAAGCGCAAGGACTGACCCTGGGCGCCCGGCCGGCTCAGCGGTCGGGCGCGTCCGCGTCGGGCCGACGCCAGCGCCGCTGGTGATGCAGCACCAGGACGTCGCCCACCACGTCTGAGTTGAGCGTCAGCCGGTCGGGGTGCCGCAACAGATGCGGTGCCTTCGCGTCGCGCGCGTAGCCCGCGGCCAGCGCCGCCGCCTCGGCGGCGGCGCGGACCGCGGCCGGATCGGGCGCCCGCACGGCCAGCGCCAGCCGATCGACGTCGGTGCTGTGGACGCCCCCTCGCCGCCCGTGGAAGCGCCCCACCTCGAAGCCGATCACCGGCGCCGACACCGCCGACAGCCAGACCGGCGCCACGGGCAGCAGCTCGGCGGCGGCGGCCACCGGTGTCTGGGGGTCGGTGTCGTCCAGGATCAGCTCCACCGCCGTCGGCTCCTCGGGCAGCGCCTCGATCCGCACCGTCAGCCGCCCCCGCGCGCCCCGGTCGTGGGTGCCGACCAGCGGCGCCCCCGCCACCACCCAGTTGCCCTTGGCCAACGCCGCGCGCAGCCAGGTGTCCAGCGCGGCGTCGCGGTGCAGCGTGAGCAGCCGCACCATGCTGCGCCGCGCGTCGGCCGCCGGCTTCGACAGGCGCATGTGCCGCGTACGCTGCATGACCACCACCTTGCGGTCGCCCGGTGGGATGGCCGCGCGCAAGGCCTCGGGCAGCGCGTCGGGCAGCGGCACCTCGCCCTGCTTGCGGTACAGCTCGGCGCGCGCGTGCGCCTGCGCGCGCGCCAGGGCCGGGGGTGGCGACGGCGCGGGAAGCACCGACGGCGCGGGC
>JAUHXL010000345.1 GCA_030426945.1 bacterium
ACGGCTGCACCTCGTCGGTGGACGAGACCGAGGGCACGGTCGAGGGCGATCCGCCCGAGTGCAACAACGGCCTCGACGACGACGGGGACGGCGCGGTCGACTTCCCCGACGACGTGGGTTGCAGCGCGGCCGGCGACGAGACCGAGCGCGATCCGCCGACGCTCCCGGCCTGCGCCAACGGCTTGGACGACGACGCCAACGGGCGCATCGACTACCCCGAGGATCCCGGCTGCGCGGGGCGGGGTGATCGCGACGAGAGCGCGAAGCCGGTGACGCCGGACTGCGCGGACTCGGTCGACAACGACCTCGACGGGCGCATCGACTATCCCGAGGACGATGGCTGTACCGCCGCCTCGGACTACGACGAGCGCGGGCCCTGCGGCAACGAGTACGACCCCCCGCGCCTGCAGGACGGCGTTCCCCTGCGGCTGAACACCGCGGGCGGCGTCTTCGAGAGCCAGGGCTCGTGCGGCGGGCAGGGAAGCCCGGAGTTGGCCGCCCTGTACCGGCTGACCAACGTGATCGAGGCCCTCGAGGTCACGACCGTCGATCCCGCGACCGACGTGGTGACCACGTTGTACGTCCGCCGGGAGGCCTGCCTGCAGCCCGACGCCGAGGTGGCCTGTCAGACGCAGCGCGAGGGCGCGGCGCCCGGCCAGACGCTGCGCGTCGAGTCGCCCACGCCGGGCGACTACTACATCTTCGTCGACGGCGTGGCCGGCGCCGGCGGCGTCGTGCTGCTGACCGTCAACGAGATTCCGCTGGCCGCCTGCCTGAACACGATCGACGACGACGGGGACGGCCGCGCCGATTACCCCTCGGATCCCGGCTGCGCGAGCCCCTTCGATCGCGACGAGACGACCGAGGCCCTGACCGCCTGCAGCAACGACGAGGACGACGACGAGGACGGGCAGATCGACTTCCCGCTCGATCCCGGCTGCCCGTCGGCGGCCTTCGACAGCGAAGAGGATCAGTGCGGGGCGGTGCGTTTCCGCGAGTTCTTCGGCGAGACGCCCGAGGTCGTCGCCGATCTGGCCGAGGGCAGCAACGGCCTGAGCGGCAGCTGCGGCGGGCGCGATCACAACGAGGTGGTCTTCCGGTACGACCTGCCCTTCAACGCGCGCATGGAGATCAGCACGCGCTTCCCGGAGACCACGGTCCCGGTGGCGCTGTACGTGCGGCGCGAGTGCGCCGACTCGGGCACGCAGCTCGGCTGCGACGACGGCGCGGCGGGCGGCGCGAACGGCGGGCGGCTGGTGCTGAGCCAGGCCACCCCCGGGCCTTACTTCATCGTCGTCGACGGGCGCGACGTCGACGCGGGGCAGTTCAAGCTGGCGGTCAACGTCGAGCGCCTGCCCGCCGGCTGCAGCAATGATCGCGACGACGACGACGACGGCCTGCGCGACTTCCTGGATCCCGGCTGCAGCGGGCCCGACGACGAGGACGAGGCGGATCTGCCCGAGGGGCAGACGCCCGCGTGCAGCAACGGCGAGGACGACGACGGCGACGGCACGACCGACTGGCCCTTCGATCCGGGCTGCTGGGGCCCGGGCGACCTCGACGAGGCGGATCCCGCCGAGCCGCCGGTGTGCAACAACGGCGTCGACGACGACCGCGACGGGCGCGTGGACTTCCCGTGGGATCCGGGCTGCGTGGCCCGCGGTCACGCCAGCGAGGTCGACCCCGCCCGGCCGCCGACCTGCGCCGACGGCGAGGACAACGACGCCGACGGTCGCACCGACTTCCCCTTTGATCCCGGCTGCTTCGCGCGCAGCGACACCAACGAGTTCGACGCGCCCATGGATCGCGGCGCCTGCGCCAACGGCGTGGACGACGACGGCGACGGCTTGGTGGACTTCCCCTTCGACCCGGGCTGCGCCTATGCCGCGCTGGACGACGAGACGGATCCGGCGGCGCTGCCCACGTGCAGCAACGGCGCGGACGACGACCGTGACGGCGTGATCGACTTCCCGCGTGACCCCGGGTGCGCCTTCGCGGCCGACGACGACGAGGCCAACCCGGCGCCGCTGCCGGTGTGCGGCAACGGCGTGGACGACGACGAGGACGCGCGCGTCGACTTCCCGGACGATCCCGGCTGCGCCTACGCGGCGGCGAGCAGCGAGGGCAACGAGGCCTTCGTCATCCCGCGCTGCCGCGACGGGGTGGACAACGACGACGACGGGCTGGTCGACGTGGCGGATCCCGGCTGCGTGACGGCCGACGACGACGACGAGGCCGATCCCGCCGAGGCGCCGGAGTGTGGCAACGACGCCGACGACGACGGCGATGGCCTGGCGGACTTCCCGGCTGATCCCGGCTGCGTGGC
Source organism: bacterium (assembly GCA_030426945.1). Classification (GTDB taxonomy): domain Bacteria; phylum Myxococcota_A; class Bradymonadia; order UBA7976; family UBA1532; genus JACKDN01. Next base: position 2,327 of record JAUHXL010000345.1, read on the forward strand.
CCGCGGCGACGTGCGCGAGAGCCAGGACTGCCGCGAGGGCGTGGCCGTCACGCCCATCGCTGCGAACGGCACGGTCAACGGGGCGACGGCCATGGGCGGCGCCGACCAGTACGCCACGCGCTGCGGTGGGCAGGGCGCGCCGGACGCGGTGTACCGCTATGTGCTGGCAGAGGCGGGCACGCTGGTGGTGAGCGCCGACAACGCGGGGACCGACTTCCCGGCGTTGGTGTCGGTGCTGCGCAACTGTGAGGAGCGCGAGACGATCGTGGGCTGCGCGGGCCACTTCGGGCGGCCGACGCCCACGGTGCGGCTCGAAGACGCCCAGCCCGGCGAGTACTACATCATCGTCGACGGGGGCGGGCCGGAGCGCTGGGCCAGCGCCGGCGAGCCGGTCCGCTTCGAGGATCCGGCGGGCTACGTGGCCACGCCCGACATCACCGACGCGTGCTGGGAGGACGGCGGCGCGGGCGCCTTCGACTGCTACGGCGATCTGATCAGCATCACCCACGGCGAAGACGAGGCGCGCGTCAGCCCGGCGCTGGGCACGCGGATGGGCATGGCCGGCGACTACGGCTTCACCGTCGAGAGCAGCTTCGTGAACACGAACATCTGGCGGCTGCACTTCGCGCCCGCCGAGCCGGGTGATGCGCGGCCGGTCAGCTTCCGGCTCGAGGGCAACCTGGGCAGCGACGGTCGCGCGGCCACCGAGAACCGCACGGTGATGTTCGGCGGGCGCGAGGTGCCCTACCTGAACACCTCGGACGGCTTCGACCGGGTGAGCATCGATCCCCCCGTCGTGCACTTCGTGATGCCGAGCGATCCCGAGCAGCTCGATCAGGTGACCTACGCGGCCCGCCGGGACGAGATCACCCTCACCGCGACCGACGTGACGCTGCCGCTGACGCTGTACGTCGCGGCCAGCTACGCCGATCACACCGCCGTCATCGCGGCCATCCTCAGCGACGTCGAGATCCAGGGCACCGGCGCCGACGCCGCCACCTTCGGCAACTTCGAGCTGTCGGTCAGCGAGGAGTAGCCGGGCCCTCATGAACGTCTTCGTCGAGCCGACCGGCCGGCGCATCGAGCCCTTCGGCGATCCGGTGGGCGAGACGCCGGTCAACAACCGCCCGCTCTCGGCCTGGCTCGAGGAGGCCATCACCGGCGCCGGGCTGACCCGCATCGACGCGCCGACGCCCCCCTGCCTGATCATCCCGGACACGCTGTTCACCACGGCGGGCGCCCTGCGCGCGTTCGTCGAGGGCGCCGCCGGGCGCGACGCCGTCCTCGTGCTGAAGCAGTCCCGCTTCGGGGTGCAGACCACGCCGGTGCAGCCAGGGGTCGTGGCCTGCGAGGCGGGGTGGCGGTTCGACGCCATCCGGGTGATCAGCGCGGCGGGCGCCGCGCCCGTCGACGTGGTGGTCGACCCGGACGAGAAGGTGATCGAGTTCCCCGCGCCGGCCTTCTACCAGGACGGCGGCACGATGCAGATCGGCCTGGCGAAGCACCCGGTGATGACGGTGCACCACTGGGTGCACGTGCTGTGGGTCAACCAGCTGGTCGGCGGGCTGGAGCTGCGCAACACGCCCACCTGGCAGTTCGTCCTGCGCGGCCTGTGGGGGGTGCTGCGGTCCTTCTCGCTGAACAAGTGGCGGGTGCTGGGCAAGCTGAACCGCATCGGCAAGGGCTGCGACATTCATCCGACCGCGGTGATCGAGGGGAGCACCCTGGGGCCCGGCTGCGTGATCGGTCCGTACGCGCGGGTGATGTTCAGCACCCTGGGCGAGGGCGTCCAGGTGATGCCGGTGGCGCAGGTCGAGCTGTGCGTGCTCGGCGACCGCGCGGTGGTGGCCGAGCAGAGCTTCCTGCGCTTCTGTGTGCTGTACCCCGAGGCGGTCGCGTCCCAGTACCTGATGCAGCAGTGCGTGATCGGCCGGCGCGCCATCACCACCGGCGGCGCGTTCACGATGGATCTCAACTTCGATCAGGACATCCGGGTGCCCCTCGACGGCGCCCTGCATTCGACGGGCACGCGCTTCCTCGGCTCGGCCTTCGGGCACCGCTGCCGCGTGGGGACCGGCTTCTGGATGGCCAGCGGGCGCATGGTGCCCAACGACTACTTCCTGGTGCGTGATCCGACGCGGGTGCTGAGCAAGCTGCCGCCCGGGCTGGCAGACCAGGGGCCGTTGGTGGCGAGCGACGGGGTGCTGCGGCCGGTCAAGGGGCCGAGCTGAGCGGGTGTCCTCACGGGCCGTCGGTGGCCGGTCCGACCGGCTGTCAGCTATCAGCGGTCAGCTGTCAGCCGGGCTCCGCACGCCGTGCAGACTTCGGAACCGCCCGGCGAGCTCGGGGCGCCGGGCTGCCCGGCAGAAGGTCCGATCGCCGCGCCGGGGCTGAAAGCTGATCCCCGAAGGCTGACGGCCCGACCATCCTGGCGGGGCGTACGGCGGACTCACGGATCTGAATCACACCCAGCTGAGCGTCAGGCGTCTTCTTCTTTGATCGCGATGGCCATCTGGTGCCCCGCGAGGCCGGTCCAGCGCAGGATCGCCTGGCTCGGCAGCTCGACGACGAACCACAGCGCGACCAGCAGCAGGAACATGACGATGTCGAGGGGCGTGCGCCACGAGGGCGGGGTGCCCATCGGCGGCGCCTTCGTGACGCGGGCCAGCCAGATGCCCAGGCTGGCGACGCCCTCGAGGGGATAGAACATCGTCTGGTGGTGGGCGACGGTGCGGAAGCCCGCGGCCTGGAAGGTGCGGACCAACGTCGCCGGCGTGAAGTGGAACAGGTGCTGGGGCACCAGCAGGGGCAGCCAGCTCGTGCCGAACACGCGGCGCCAGAAGCCGCCGAAGTTGGGCACCTCGACGACGCACGCGCCGCCCGGCGCCAGCAGGGCGTGGGCGCGCTTGAGCGCGGCGACCGGCTCGGTGTGGTGCTCGAGCGACTCGAAGAAGGTGATGGTGGTGAAGTCGCCCGCGGGCAGATCGACGTCGGTCAGCAGGCCGACGTGGTAGGTGGCCTGGTCGCGGTCGACCGCCTTCTCGATGCTGCCTGCGTCCAGATCGATGCCGCTGGTGCGGCAGCCCGTGTCGGCGCGGGCGACGCGCAGGAAGCCGCCGTAGCTGCAGCCCACGTCGAGCACATGGTCGGCGGGGCCCAGCGCGCGCACCTTGCGCATCACCCCCAGTCGATAGCGGCTGATGAGGCGCCCCAGGCCGCTCTCGGTCTGGAAGCCGCGCATGCCGTCCTCCCCCTCGCCGGAGTAGGTGCCTTCGTAGTAGAACCCCAGGGCGTCGGGGGTGGGCCTCGGGCGCAGCGCCACCAGGCCGCAACCGCGACAGGCCTGCAGGTCGAAGGTGCCGGGCTTGCGCCACACGTGGTCGCGCGCGCCGGTCAACACGGGCGCGTAGTCTTCGCCCCCACAGACGGGGCAAGGCGGGGCTTCGAGGGGGACAGGAGCATCCATGGCGCGGCAGGTTAACACGTTGCCGGCGAAGGTTCCGCGCGCGCGTGCGGCGCGAGGTGCAGGGTGATCGTCGTCGCCTGGCTGCTGGTCGGCCTGTGGGGCCTGGTGCTGCTGTCCTCGGCGCGGCCGGGCCCGGTGGGGCTGCCGACGCCGACCGAGGTGGTGCCGCCCTACACGTTGTGGCTGCCCGAGGGTGGCGAGGCGCCGCCCCTCGAGCCGCCGCCGACGCAGGTGCTGCGTGGGCCGACCCCGCCGGTCGACGGTCCCCAGCGCGTCCTCGTGCTCGGCGGTGGCGTCGAGGTGCCGCCCGATCTGCCCGGCCGACTGGCTGCCTGCGGCGCCGACTTCGTCTCGGTGCTGCCGACGCCGCGCGGGGGCGTCGCGGCGCTTGCCGTCGAGCGCTGGCGTCGTGACTTCGCCGGCGCGCCGGCGGTGGCCGATCCTCGTAACCCGGCCGGCTTCGCGGATCGACGCTGCGCCTGGCTGCGCCGCGTCGACCTGGCCCTGCCCGGGGTCGGCGTCGAGCCGGTCCTGCGCGCGGCCCGCGCGCGCAAGGCGCACGGCCTGACCGTCGACCTGCGCGACGGTCGCGCGGCGGGCGGGGGCCGGGTGTCGGCCCCGGCCTTCGGGTGGCGCGCCCACCGCGAGGACTTCGCCGATCTGGTGGCGCCGGATCCGGTCGTGGCGCTGCTGGTGCGTGGGCTGCCGCCGTTGATGACGCTGACCCCGCTGTTGTTGCTGGCCGCCCCCGGCACGCGCGCGCCGGCGCTGTTGGCGCTCGGCCTGGGCTCGGGCGCGCGCCTGATGAGCGCGGTGCGCGACGGCTTCGGCCACGCGCTCGCGGTGGCCGGCTGGGCGCTCGAGCCGGCCCTGGCGCTGTGGACGCTGGGGGCCGCGCGCGATCCCACCGAGCGTGCGCTGCCCACCCCCCCGCGCACGGCGCCGCCCGGCCTGACCGGGCCCGCCACCGCCACCGGCGGCGCCTGGCTCGAGGCCGCCGCGGTGCCCTTCCTCGCGCGTCGCCTCGGCGGGGCGTCGCGCGTGATGGAGCAGGTGTATCGCAACCACCCGGCGGGCCGGTCGGCGCTCGGGCGGGCCATCGACCGCGCCGTCCACGTCGCCCCCGCCTCGCGCGCGGTGCGCCACCGGTGGGTGGCCACCGTCGAGCTGGCCCGCGCGCTGGGACCCGAGGCGCTGCTCTCGGTGCCCTGCGGCAGCGCCCGCGACGCGGCCGCCGTCGGCGCCCCGCGCACGGTGCTGGCCGATCCCGATCCCGACGCGCGGATGCAGGCGAAGGCCCGCTGCCCCGAGGCCGAGGTGGTCAACGCCACCGTCGAGCAATGCCCGGCGGGCCCCTTCGACCTCGTGCTCTACGTGGGCCTGTCCGAGTACCTCGACGACGCCGAGGTCGTGCGCCACCTCAACGCGCTGCGCGGCCGACTCCGCCCGGACGGCGCGCTGCTGACCACCTGCACCGCCGAGCACCCGCAGCGCGCCCAGATGGGCCGCTGGCTGGGCTGGCGCACCCGCGCCCGCACCCCGGACGCCTTCGCGGCGCTGCTCGACGCGGCCGGCTATCGCGTCGAGGCGCGCGTGGCCGATCCCTTCGGTATCCAGTGGGTGTTCCAGGCGCGGCCCCGCCCGGTGGGCTGATCGCCGATCAGTCGGCGCCGACGGTCGGGATGCCCTCGGGATCCTCGCGCAGCGTGCGGAAGAACCGGTTCAGGTCGTTGATGGTGCCGCGATGGTCGAACACGACGTCGTGGCCATCGGCGCCGTCCTCGGGCGCGTACATCTTCACCACCTGAGTGCGCACGCCGTCGCGCGTGCGCACGTTGCCCCGCGCCGGCGCCTGCTCCACCGCCGACACGGCCTCGAGCGGCTCGATCTCGGCCCCCACGCGCTCCACCCGCGTCGCCACGGCCAGGTGCGCCATCGGGTTGGCCGGCGTGACGCTGTCCGCCGTGCCGTGGATCAGCAGCACGTGCTTCGCGGGGACGCCCTCGGGGGGGCTGCGCAGGAACCGGCCGTAGTTGATCGGATCCCGCGGATCCAGCCAGGTCTGCAGAAGGTGCAGGCCGGCGTGCATCCCGTTGAGGCCGTCGTCGGCCAGCGCCAGGCCGATGCGGGCTCCGAGGTTGACCGGCGCGCGCGTCATGCGCAGCCAGTCGACGATGCCGCCGCCGCCGTTCGCCAGCACGGCCGCGCGCACGGCCGGCTCGTGGGCCAGGAAGGGCACGCCGATCTCGGCGCCGCGCC
>JAUHXL010000346.1 GCA_030426945.1 bacterium
CTCGGCCCACGCGATGCGGTCGCGGAGCTGCACCACCTCGCCGACGATGATCGTCATCGGCGGCGCCAGCTCGGCGGCTTCGGCGGCCTCGGCGGCCTCGGCCAGCGTGGTCACCACCGTGCGCTGGTCGGGCCGCGTGGCCCACCGCACCAGCGCCACCGGCGTCGAGCCGGGCTTGCCCGCGGCCATCAGAGACGCCGCCAGATCCCGCAGGCGGCGGCGGCCCATGTAGAAGACCACCGTGCTCACCCCGGCCAGGGCGGCCCAGTCGATGGCGTCCTCGGCCAGATCCGCCCGCGGGTGGCCGGTGACGAAGGCGAGCGTCGAGCCGAACCCGCGGTGGGTGACCGGGATGCCCGCGTAGGCCGCCGCGGCGACCGCGGCGGTGACGCCCGGCACCACCTCGAAGGGCACGCCGGCCGCTTCGAGGGCCTCGGCCTCCTCGCCGCCGCGGCCGAAGACGAAGGGATCACCGCCCTTCAGCCGCACCACCGTCTGGCCGGCGCGCGCGCGCTCGACCAGCGCGGCGTTGATCTCATCCTGGGTGATGCGGTGAGGGCGCTCGCCCGCGGGCACCCGCTCGCAGTCGGCGCGGCAGTGCGCCAACAGGGCGGGGTTGACCAGGTAGTCGTACAGGACGGCGTCCGCCCGGCCCAGCACCTGGGCGCCGCGCAGCGTCAGCAGGCCGGGCTCCCACGGCCCCGCGCCCACGAGGTAGACGAAGCCCCGCCCCAAGGCGGCGTCGCTCACCCGCGCAGCTCGGCCAGCACCCGCGCGCCGCCGGCGTCCAGCACGGCGCGGGCCACCTCGGCCCCCAGGCGGTCGGGATCGTCGCCCAGCGCGGTGTGCTCGAAGTAGGCGCTGCCGTCCGGGGCGCCGATGAAGGCCCGCAGGCGCAACGTGCCGCGATCGGCGGTCGCGTAGCCGCCCACCGGCACCCGGCAGTCGCCCTCGACCGCGCGCAGGAACGCGCGCTCCGCCATGACGCAGGCGGCGGTGTCCGCGTGGTGCAGCGGCGCCAAGAGCGCCAGCGTCTGCGTGTCGTCGGCCCGGCACTCGATGGCCAGGGCCCCCTGCCCCACCGCCGGGATGAAGGCGTCCGGGTTGAGCGGGCTGAAGACCACGTCGTCGCGGCTGTCCGGCATGTCGAGGCGCAGCAGCCCCGCCCAGGCCAGCAGCACACCGTCCATGCGCCGCTCGCCGTCTTCGTGCAGGCGCCCCACGCGCGTCTCGACCTTGCCCCGGATCGAGTGGACCGAGGCGTCGCCCCAGCGGCGATGCGCCAGGCAGCCGCGGCGCAGGCTGGCGGTGCCGATGCGCTGCATCGGCGCGTCGTCGCCGGCCCGCCGCACGAGGCAGTCCCGTACGTCGCCGCGCACGGGCACCGCCCCGATCACCATGCCCTCGGGCAGCGCCGTCGGCATGTCCTTCATGCTGTGGACCGCGATCTGCACCTCGTCGGCCTCGAGCCCCACCTCGAGCTCCTTGGTGAACAGCCCCTTGCCGCCGATCTCGGCCAGCGGCCGGTCGAGGATGTGGTCGCCGGTGGTCTTGTAGATCACGAGCTCGGTGTCGACCGCGTCGCCGTGGGCGACCTTCAGGCGCGCGGCCACGTGCTCGGCCTGCCACAGCGCCAGCGCCGATCCTCGGGTGCCGATGCGGATCTTCATGCGTCCTCCTCGTCCTCGAGGGCGAAGAGGGCGCGCGCCGCGCGCACCAGCTCGTCGTCACCCTCGGCCGCCGATCGTTTCAGGTTCATCTGAACGTCGTGCAGCAGCTTGTTCATCAGCCCGTCCGCCAACACCTCGACGGCCTTGGCCTGCTTCGGATCCAGGTCGCCCAGCCGCCGCATCGCGCGCTCGAGCTCACCCGCCTTCAAGGCGTCGGCCTTGCGGCGCAGCGCGACGATGGTGGGCTTGACGTCCATCACCGCGAGCTCGCGCAGGAAGCGCTGAGCCTCGTCCGCCACGAGCCCCTCGGCGGCCTCGGCCTCGCGCTGCCGGGTGGCGAGGTTCTCGTTGGCGATGCCGGTCAGGTCGTCGACGTCGTAGCAGAAGACGTTGTCGAGCGCGTTGCACGCCGGGTCGACGTTGCGCGGCACGGCGATGTCGATCAGGAAGATGGGCCGATACTTGCGGGCCTTCAGCGCCGCCTTCATGCCCTTCTTGTCGATCAGATAGCCGCGCGCGCCGGTGCTGGTGACGACGATGTCCGCCTCGACCAGCAGGCGCGGCAGCTCGTCGAGCTCGCGCGGGTGTCCGCCGAGCGCCTCGGCCACCTTCTGGGCGCGGTCGATGCTGCGGTTGGCCACCCACAGCGAGTCGATGCCCGCGTTCACCAGGTGCCGCGCGGCCAGCTCCCCCATCTTGCCCGCGCCCACCAGCACCGCCGTGTGGCTCGACAGGTCGCCGAAGATCTGCCGCGCGAGGTCGACCGCCACGCTGCTGATCGACACGACGTGCCGGCCGATGCCGGTCTGGGTGCGCACGCGCTTGGCGACCTTGAAGGCCCGCTCGACGGCCCGGTTCAGCGCGGGCCCGGTCAGCCCCCCCGCCCGGCAAGCGTCGAAGGCGGTCTTCATCTGCCCGAGGATCTGGGGCTCGCCGACCACCATGCTGTCGAGGCTGGCGGCGACGCGGAACAGGTGGCGCACGGCCGAGGCGTCGTCGTGCGCGTACACGTGGCGGCGCACGGTCGAGACCCGCGCGTTGCCGACCGTGGCCAGCACGTCGGCCAGCGCGTCGCTGTGCACCGCGGGATCGTCGGTGGTGGCGTACAGCTCCACGCGGTTGCAGGTGGACAGCACGAAGGACTCGCGAAAGCCCGCCTTGCGCGCCAGCCCCGCGGTGTCCGACAGGGCGTCCTCGGGGATGGCGAACCGCTCCCGCACCTGGACCGGTGCGGTGCGGTGCGACAAGCCGAGGACGACGAGCCGCGGCGGCAGCCCCATCAGCCCAACCCCAGGCTGTACAACACGACGACGGCCATCGCCACGGCCAGGCCCGCGGTGGTCGCCATGGCCGCGCGGGGCCCGCGCCAGCCGGCGACCAGCCGCGCCTGCAGCACGAAGCCGTAGATGACCCACGACACCACCGCGAGCACGTAGTTCACCTTCAGCGTCCCCTCGCCTTCGCGCACCGCCTGCACGCTGCCGAGCAGCAGGGCGACGGTGTAGAAGGGGAAGCCGATGATGATGCTGCGCAGGGACAGCCGATCCAGCACCTGCAGCGGCGGCAGACGGCGGCGCAGCCCGCTGCGCGACTTGCGCTTCAGCATGCGCTGCTGCAGCAGGTAGACCAGCGAGACCGCGGTGGCGAACCCGAAGGCGCTGACGCCGACGAAGGCCAGCCCGATGTGCACCCACAGCAGCCAGTCGGCCACCGGGCCGCCCGGGACGTGGGTGGGGTTGGCGACGAACAGGCCGAGGGTGGCGAGGATGGTCGCGAGCGCGGTGATGAAGCTGCCGAGGGCCTGCACCGGATAGCGCCGCAGCAGACCCAGGTACAGGACGCCCAGGCCCCAAGCCGACAGGCCCAGCCAGAGCCGGGTGCCGCCGGCGATGCCCGCCTCCAACGCCCACCAGGCGAGCACGATCGTCCAGAACCCGAGCGTCAGGCGCAGCGTCCAGCGCGCCAGATCGCCCACGGCGGGGCGGGCGCTCCAGAGCGAGGCGAGGTAGCCGACGGTCGTGGCGCCGTACGCGCCGGCGCCGATGGCGAAGAGTGTGTCCACCGCTCCCTCGTGCGGCCCGCTCCGGATCGGCCGCTTGTACCACGGGCGCCCGCCCGGCGCTACGCCCGCTCGGCCAACCGGCGGGCGGCCTCGACGTCCCCGCGCACCAGCAGCGCGAGCAGGGGCCCGTCGGCCAGGGCGCGCAGGCGACGGGTTCGCTCCGCCCCGCCCGCCAGGCGCTCACGCGCCTCGGCCACGAGCGCCGCGAAGAGGCCCCACGCGTCCGGCACCGCGGCCTCCAGCGCGCGCCGCAGGGCGACCGTCGCCATGGGCGCGCCGCTCGTCAGCCCCACGGTGACCGGGCCCCGGCGGACCACGGCCGGGACGACCAGGTCGCCCTCCTCGGGGGCGTCGGCCCGGCCGACCAGCACCCCCGCCGCCCGCGCGGCCTCGACGACCGTCGCGTTGACCGAGGGCGGCGCGCAGGCGAAGGCGAGCAGGACATCGCGCAGGTGCGCGGGGGCGAAGGGGGCCGCGACCGCCTCGGCGACGACGGGGCTCGGCGGCACATCCGGCGCCACCCACCGCACCTGCGCCCCGCCGCCGAGCGCGGCGGCCACGCGCCGGCGCCCCACCGGCCCCGCGCCGACCACGAGCACCCGCCGCCCGGTCAGGCGCAGGTGCAGGGGCATCCGATCCGCGCCGACGCTCAGACCAGCCCCTGGACCAGGCTCTCGAGCTTGGCCAGCGGGTTCGGCGGCATGCCGGTCATCTGGTTGGCCACCTGACCCTTGTGGAACACCATGATCGCGGGGATGCCGCGGATGCCCAGCTGGCCGGCGATCCGCTGGTTGTCGTCGACGTTGACCTTGGCCACCTTCAGCTTCCCGGCGTACTTGGTGGCCAGCGTCTCGACGTGGGGGGCGATCGCGCGGCAGGGGCCGCACCACGGGGCCCAGAAGTCGACCAGCACCGGCAGGTCGCTCTCGAGCACCTCGCTCTGGAAGTCGGCGTCGCTCACGTTCACGTAGGCGCCCATGCGCTCTCTCCTTCTGTTCTGGGTTCGGAAACCGTGGCCGGGGCGTCCCCCACGGACTCGAGGGGGACGCGATCAGAACACGGTACGTCGCAGGTTGATGTTCAGCAACAGGCCGAGGGCGGCCATCACGGTCAGCACCGACGTCCCCCCGTAGCTCATCAGGGGCAGCGTCACGCCGGTCACCGGCAGCATGTTGAGCACCATGCCGATGTTCATGACCACGTGCCAGAAGATCAGGGCCCCGACGCCGACGGCGACGTGGCCCCCGAATTTGTCTCGCGCTTGGACCGCGCTCCGCAGGGCGGCCAAGATGAGGAAGAGGTAGATGCCCAGCACCAGGGCGGCGCCCAGGAAGCCGTGCTCCTCGGCGAGGTGGGCGAACACGAAGTCGGTGTGGTTCTCGGGCAGGAAGCCGCCCGCCACCTGCGTGCCGTCCCCGTGCCCCTTGCCCACCAGCCCGCCGCTGCCCACCGCCACCCGCGCCTGCCGGGCGTGCCAGCCGGCGCCGTGCATGTCGGCCTTGCCGTCCAGCAGCGTCAGCACCCGATCCTTCTGATAGTCGCGCAGGACGAAGGACCAGATGAGCGGCGCCGAGAAGACGGTCACGAGCAGCACCGACAGCATCGCCCGCTTCTCGAAGCGCTCGTACGCCAGCATCGAGCCGCCGATGAACAGCAGCATCAGCGTGTGGCCCAGATCGGGCTCCTGCAGCACCAGGAACATCGGGACGCCCAGCAGCAGCGCCACCGGGATCAGATCACGCAGGGTATAGCCGCCGGGTCGGGGCACGCGCTGGAACCAGCTGGCCAGGGTGAGGATGATCGCCAGCTTGGCCAGCTCGGAGGGCTGGAAGCCGACGAAGCCCAGGTCGAGCCAGCGGCGCGAGCCGTTGACCTCCTTGCCGACGGCCAGCACCAGCGCCAGCAGCAGCACCACCGTGCCGTAGAACGCCGGCGCCAACCGCTGCAGGTTGCGATAGTCGATCGCCGCGACCGCGGCCATGACGCCCAGACCGATGACCAACCAGTACAGGTGCCTGAGGTACACCGTGGTGCCGGTGGCCATCGAGGTGCTGTGCAGGTTGATGACGCTGACCGCCCCCAGCACCACCACCAGACCCACCACCGTCCAGTCGATACGCCCGACCGCGGCAGCGGCGCGGGTCATCGCGGCTTCGCCTCGTTTCGGGCGGTGGTCGTGAAGACCTGCTCGATCCGCTGGTGGTAGGCCTCGATGATGCGGCGCGCCACCGGGGCGGCGTCCTTGCCGCCCGAGCCGCCGTGCTCGAGGAACACCACGACCACCAGCTTGGGGGCCTCGTAGGGCGCGAAGGCCGCGAACCAGGCGTGGTCGCGATCCTGGAATCGGTTGACCGCCTGGCGCATGTGGCCGCGGACGATCTTGCGCACCTGCGCGGTGCCGGTCTTGCCCGCCACCCGGCCGCCGGCGACCGCCGCCAGGTGCCCGGTGGCCAGCTCCGGATCGTTCACCGCGCGCTCGAGGGAGCGGTTGACCGCCAGGATGTGCTCCTCGTCCGCCTCGAGCGTGCCCACCGGCTTCGAGTCGTAGCGGCTGACGACCCGGCCGTCCTCGGTGCGGATGTGATCCACCACCCGCGCGCGGAACAAGGTGCCGCCGTTCGCCAGGGCGCCGAAGGCGAGCGCGATCTGCAGAGGCGAGGTGCGCACGTCGCCCTGGCCGATGGCCGTCGACAGCGCCAGGCCATGCTGGAAGCCACCCTTGGTGTTGGCCTCGTGGTGCGCGCGCGTGGGCACGGTGCCCGACTGCTCACCGTTGATGCCCAAGCCCGGGCGCTCGCCGAAGCCGAAGCGGCGGGCATAGCGGGCGAGGGTGTCGATGCCCATCGTCTCGCCCAGCTTGTAGAAATAGACGTCGGCCGAGGCGGCCATCGCGCCGTTCAGATCGACCGATCCGTGCCCCGAGCGCTTGTGGCAGTGGAAGGTGCGGTTGCCGTACTCGTACGAGCCGGGGCTCTCGATGGGCTCCTCCGGATCGAGGACCCCCTCTTCGAGCGCCGCGAGGGCGGTGACCACCTTGTAGACCGACCCCGGGAAGTAGGCGTGCACGCTCTTGTCGAGCATCGGGTGGTACGGGCTCTCGTCGACCTCCCGCTTGTGCTCCGGCGTGAGGCGCCCGGACCACAAGTTGGGGTCGAACGCGGGCTTCGACAGGATGCCGCGCACGGTGCCGTCGCGAGGATCGATCACCACCGCCGAGCCCGACTCGTAGTCGGCCAGGGCCTCGTGGAGGATCCGCTGCACGTCGATGTCGACGGTCAGCGTGATGTCGTGCCCGCGTTCGGGGGGCCGGGCCGACTGAATCGCCGCCATCGCGCGCTCGCCCCAGCCGTCGTCCTGCCGGGCGCCGCGGGCGTCGACCACGTAGCGCTCGAAGCCGTCGCGCCCCGCCAGCACCGACTCGAAGCGCCGCTCGAGCCCGAAGCGCCCGAGCATCGAGTCCGCCCGGTAGCGCTCCTCGACGTCCTTCTCCAGCTCCTGGGCGGTGGGTTTGCCCAGGTAGCCGACGAGGTGGGCGCCCACGCGCCCCTCGGGGTAGTCGCGCTGATAGCGCACCCGGATCGACAGGCCGTCGACCCGCGCGCGCAGGGACTCGGCGACGGCGACGCGCTTGCGATCGATGTCGCGCTCGATGCGGATGGCGCGGAAGCGCCACATGCCGCGAGGCTCCTCGATGCGCTCGCGCAGGCGGACGAGATCCAGCTCGTCGAGCTCGAGCACGTCCCGCAGCCCGGCGATGAGGCCGTCGAGATCCTTGACCTGCGCGGGCGTCACATAGAGGTCGAAGCTGGGGCGGTTGATCGCGAGCACGCGGCCCTTGCGATCATAGATGGTGCCGCGGTCGGCCGGCAGCACCACCGTGCGCACGAAGTTGCGGGTGGACGCCGCCTCGAGCTCGTCGCCCTCGAGCAGCTGCAGGTGGCCCAGCCGGAGGAAGAGCACCGCGAACGCACCGACCGCCACCAACGTGAGGCGCCGCGCACGCGCGCGGTAACCGACGGCCGATGAATCGAGGTAGACGTCCGACATGCCGCCACTGCGCCCGACGGGGCGCGATCCCAGGGGTCCCGGGAAAAAAGTCGGGCCAACCTAGCAGATGCGGACGGCCAGTCCAACCGGTTGCGCGTCCCCCCGGCACACCCGACCGCGAGGCGGCCCGGGGCGCGGGACGGTGCGGATCGCGCGCGCCCCCGGCCCGGGCGGCTCGCCCGCCCGCCGGGTTCAGAGAACGTCGCTCTCCGGGCGCCGGATCAACAGCGCCTCGAGGCGCTCGATCACCGGGAAAGCGA
>JAUHXL010000347.1 GCA_030426945.1 bacterium
GGCGCGGAGGTGCGCCTGCCCTATCGCGGCTTCCTCACCCTCGACGGCCAGCCCGCCGAGGGCGAGCGCGCGGTCACGTTCCGGCTGCACACGGGGCCCGACTGCAACGACTGCGCGGTGTGGAGCGAGACGCAGCCGGTGCAGCTCATCGGCGGGCGCTTCGGCGTGTCGTTGGGCGCGGTGACGCCCCTCGCCGACGTTGCGGCCGACGCCGAGCGGCTGTGGCTCTCGCTCGAGGTCGACGGCGTCGCGCTCTCGGGGCGGCAGGCCATCGAGTCGGTCCCCCACGCCGTGCGGACGACCGGGGGCAGCCGGCTCGACGTGCGCGGGGGGCTCGGCCTGTCGGGCCCGGCGACCGGCGTGGCGGCCATCAACCCCGGGGGGGAGACGGTCGCCTTCGCGGACGGCCTGGCGATCACGCAGAGCCTCGACCTGCAGGGGGCGCGGCTGGCCGAGGTGGGCCCCGCGGGCGGCCGGCCGCTGGTGCTCGACAGCGGCGACATCGGGCTGACCTATGCCGGCGGCCTGCAGCTGACCGAGCTGCGCGCCGACGAGCTCAACGTCTTCGATCCCAGCGTCGTGAACGGCGACCTGCGCGTGTCGGGCGACGCCGGGGGAGCGCGCACCGTCAACGGCTTCCGCCTGGTGGGCACGCAGCGGATCGACGACGTGCGGGGCGTCGGGTTCCATCCGACGCGCTTCGAGATCGGGCAGCGCAACCGGGCGCGCTTCGTCTTCAGCGGTACGACGATGACCCACCAGGGCGGGCTGCTCGTGGAGGACCTCTTCGTCAGCGAGGGCGCCCTGCGCTCGACGGTCGCGCCCAAGGTCGAGGTGGCCGACGGCGACTGCCGCGGCGCCTTGGTCACCGCGGTGCGGATCACCGCGGCCGGGGTCGTGACCGTGCGCTGCACCGCCACGGTGAACTGATCGCCGACGCGGCGACCGGACGGCGTCCGGTCAGGGCAGGTACACCTCGCGGCCGACCGCGCCCTCGACCACCTGGTCGAGGTGGAAGCGCAGGGGCAGCGCCTCGTTGCCCAGCCACAGCGCCACCTGATCGGTGAAGTGCGGCGAGCTGGTCAGGCCGGACTGGCCGCCGGGGATGATGTTCTGGCCCTCGACGCGGCCGTCGGGGTGCAGGGCGATGACCAGGCGCTTCACCGGCCCGTCGCGGTACTCGAAGTTGCGGGGGCGCAGGCCGGGATCGGCGTTGTCGACGCTGTACTGATCGCCGGGGCGCGGGAAGCCGATCAGGTCGCGGCGGGGATCGCCCTCGGGCAGCGGGCCCTCGGTCAGCGGCAGGTTGTCGGGCGTGATGCCGAAGCGGGTGAGCAGGGCGCCGAAGCCGCCGATGTCGCCGACGAAGGGCGCCAGGATCGACTCGAAGCGCACGGTGTGGCGCAGGCCCCACAGCCAGGCGTCCATGTCGTCGGTGCCGAAGCCGCCCTCGCCGTCCTCGGCGGGCGGGCCGGCCAGGAAGTCGAGCGCGTCGGCGAGCGCGAGCAGGATCACCTCGTCGCTGTTCTCGATCTCCTCGGTGCCGAGGACGTCGAAGAAGACCGACTCCTCGGTGTCGGGGTCCCACGACGTCAGGTTGCGCGGGTTGCCCGGGCCGCGGCCGGCCAGCAGGTTGTCGAGCGTTCGGCCCTCGGTGCGGTCGTCCGTGAGGCGGTCGCCCGGCGTGCGCGGCTCGTCGCCCACCGTCCACTCGACCATGTGGCCCAGCCAGCTGTTGAAGATCATGGTCGCGACGGCCATGGCCGCGTCGCCCTCGGCGGGCTGATCGTAGAAGGTCTCGACGCCCGAGGGCGTGGGCGCGTCCGCGGCCACCCAGGCGTCGATGCGGGTGGCGACGGCGTCGAAGCGGGCCTGGTTCGCGGCGTACAGGGCGGCGATGCGGGCGTCGGCGCCCTCGAGGAGCTCGTCGACGGCCTGCAGGTCGCGGCCGCGCGCGATGGCCTGCGACAAGACCGGCCCCCACCGCAGGCCCGTGGCCGAGCGGGTGTCGGCCTGGATGCGCGCCATGTCGGCGATGGTGGCGGTGCCGGCCGCGGTGACCTCGGCGACGAGCGCGTCGATGCGCGCGGCGCGCAGGCCGATGGCCCAGGGGCCGCCGATGTAGATGGGATCGTCGGCCAGCGAGCCGTCGCGCGACAGGCCGGCGGGATCGTTGTTGGCCGAGACGACGTAGCCCTCGGGCGGGTCGACGGTCCGCGGGAAGTCGGCGTAGGGCACCATGCACGCGGGGCTGTCGGGGGCCGACTCGTCGACCGTGCCGTCGGCCGCGTAGCGCAGCTCGAAGCCGCCGTAGGTGGTGCCGTCGACGACCACCTGCGGATCGGCGCCGGGGGCGAAGCGGCGGCCGTCTTCGGTGCGCGGGCGGTCGGCGCGGCAGGGCGAGCCGTGGTAGCCGGTGGCCATGATGCGGCCGCCCTTGTCGGCGGCGACGAAGTGGCTGCCGAAGACGCCCAGCTTGCGCTGCGTGGCCTGGAACTGGTCGAGATCGGTGGCCTCGGCGAGGGCGTAGTAGGCGCCGATGGCGTCGCCGATGTCGAGGTAGGTGGCGTCGACCGAGACGGCGCTGACGACCCCGTCGCCGTCCTCGTCGCCGGGCACGACGGGGCCGTCGCCCAGGTTGATGCCCACCTCGCCGTCGGCGGGCGGGTGGCCCTCGATCGACAGCAGGCGGCGGCCGTCGAAGGTGACGAACAGGGGCTGGGTGACCGGGCCGCCCGGGCTCTCGAGCAGCAGCACCTGGCGGGTCTGGTAGACCTCCTCGCTGACCTCGAGCGGGCGCCACTCGCCGCCGAACATGCTGGCGTCGGGGCGGCCGTCGTCGCCGAGGCGCACCTGCTCGGCGAAGTAGTCGATCGTGTCGCTGAAGAAGCAGGTGAAGCTCCACGCGACCGCGCCGTTGGTGCCGACGCCCAGGGCGGGCAGGCCGGCGATGAAGTTGCCGCGGGCGTGCCACGGGTCGCCACCGAGGACGCCGGTGTCGAGGCCGGCCTGGTGGAAGTAAGGGGGCACGGCGAGGGGCAGGTGGCCGTCGCCGGCCAGCAGCGTGGCGCCGTCGGCGGTGCGCGCGCCGGCGACCGCCCAGGCGTTGCTGCCCGAGAAGTCGGTGGCCTGCTCGCGCCAGTGGTTCACGCGGTCGGCGACGCGGCGCAGCAGGTCGCGCGGCAAGCGGATGGGCGGGGGGTCGTCGCCGGTGAAGCCGCCCACCGGGCGCGCCGCTTTCTCGGCCGGGCCGCCGACGGTGAAGACGTTCGCGAGGGGCTCGAGGCGGTAGAAGATGTCGTCGCGCAGGGCCTGCTCGCGCTGGGCGGCGAAGGGCGCGTCGGGCGCGTAGGCGCCGAAGGTGTCGAGCAGGGCGGCGGTGCGGTCGAGCTCGCTGCGGGCGCAGGTGCTCTGCTCCATGACCACCGCGGCGAAGCCCATCACGTCGAGGGTGGTGAAGGGCTCCATCAGCTCGTGGGCCTGGCGCGCGCCCAGGAGCGGCGCGGCCACCATCAGCTCGCTCGGCGGCGGCAGCTCGCCGGCCTTGGCCGCGGTGACGTAGGCGTTGATGCCCTCGGCGAAGGCGTCCAGCTCGGCGCGGCGGTCGGCGTCCAGCGCGTCCAGCAGCCGCTGCGCCGTGATGTGCAGGCCGGTGGCGCGCGAGGTGATGTCGGTCTCGATGAGGATGTCGCCGACCAGCTCACTCAGGCGGCCCAGCGCGAGGCGGCGGGCCAGGTCCATCATCCAGAAGCGATCCTGGGCCACGATGAAGCCGTGCACGCGCGCCATGTCGCGGCGGTTGGCCGCGTAGATGTGCGGCACGTCGGCCTCGGTGCGCACGACGTGCACGGGCGCCTCGAGGCCGGGCAGGTGGCGGCGCAGCGACTCGGGGACGCCGTACAGGGCCTCCTGATCCGGCGTCTCGGGGACGAAGACCACCGGCGCCGCGTCGGGGGCGTCGGCGTCGGCGCTCGCGTCGGCAGGGGCCGCGTCCGCCGGCGGCGCGGCGTCGCGCACGCCCCGGTCAGGATCGGCCGCGTCCGGCCCCAGCGCGTCCTGCGTCGTGGCGTCCTGCGGCGCGGCGTCCACCTGCGGGTGCGGCCCGCCGTCGCCGTCGTCGCACCCGCCCAACACCAGCAGCCCCGCGGCCGCCCAGCCCATCCACCGCCTCATTGAACCTCCCCTCGTCGCCGCCCTCGGTCGCCCCCGCGGACGACGGCGTACTGTAGGCGCGCAGGGTCGGGGGAGGAAAGCGGCGGTCGGGCGCTGCGCCGTCCGGTTGGACCGAGTCGAGTCGCGGGGGCGTCCACGTGCATCCAAACGTCCACGCAAGTGTTTGAATTGGATGCGTTTATCGGAGTCGGCGTTGGCCGTTCGTCGAATCGCGTGCTAGCGTCCCAGGCATGAAGAACGTCACGATTCAGGTCGACGACGCGACGCTGCGGGCGGCCTCCGTGCGCGCCTCGCGCGAAGGAACGCGCCTCGAGGACGTACTGCGCGACGCGCTGGTCGACTATGCGCGGGCGACCGACGACGCTGCGCGGTTCATGTCGGCCCTGCGTGCGACCATCGCGGACGTCCAGGTCCCGACGGCGGGCCGACGGTGGAGCCGCGACGAACTCCATGAGCGGTAGGACGTTCCTCGATACCAACGTCCTCGTCTATCTGTTCTCGAGCGACGAACCGGACAAGCAGTCGCGAGCCTTGGCGGCCGTCGATGAGTTGGGGCGGCGGGGCGACGCCGTCATCAGCACGCAGGTGATGCAGGAACTCTACGCGGTCCTGACGCGCAAGCTCGGGCTCGATGCGGCGACGGCGGCTCGTTGCGTCGAGTCGATCGCGTGGCTGCCGGTGGTGGAGAGCGATGGGCCGTTCGTCATGGACGCGATTCGTCTCGCGGGGGCCGCCCGCCTCTCGATCTGGGACGCGCTCGTCGTCGCCGCGGCGCAGCGAGCTGGTTGCACCACGCTGCTGACCGAGGACTTGAACGCGGGGCAGCGGTTCGGCGACGTCGTCGTGCGCAACCCGTTCGACTAACGGCGCCCGCGCCCGCCCGAGCTACCCCCCCTCGCCGTGGCCGATGTAGCGGCCGTCCTCCCAGCGCACCTCGTAGGGGCGCGCGGCGTCGGCCTGCGCGGGGGTCAGGTAGCCATACTCGACCAGGCGGGCCATCAGCGTCTCCATGCGGTCGGCCCACCAGGTGCCGCCGAACATGCGGCCGCGGCTCTTCATCCAGGGGCCCTGGTAGGGGGCGGGCTTCAGCATCGCGAGGAAGACGGCCTCGACGGGGTCGAGCGCGCTCGCGGGCTTCTCGAAGTAGTACCGGGCGGCGGGGCCGATGCCGTACAGGTCGGGGCCGAACTCGATGCAGTTCAGGTACAGCTCGAGCACGCGATCCTTGCCGACGGCGTGGCCCATGCGGTCGGCCACCAGCACCTCCTGCAGCTTGCGGGCGAGGGTCTTCTCGCGGGTGAGGAACAGGTTCTTCACCAGCTGCTGGGCGACGCCGCTGCCGCCGTAGACGAAGCGGCGGCCGGCCAGGTTGGTGCGCAGGGCGCGCCAGACGAGGCCGCGGTTGATGGCGTGGGTCTCGTAGAAGTCGATCTCCTCGCTGAGGAACATGGCGGCGCCGACGTAGGCGGGCAGGCCGCCGAGCGGGACGTAGCGACCGCTGCCGGGGCCGACGGTGACGGCGCGGCGGCCGGTCGTTCCCTCGGTCACGGTGCGCACGAAGGGCTGGTTCAGCCAGGCGACGTCGGTGAGATCCGGGCGCTCACCCCCGACGGTGACCGGGGGCCAGCCGGCGGGGCGGGTGTTCAGCGCGGTGACGCGGCAGCCGACGCGAAGGCCCTTCAGGTCGAGGGTGAGGGCGTCGGGATCGGCCAACGGGACCGTGATGTCGAGGTAGGGGGCCATGCGGCCGTCGACCGCGACGCGGTCGTAGGGGCCGAGCAGCGCGCGGGGCAGCGCGTCGACGACGGCCTGGCAGTCGGCCTCGTCGAGCCGGGCGTCGAGGTCGACGAAGGGCGCGTCGGGCAGGCCGGTGACGGTGAGGTCGAGCGTGCCGGCGACGCCGTCGCCGAGGGTGAGGCGGGCGTCCTCCACGGCGAGGCGGTCGGGCGTGCGGGTGACCAGGGCGGCGAGGCCGGCGCTCACGTCGACGAGCGGATCCTCGGCCACCGCGGGCGCCTCGAGCCGGCCGTCGTCGACGGTGAGGTCGACCACCGCGACGAAGGGCAGGTCGCGCAGGATCCCCGAGGTGCCAGGCAAATCTCGAGGCGCCCGGTCGGTGCCAGGCAAATCTCGAGGCGCTGGCGCGGCGGGGTCGTCCGGTTGATGGAGGGCGGTCAGCGCGATCGCGACCTCGCCGCGTACGCGGCCGCCGAGGCGGGCGGGCAGGGGCCGCCGGGGCAGGGGCGGCGGCGGGCGCAGCAGGTCGAAGGCCGCGCCGATGTCCACGCCGTCCAGCGTCAGGTGCGCCGCGCGCGGCAGCCGCGGCCCCACCTCGAAGCTGGCGGTCGCCGCGAAGTCGCCGTCGAAGGCGCGCCCGCGGAGGTCCACGACGCCGTCCTCGGCCCAGCCGTCGACCTGCTCGGCAAGCATCAGCGGACCGTCCGGGCGCAGCAGCCCCAGGCGCAGGTTCTTCGCGGTCAGCCGCAGCGGCAGGGGCACGTTCGGCGGCGGCCGCTCGGCGGCGTCGTCGGGCGGGGGCGCGCCCGCCTGCGCCGGCGGCGGCCACGTGCCCAGCACCGTCGCGTCCTCGACGCCCACGCTCCAGCCGGCGCCCGCGGCCTTGCGGATCACCAGGTCGCCCTCGGCGCGCAGGCTGGGCGTCTTTCGCGGCCCCAACCGCAGCGACGCGCCGCGCAGCCGGATGTCGGCCTCGCCGCCGGTCCAGGCGAAGTCGGCCGACGGCACGATGATCTCGCGCCCGCTGCGCACGATGTGCAGGGCGTTGCCGCCCTCGCGGCCGCGGACCGACAGGTGCGCCGAGCCCTCGGCCGGCTGCACGCGTCCGGTCACCTGCAGCGGCGCCGCCACCAGCCCCCACGACAGGTCGGCCGCGCCCTCGACCACGGTGGCCGCGCCGTCCGGCCGCGCGGTCAGGTGCGCGTCGTCCACGCGGAACAGCATCACGCCCCCGCGCCGCACGACGGCCCGCACGCCGTGCACCTCGAGCGCCGGCAGCGCCTCGGGCAGCTCGAGCTGTCGACGCGGCGCCGCGCCCTCGACCGGCACCGCGTCGCCCGCGGGCAGGTCGAGCGTCATGTCCACCTCGTCCAGCACCACCCGCGCCACCCGCGGCGGCAGCGCCCAGGCCAGCTCGACGCGCGCGCTGCCCACCGTGCCCTGCGCGTTGGCCGCGTCCACCCGCAGGTCGGGCACGGTGACGCCCGCGGCCCAGTCGAACGAGGGCGCCCCCCACTCGACCGGCACGCCCCGCTCGGCCACCTGCGCCCGCAGCCGCGCGTCCAGCCAGCGCAGCGCGAGGCCGGGGCCGAACGCCACCGCCGCGCCCAGCAGGGCGACGAGGGCGACCAACACGACGAGCCAGCGGCGGCGAGAGCGGGTCATGGCGTGGGGGATGCGTCGGGGGTGGGGGTCGTTGCCTGGACTCGACGGACGCGCCGGAGGGCGGCCCCGGTGAGCCGGGGCCGGTCGCGGCGCCGCCCAAGGTAGCCGCCTCGTCGGCAGCCGGGCAAACGGACGTCCGTCCGCCTCGGTGCGCTCGCCTCTCCGCCGTGCGAGACTCCCGCCCGGAGGTGCCGATGCCCGGCTACAAGCGCGCGCTGCTGTGGATCCTCGGCCTGTCGATGATCGGCGTCGGCGTGCTGCACTTCGTCCGGCCGGCGCCCTTCGTGCGCATCGTGCCGCACTGGCTGCCGGCGCCCGAGGCGCTGGTCTACGTCAGCGGGTTCTTCGAGGTGCTCGGCGGCGTCGGCGTCCTGCTGCCGGCCACGCGCCGCTGGGCCGCCTGGGGCCTGGTCGCGCTGTACGTCGCGGT
>JAUHXL010000348.1 GCA_030426945.1 bacterium
TGACCTCCTCGCCGCGCAGGAACGCCGCCATCAGCCGGGCGAGATCGTCGTCGCGCTCGACCACCGCGCGCAGGTACAGCTCCGCCGCGCGCCGCACCGCGTGGCTGTCCACCCGGGCCCGCGCCAGATCGCGCTCGATCCAATCGAGCACCGCCGGCCGGCCGTGCTGCGCCACCCGCCGCTCCGCCTCGTCGCGCAGCAGCGCGTCGATGCCGGGATCACCCTCCTCGAGGGGCGAGGCCGGCGGCGCCTCGAGCGTCTGCGCCACCGCCTGGTACACGCGCACGGGATCGTCGCAGGGCGTCTCCTGCGCGGACACGCTGACCAGCGCGGCCAGGAAGCCCTCCTGCCACGCGACCTCGCGCAGGCAGTGCAGGAAGTGGGTCTTTCCGCCGCCGAAGGGTGCCTGCACCAGCTTGAAGGCCGACACCCGGCGGAGGCGCCGGATGGGCTCGAGGTACTCCGTCCTCAGGAGCCCGAGCAGGTCGTCGGTGCCGACGTTGACGGCCAGCGCGCCGCGCGGAGGCGGCTGCCCCACCTGTCCCATGCGGTCGAGGATGCGATACGCGAGATCGCCGTCGAAGGCACCCTCGTCCCCTTGCGCAGCCATGCGCGCCTCCTTGTCTTCAGCTGCGGGTGAAGAACACCGTCAGCTTGTTCTCACCCACGCCGTGCCCGTCTTCGAAGTAAATGACCCGCCGCTTCTGCCCGCCCGTCGTGCCCGTCGCGACGCCCAGGTTCAGCCGGTGCGTGCCGTCGCTGAGGTGGTCGGCGCGCTGCAGCCGCCAGATGTCGTACGCGAAGCGCGCGCGCCCGTAGGGACGGAAGTTCTTCGCCGAGGGCTCGAGCGCGAAGCGCTGATCCTGCAGCGCCAGCGCCAGCAGCGGCAGGAAGTCGAGGATCTCGACCCGATCACCGAAGCTGCGGCCGGCGTCGGCCAGCGCCAGGCGGTAGGCACGCAGGCAGGCCGCGAAGTAGCGATCCGGATCGAAGGCCCCCTCGAGGTGTGCCACGACGCGCTCCCGGCAGCGCATCACCTCGTCGACCGTGGCCGCGCAGCTGGCCAGCGGCTGCCGCGCGAAGCGGACCTCGGCCTTCGCCTTGTCGAAGTCGAAGACCACCGACACCGGTGGGATGCGGACCTCGGCGGGCGGCTCGCGCCGCACCACCAGCAGCTCCAGGTTGCGCTCGGCGCACGCGCGCCGCAGGCCGACGCTCAGCTCGCGCTTGGCGCGCTCCGGCACCTCGCGGACGAAGGCGTCGATGGCTTCGAGCAGCGCGACGACCTCGGGCGCGTCGGCGCCCGCCTTCTTGCGCACCTTGGCCGCCGCGCGCGCCAGCTTCGCGGGATCCAGCCACGCCGGTGGGGCGATCAGGGGCGCCAGCAGCTTCGCGCGGGCGCGCAGCGCCTTGGCCTCGGCGTCGCGCCGCTTCGCTTCGGCCCGCAGGCGCTCGACCTCGGCCTCGACGGTCGCCGCCGACACAGCGGCGCCGCCGTCTTCGTTCGCTTCGCTCATCAGGCTCGCCCTGCCGGATCACGTCGGCTTCGATGACTCTGGTTAGTCAGCGGCCCCGACGTGCGGCAAGGTGTTTTTTGGAGCAAACGTAGAAAGCCATGCGTGACGCGGACTTGCAGACCGCTGTACGCCTGTTCAGGGCAGCGCGTCGACCGCCGCCTGCAGGCCCGGGAAGTCGGTGTGGGGCAGCGTGGCGCGGATGCGGGCCGCGGCGTCCGTGGGGTCGAAGCCGGCGAGGTCGCTGGGCAGCTCGGCCAGGGTGCGATCGATGAGATCCCCGGTCTGCTCGGGGTTGGCCGGGTTGGCCAGCGGGAAGATGGTGACGGTGCCCTCGGCGATCTGCTCGAGCACGGCGGTGCTGTCGTTGCACACGCCCAGCGTGCCGTAGCCCAGCGCGGGCAGGCCCTGGCCGCGCTCGGTCCAGACGCGGCGCAGGCGCGCGGCGGCGACCATGAGCTGGACGACCGCGTCGGCGTCTTCGGCGCTGTCGTAGGTGTAGTAGACGCGCTCGCCGGTCCAGGGCGCGCGGTGCGCGTCGACGGCGCGGAAGCTGACGCCGCCCGAGACGCCCATGTAGTACATCAGCGTCGCGTTCACGAGCGGGCCGTCGACGTAGATCGTGTGGTGGGTGTGGGGCGCGGGCAGCTTGAAGGTGTCGCCGCCGGGCAGCGGGATGCCGGTGTCGAGCCAGACGGGCGCGGCGACGGCCATGCCCTTGTAGTACAGGCCAAGGAAGTCGGCGTAATAGCGGCTGTTCTCGACGCGCACGTGGTGGCCCGCGTCGATGAGGGCGACGAAGACGTCCTCGACCGAGCTGTAGCGGGTGCCGTCGGGGCCGACGACCTCGCTGCCGTTGTCGAGCGCGAGGTTGTTCAGCACCTCGGCGAAGTCCTGCGCGCGCTTCAGGCTGCAGTCGCTGCGGGTGTAGTCGCTGCGGCTGCCCGTCTCGAGCTGGGGCAGCGAGGGGTGCACGGGCTTCAGGGCGGCGCGGGCGGGCGTACAACCGCGGGTGAGCAGCTCGTCGAGCTGGAAGGTGACCGGCTGCGGCGCCGGGGCCTCGTGGTCGGGGCGCTCGAGCAGCGCCTGCGCGGTGCCCGCGGCGGCGAGGGGCAGCACGGGGAAGGGCCCCGTCGCGCCCTCGAGCGCCGCGCGCACCTGCTGGTCGACCGCCGCCGCGCTGTCGAGGTCGCCGAAGAAGGTGGCGATGCCGGTGCTCAGCAGGTCGGCGAAGGCGGCGTCGCCCACCTCGGTCTTCAGCGCCACCAGCATCTGGTCGAGCGGGATCATCGGCTGGCCGCAGCCCTCGAGGCAGGTGACGGTGAGGCGCACCTGGCCGGTCGTCGGCTGGTCCTGGTAGGTGAGGCCGTAGGTCGACACGACGACGCGCACGGCGCCGTAGACGTCGACGGTGACCTCGAGCGCGCTGTCGAAGGTGTCCGGGCTCGCGTCGTCGTTGTACGCCACCACCGCGTCGGCGTCGCCGGGCAGCGGGCCGTGCACGCTGAGGAAGGGATCGACGCTGTCGTCCGGTGAGGTCGCCTCGATGCGCAGCCGGGTGCCGCCCCACGTCGACACCCGGAACTCGGCCGGGCGGCCCTCGAGCGCCACGTCCCGCGTCCCGGGCGTCAGCGGGCCCTTCATCGCCGGCGCCAGCGCCCCGTCGGCCTTGCCGGCCAGATCGGGCGCGCCCGTCTGCTTGGCGTCGTCGCCCGGCGCGCCGCCCCCGCCCGCGTCGTCGCCGCCGCCGTCACAGCCGAGCGCCAGCAGCGCCGCCAGCCACCATGCCTTGCGCATCACTCACCTCCCCATCGTCGCGGCGCAGGATAGCGCAGGACGCTACGCCCGCCACCGAATCCACCCCAACCGCACCAGCGCCGGCACCAACAACAAGTCGGCGACCAACGCCACCACCAGCGTGAAGGGCAGCAGCGTGCCGATGATGGACGTCGAGTAGTAGCCGCTGAGGGCCATCGGCGCGAAGCCCAGCCCGAGGATCATCGTGGTCATCACGATGGGCGCGCCGGCGAACCGGAACGTGCGCTCGACCGCGGCCTCGATGTCGTCGCCCCGCATCACCTCGAGCCGGAGCCGGCTGAGGAAGTGCACGGTGTCGTCCACGCCGATGCCGATCGCGATCATGGCGATGGGCAGGGTGTCGCTGTCGACGCGGTCGTACAGGAAGCCGACCAGGCCACCCAGCGCCAGCAAGGGCAGCAGGTTGGGCACCATCGACCACAGGCCCACCCGCGCCGATCGCAGGCCCAGCCCCATGATGAGCGCGATGATCAGCGACGAGAACAGCAGCCCGATCTCCTGGCCACGCAGGATGGACGCCAGCCAGTCGCCGAACAGATGCGACAGGCTGCTGACCTCGACGGTGGCGCGGTCGCCGAGGACCGCGCGGGCGTCGTCGCGCACCCCCTCGGCGGCGCGGGCCACCGCCCGGAACGCGGTGTCCTCGACCTGCAGCACCATGCGCATGCGCTGCCCGTCGGCGTCGATGAGGCGGTTGACGCCGCTGCCGCCCGCCATCTCGAACAGCAGCAGGTACTGCGCCACCATCGGGCTGGAGGTCGGCAGCGGCCCGACGCTGTCGTCGCCGGCGTTGAACGCGCGGTGGATGCGGCCCAGCAGGTCGACGATCGAGCGGGCGACGCCGATCTCGGGCCGGGCCTCGGCGCGCCGCTGCACGCCCTCGAGCGCCGCGAGCACCTCGGGTTCGCGCAGCGCGCCTGGCGTCGTGGCCTCGATGAACAGATCGACCGGCTGGGTGCCGCGGAAGGAGCGCTCGAAGAAGCGCGCCGCGCGGGTGACCGGGTGATCGTCCTCGAAGCGCTCCGAGAACGACGTGTCCACCTCGATGCGGGCCACGCCCCACCCGGCCACCGCCGCGAACACCCCGAAGCCGGCGACCACCGCGGCCGGGCGGCCCATGGCCAGGCGACGGGAGGCGTCGATGAGGCCGTCCACCAAGCGAAGGCCGCGGCGCCGGTGGTCGGCCGGCCGCGGCGTCGGCATCAACGAGAACAGGATGGGCGCCAGCGTCAGCGCCAGCCCGAGGGCGATGGCGACGCCCGTGCCGAGCACCAGGCCCAGCTGCCGGAAGACCGGCGTGGGCACGAACACCATCGCCGCGAAGCCGAAGAAGGTGGTCACCGAGGTCAGGAAGCAGGCCAGCCCCACCTCGCTGCCGGCCTCGAGGATGGCCTCGTCCTTGGGCCGCCCGTCGGTCACCAGGGTCAGGTAGGCGCTGCAGAGGTGAACGACGTCGCTGAAGGCGATGACCATGATGACCGCCGGCACCATGGACAGCATGATGTTCACTTCGCGGTCGAGCAGGATGGCGAAGGCCATGGTCCACAGGGTCGCCAGGGCCGCGACGGCGCCGGTGACGGCCACCGGCCAGAGGCGCCGGAACAGCAGGAAGACCACCGCCAGCAGGACCGCGATCACCACCGGGGTCAGCGTCACCAGGGTGCGCGTGGCCAGGTCGACGCAGGCGGCGAGGCTGGCGACGCGGCCGAACAGGTGGACGCGCTCGGGGGCGAAGCCGGCGCCGAGCACCGCCTGCCGGATCGTCTCGATCGTGGCGGGCACCGCCTCGGCCTTGCGATCCGGATCGGCCACGAGCTCGACGAGCAGCACCACCGCGCGCCCGTCGTGGCCGATGAGCATGCCGCGGTAGAGGGGGTCGTCCAGCACGCGGCGGCGGGCCTCGGCCGCGCCCTCGGCGCCCCGCGCCACCAGCTCGCCGACCTCGTCGACCTCGAGCACGCCGGGCCGCCCCTGGACCAGGCCCAGGCGCGACGGCGACTCGACGTTGCTGACCTCGTCGAGCCCCTCGATGGCCTGAGTGGCGGCCTCGACCCGCTCCATCACCTCGGCGGTGAAGGCGTCGTCGACCTCGACGCCCACCAGGACGACCTCGTCGCTGGCGAAGACCTGCGTGCGCTCGAGGTAGGCGTTGTAGGCGGGGCTGTCGCCGAAGAAGAGCTTGCGCGCCGACGAGGCGATGACCGCGCGCTGCAGCGCCAGCAGGCTGAGCACGGAGATCACGGCGAGGGCGACGAGCACCGCGACGCGGTGGCGGACGACGAAGGCGACGTAGCGGCGCATCGGGACAGCAGACGCGTCGCCCGGTGGCCCGTCAAGCGTGGCGTGCGCGCTGGTTGAGCCGGTGACCGCCCCCCCGTATGCTGCCGCGTCGCGTAAACCGAGAGGCCGCACATTGTTCCGGGCGTCGTCGTTGCTCTCGCTGCTCGCGCTGTCCCTCTGCGGCAGCGCGCCGGCCCAGGCCGATCCCCTGCGGACGCACGGCTGCGTCGCTTGCCACACCACGGACGGCAGCGTGGGGCCCGGGCCCACCTTCCGCGGCGCGTGGGGCGCCGCGCGCACGGTCACCACCGACGGCGTGACGCACCCCGTCACCTTCGACCGGGCGTACCTCGAGCGCAGCCTGGCCACCCCCAACGCCGACGTGCTCGAGGGCTACCCACCCGGCCTGATGCCCGCCTTCGACCTGCCCGCCGAGCAGATCGACGCGATCGCCGCCGGCCTCGAGGCGCTGGCGCCGCCCGCCGAGCCGCCGCCGGTGGGGCCGCTGTGGCCGATGTGGGCCGGCGCGCTCTTGTTCGTCTTCGGGCACCTGCTGCTGTCGAGCGGCCCGGTGCGCCCGGCGCTGGTCGCGCGCCTGGGCGAGCGCTCCTTTCAGGGGCTGTACTCGCTGCTGACCGGCGCGGCCTTCGTCTGGATGGTCGTCGCGTGGTCGGACGCCCCGTACGTGCACCTGTGGGACGCGCACCCGTGGACGCGCTGGCTGCCCTTCCTGGCGATGCCCGTCGTGATGGTGGGCCTCGTGCTGGGCTACACGACGCCCAGCCCCACCGCGGTGGGCGGCGAGGCCGCGCTGGAGCGACCGCCGCGCGGCGTCCTGGCCATCACGCGCCACCCGGCGAACCTGGCGACGGTGGCGTGGGCCCTGGTGCACGTGCCGCCCAACGGCGATCTGGCGGCGCTGATCTTCTTCGGCAGCATCGCGTTGCTGGGCCTGCTGGGCACCTGGCACATCGAGCGCCGCCGGCTGCGCACCCACGGTGAGGCGTGGCGCGCCTTCGCCGCGCGGACCTCGATCATCCCCTTCCTCGCGATCGCGCAAGGCCGCGCGCGGCTGCACCTCGCCCAGCTGGGCCTCGCGCGGATCGTCGGCGCGGTGATCCTCTGGTTCGTCTTCCTCGCGCTGCACGGCTGGATGTTCGGCGCATCGCCCCTCCCCTGACCCCTTCCGCCGTCTCGGCCGCGGTGCTACCACTGCGGCGTCGGTTTCTCGCCATCGCAAGGGAGAGCGCGCATGAACAGCGAGCAGATCATCGAGGGCTGCAAGGACCACACGATGTGGTCGTGGGCCAAGGGCAACGACGTCAGCCCCCTGCCCATCGCCCGGGCCGAGGGCATCTACATGTACACGCCCGAGGGCGAGCGCATCATCGACTTCAACAGTCAGCTGATGAGCGTGAACATCGGCCACGGGCACCCGAAGGTGCGCGAGGCGATGAAGCGGCAGATCGACGAGCTGCTCTACGTCTACCCGGGCGCCGCCACGGCGCCGCGCGCGCGCCTGGCGAAGCGGCTGGCCGCGATGCTGCCGGGCGATCTCGACACCTGCTTCTTCACGCTCGGCGGCGCCGAGGCCAACGAGAACGCCATCAAGGCCGCGCGCCTCTACACCGGCCGCCACAAGATCCTCAGCCGCTATCGCAGCTACCACGGCGCCACCAACGCGTGCATGCAGCTCACCGGCGATCCGCGGCGCCTGTTCAACGAGCCGGGCATGCCGGGCGTGGTGCGGGTGATGGATCCGCAGCCCTACGACTACAGCTTCGGCGCGACGGACGCCGAGCGGGTGGCCAACAACCTGCGCTACCTCGAGGAGATCATCACCTACGAGGGCCCGCAGACCATCGCCGCGATGTTCATCGAGACCGTCACCGGCACCAACGGCATCCTGCCGCCGCCCGACGGCTACCTGCCCGCCCTCAAGGCGCTGCTCGAGAAGTACGGCATCCTGCTGGTGTGCGACGAGGTCATGTGCGGCTTCGGGCGCACGGGCAAGATGTTCGCCGTCGAGCACTACGGCGTCGTGCCCGACATCATCACGTTGGCCAAGGGCCTGACGAGCAGCTACGCGCCCCTGGGCTGCATGGCGGTGCGGGCGCCCATCGCGAAGCACTTCGCCGAGAACGTCTTCTGGGGCGGGCTGACCTACAACGCGCACTGCTTGGGGCTGGCGACCGCCGAGGCGGTGCTCGACGTGATGGAGGAGGAGAAGCTGGTCGAGCGCGCGGCCCACATGGGCGAGGTGATGCACGGTCACATGGCGCGGCTGAAGGCCGAGCATCCGTGCGTGCGCACCCACCGCAACCTGGGCCTGTTCGGCATCGTCAAGCTGCAGGACAAGGACGGCAACCGCAT
>JAUHXL010000349.1 GCA_030426945.1 bacterium
GCCGCGGTGGGGGTCATCTTCTGCCTGCTGGCGGTGGTGTTCGTGTTCACCCCGCTCACCTTCATCTTCGAGCGCTGGGTGCCCCTGAAGCTCCTGGGCTACAGCGTCGACCGCCACGACGACGGCGACATCAAGCGGGCGCGCTTTCCGCTGGCCAAGCGCACGGTGGTGGTGGCCGGCGTGATCGGCCTCGTCGGCCTGATCACCGCGACGAACATCCGCTTCGAGCTCGACTTCAACAAGCTGGGCCAGAAGGAGGAGGAGGCGCTCGAGTACCAGGAGGTCGTGCGCGGCACCGTGTCCACCTCGGCGCCGGCGGTCATCTTCACCGACAGCCCCGAGGACGCCGAGCACATCTACGATCAGCTCGAGCAGCGCACGGCGGGCGACGGGCAGCACCCGCGCATCAAGAGCTTCCAGTCCATCTTCCACCTGGTGCCCGACAAGCAGGACGAGCGCATCAAGTGGGTGAAGAAGATCTGCCGCAAGCTGGGCCGCAAGGTGAAGCTGTTCGAGGGGGATCAGCGGGACGGGGCCGACGAGCTGCTGCGCCACTGCGAGCCCGTGCCCTTCGCGGTGGACGACCTGCCCGACTGGGTGAAGGCGAAGTTCAGCGACAAGGCCGGCCGGCTCGGTGAGTTCATCTTCGTGGCGCCCAAGGGCTCGACGAGCGACGGCGAGATCGCCATCGCGTTCAGCGAGGAGCTGTCGACGCTGAAGTCACTCGACGGCAGCACGCCGGTCATCTCGGGCAAGCCGATGATCTGGGCCGACGTCATCCGCGCGATGGAACGCGACGGGGTGCGCACCACCATCGCCAGCCTGCTGACGGTGCTCATCCTGCTGTCGCTGTTCGAACGGCGCGTCGCCGGCGTGGCGATGATCATGCTGCCGCTGACGCTGGGCATCGGCATCAGCGTGGGCGTGATGAACCTGCTGGGCATCAAGCTGAACTTCTTCAACATGCTGGCCTTGCCCACGATCATCGGCATGGGCGTGGACGACGGCGTCCACCTGTACCACCGGTATCAGGAGCTGGGGCGCCTGAGCGCCCGCTACATCGTGCGCACGACCGGCATGTCGGCGGTGCTCACCACGCTCACCACCTCGATCGGCTTCGGCAGCCTGCTGATGGCCAACCACTACGGGCTGAACTCGCTGGGGCTGCTGACGGTGATCGGCATGTTCGCGGCGCTGTTCGCGACGCTGGTGGTGCTGCCCGCGGCGATGCAGTGGGCGGATGATCGGAAGGCGAAGGTGTCGGGGGAGGGGTAGGGCGGGGGCCGGCAGGGGAAGGGCGGGGGACGGTCAGGAAGGGCGAGAGGTCGGGAAGGGCCAGGCGAGGTCAAGGTCAAGGTCAAGGTCAAGGTCAAGGGCAAGGGGGACCGCGGGGGCGGTCATCGCCTCACTTGTTCCAGTGGTAGACCTCGAGGCGGCCGACGCCCTGGACGCGCTCGACCTGGTCGCCCACCTTCACCTCGATGAGGAAGGTCTGGTCGTAGTCGTAGCTGACCGGCTTGCTGTACTGCTTCGCCACCAGCGCCAGCGCGCCGCTCATGCTCTCCAGCATGTCCTTGCGCTTCACCAGCTCCTTCTTCTCGAACTTGCCCCGGAACTGTCGCTTGCCCGGCTCCTCGGCGTCCTTGCCGAGCACCGTGAAGCTCTGCGGCACCTTGTAGCGGTTCTCGTGGGCCGAATCGACGTACAGGTCGGTGGGCGTCAGCGTGTAGTCGAAGGACTCGATGAGGATCTGCTTGCCCTTGGTCACCAGCAGGTAGGGGATGCGCTGGTTGCCGTACTCGTCGGTCGTGCCGATCTCGCGGAAGTACACGGTGGCGTCGCCGACGATCGCCCGGAACTCCATGGTCCAGCGGGCCTGCTCGTAGGGCGCGAGATCGCTCCAGGTGCGGCTGCCGAAGCCGGTGCCTTCGATGGTCTGCCAGTCGCCGCCGCCCAGCTTGTACTTGCCCTCGACCTTCATCAGCGGGAACACCGTGAAGTCGCTGGTCTTCTGCTCCTTGCCCCAGGTGACCTGACCGTTGCGCGGGCGCCAAGCGCGGGCGATGGGGGTGAACACCATCTCGGCGGCGTCGCTGCCCTTGGCGGCGGTGATGACGAGGCGCTCGGGGGTGCCGCTGATCGTCGCGGGGCCGGCCTTGATGCGGAACGTCTTCTTGTCGAAGCTCCACTCGTCCTCGTCGAGCTCCTTCTTCCAGGCGAACTTCTTGCCGTCGATGGTCAGCCGGCCCTTCGACTCCATCTTGTGGTCGCCGAGGCCCAGGTTGCTGATGGTGAGGCTGAAGTAGAAGCTGCCGCGGTCGCCGAACTCACCCTTGAAGGTGTACTTCTCGCCGTAGCCCTCGCCCTCGTGCAGCACCGGGATGAGGTGGTGATCCTTCACGATCACGCGGCTGCCCTGCCAGGCCCGCACCGGCTCCGCGGCGTGGGCGGCGGTCGCGGTGCACAGCGCGGCGAGCAGCGCCAGGCTCAGAACCTTCATGTGTCCCCCTCTCGTTTTGTCCGGGCGTGACGGCGCCCCGAGACGCCGCCTCGAAGGCCGCATTCAACTCGGCCCCCGGCGGTCCGTCAATCGGCGCCCGCCGCCGCGCGGGCCGCCCGGAGCGCAGCCTCGAGCGCCTCGACCTTCTGCTCGGCCATCGTCCGGGCGTGGTAGGCCTGCCCGCTGGGCACCTCGAGCGCCTTGCGCCGGGCCCGATCACGCGCGGCCCGCGCGTCGGCCAGCTCGCCCTCCAGCCGCCGCACCTCGGCCGCCGGATCGACGACCGGCGCCGCGGCCTCGGCCCGCCCGTCGGGCGCCTCGTCGGCGCCCTCCTCGGTCTCCGACCGCTTCGGCCGCGCCGGCGGTGAGCGCCGCGGCGGCTCCGGGCGCGCCGCGGGCGGCGGCGCGGCGCCCGCGTCGGGCAACGCCGCCCGCCGCTTCCGCTCGGCCTCCCGCGCGGCGAGGATGCGGTCGCGCTGCGCCTTGGGCAGCTGGTTCACGTCGCTGGTGTAGTGCACGCGCCCGCCGGCGTCTTCGTATCGCCAGGGCTGCGCCGCCGCCGGCGCCGCGAGCAGGGACAGCAGCATCGACACCGGGATCACGCCCCTCATCGCTCCCCTCCCCCGCGCCCGCGCAGCCACAGCCCCACCACCGCCCGCAGGCTGACCTTGCGCAGCCGCGTGTAGGCGACGTGCCACACGATCACCAACCCGAACAGCCCCAGGCTGGCCAGCGCGCCGAACACGCCCCAGAGGTTCCAGCCGCCGCGCTCCCAGGGGTACTGCGCGGCGATGAAGAAGGTGCCCATGATCGTGGCCATCGCCACCATGCCGAGGAACAGCTTGGTGCCGAGGTCGTTGATCATCCGACTCATCCGGTCCATCTCCGGATGCGACACCCGCACCTGCAGGCGCCCCGCCTCGAGGTCGTTGAGCAGCTGGTGCGCCAACAGCGGCAGCTCCTGCGCCTGGTCGAGCAGCCCCACCGCGCTGCGCATCGCCAGCTTGGCCACCGCCTGCGGGCTGTAGCGCTCGGCGATCAGCTCCCGCGCGTAGGGCATGATGGTGCCGGTGATGTCGAGATCGGGCTTCAGCGTGCGCACGATGCCCTCGATGGTCACCGCCGCCTTGGCCAGCAGCGCGTAATCGGGCGGCACGCGGATCTTGTAGCGGATGGCCGTGTCCATCAGGGACTGCACCAGGTTGGCGGCGTCGACCTCGTCCAGCCGCCGCACCAGGTAGCGCGCCATCAGATCGGCCACGTGATCACGGAACTCGTTGAGCGGCACGCGATCCACCGGGCGGCCGATGCGGTAGATCAAGCGCGCCGTGGTCTCGGCGTCGCGCGTGGCCACCGCCAGCGACAGCTGGATCATGTTCTGCTGCATGTTGGCGGTCAGCCGGCCGACCAGCCCGAAGTCGAGGATGCACACCTGCCCGGCGGGGGTGACGAGCACGTTGCCCGGGTGCGGATCGGCGTGGAAGAGGCCATCCTTGAAGCCCATGCGGAAGGCGATGTCGAGGACCGTGCGCAGGGTCTCCTCGGCCACCTCGGGCGCCACCGAGGTGATCTTCACGCCCTCGACGTATTCCATCACCAGCACCTCGCGGGTGCTGAGATCGTCCACGATCTCGGGGATGTGGACGCGCGGATCGTCTTCGAAGTTGGCGGCGATGGCGCGGGCGTTGCGGGCCTCGATGCGGAAGTCGAGCTCGTCGAGCAGGGCGGCCTCGAAGGCGCGCACCACCTCGATCGGGCGGTACAGCGCGGCCTCCTCGACGGTGGCGTCGAGCAGGCGGGCGAGCAGGTACAGCAGATCCAGATCGGCGCGGATGGTGGCGGCCAGGTTGGGGCGCTGCACCTTCACCACCACCTCGCGCCCGCACTCGAGGCGCGCGCGGTGGACCTGCGCGATGCTGGCGGTGGCCAGCGGCGTCTCGTCGACGTGCGCCAGATGCTCCGCCACCGGTGCCCGCCAGCTCTGCTCGAGCACGCCGGCGATGTCGGCGAAGGGCAGCGGCTCGACGTCGTCCTGCAGCCGCGCGAGCTCGCGCTGGAAGTCGCTGGGCACCAGGTCCGGGCGCGAGGACAGCACCTGCCCCAGCTTGATGAAGGTGGGCCCGAGATCCTGCAGCAGCCGGCGCAGGCGCTCCGGCGCGCTCATCGCCTCGGTGTCGGCGCGCACGCCCGGATCGTCGGCAGGCAGCGCGCGGCCCTCGGACAGGCTGTGCGCCCACTGCTGATAGCCGTGGCGAGCGAGGATGCCGGCGATCTGTCGCAGGCGGCCGAGGTCCTGGGCGGCGGCGCGGAACACGAAGGCATCATGCGCCGGGCGCGGTCGCTTGTCGACCGGCGGCGGCGTGGCTTGTGGGGCGGCTGCGGACGCGGCAGACTACGCGCGGTCCGAGACCACCAGGGGGCCCCCCATGACGCTCACCGACGACCTGCGCCGCCAGGTCACCACCACCATCCGCATGCTCGCCGCCGACGCCGTCCAGAAGGCGGACAGCGGCCACCCCGGCGCCCCGATGGGGCAGGCCGATCTGGCGCACGTCGTCTGGCACGACTTCCTGCGCTTCGATCCCTCCGACCCCGACTGGCCGGCGCGGGATCGCTTCGTGCTGTCGTGCGGCCACGCCTCGATGCTGCTGTACACGCTGCTGCACCTGTGGGGCTTCGACGTCACGATGGACGACCTCAAGTCGTTCCGGCAGTGGGGCTCGAAGACGCCGGGCCACCCCGAGGTGGGCCACACGCCGGGCGTCGAGGTGACCACCGGCCCCCTCGGTCAGGGCGTCGCCAACTCGGTGGGCCTGGCCCTGGCCGCGAAGATGATGCAGGCGCGCGTCGACGTGCCGGGCGACCCCTTCCAGGTCATGAGCCAGCGGGTCTTCACCGTCTGCTCGGACGGCGATCTGATGGAGGGCATCTCGAGCGAGGCGGCGTCCCTCGCCGGCCACTGGCGCCTCGACAACCTGGTGTGGCTCTACGACGACAACCGCATCACCATCGATGGCGACACCGCCATCGCCTTCACCGAGGACGTGCAGAAGCGCTTCGAGGCCTTCGGCTGGCGCGTGCTGCACGCCGACGGCCACGACGCCGTGGCGGTGCACGCGGCCCTCGAGGCGGCGACGACGCCCCACGGCGAGCCCCGGCCCACGATGATCGTCTGCCGCACGCACATCGGCTGGGGCAGCCCCAACAAGGTCGACACCGCCGGCGTGCACGGCTCGCCCCTCGGCGACAAGGAGCTCGCCGCCACGCGCGAGGCCCTCGGGTGGCCCGAGGAGCGCTTCCTCATCCCGCAGCCGGTGGCCGAGTTCTTCGCCGGCGCCATCGAGGCGAAGAAGGCGGCGCGCGCCGAGTGGGAGCAGGGCTTCGCAGCCTGGCGCGCGCGGCACCCGGAGCGGGCGGCGCTGTTCGACACGCTGTGGTCGGGCGCGGTGCCCGACGATCTCGAGGCGCAGCTTCTGGCCGCGGCCCCGGCCGCCGGCGCCACCCGCAAGGTGTCGGGCACGGTCCTGCAGGCGGCGGCGAAGGCGGTGCCCGGCCTGGTCGGCGGATCGGCCGATCTCACCGGCTCGAACAGCCTGGCCATGAAGGGCGCGGGCATGGTCGGCCACCCCGACGCCAGCACCGAGAAGCTCACCTTCGACTTCGGCGCGCGGCAGCTGCACTTCGGCATCCGCGAGCACGCCATGGGCGCCATCACCAACGGCATCGCGCTGCACGGCGGCCTGAAGCCCTTCGGCGGCACCTTCCTGGTGTTCAGCGACTACGTGCGGCCCGCCGTGCGCCTCGCGGCGCTGAGCCACCTGGCCAACGCCTACGTGTTCACCCACGACAGCGTGTTCCTCGGCGAGGACGGCCCGACCCATCAGCCCATCGAGCACATGTGGGCCCTGCGCCTGATCCCCAACCTGGTCGACTTCCGCCCGGCGGACGGGATCGAGGTGGCGATGATGTGGGCCTACACGCTGCGCGAGGCCAAGGGGCCGGTGGCGATGGCCCTGACCCGCCAGGATCTGCCGGTGCTGACGCGGCCCGACGACTTCGAGCCGAAGATGATCTGGGAGGGCGCGCACGTGCTGTCGTGCGACGGCGATCCCGAGGTGGTGCTCGTCGGCACGGGCTCCGAGGTGGGCGTCTGCGTCGAGGCGGGCGACCTGCTGCGGGGCGACGGCCGGAAGGTGCGGGTGGTGTCGATGCCCAGCCACAACCTGTTCGCCGCGCTCGACGCCGACCGGCAGGAGGCGATCATCCCGTCGAGCGCGACCATCGTGACCGTCGAGGCGGGCGTCACGCCGCCGTGGCGGGCGCTGACCGGGCGGCGCGGGCTGACCATCGGGATCGACGGGTTCGGCGCCTCGGCCCCCGCCGAGGTCATCGCCGAGAAGCTGGGGCTGACCGCGCCGCAGGTGGCCGACCGCGTGCGGGCGCACCTGAAGGGCGCCTGAATCGGTGGCGCGGGGGAAGCAGAAGAAGGGGCGCGCCGGGGGCGGCGGGCGGCCGCCGGTGGCCGGGCCCCCTCCGCCGCCGCGCGATCCGATCATCGAGCGCCTGCTGGCCCTGCGCGGGCGCCTGCTGACCGGTGACGTGGGCGGCGCACGCGCCGAGGTGGACGCCTGGCTCCGCGCGCTGGGTCACGCCGACGAGCCCGCGGCCGCCCCGCCCGAACCCGCGCCCGCCCCACCCGCGCTGCCTGCCGCCGCCCCGCCGCCGGTCGAGGCGCCGCCGAGCCCGCCCCCGGCCGCCGCGCCGGGCGCGCCCCCGCCCCCGCGCTTCTCGATCCTCATGTGCGCCTACAACCGCGCCGCCCTGATCGGCGAGGCCCTCGCCAGCGCGCTGGGGCAGACCTTCGAGGACTTCGAGCTGATCGTCGTCGACGACGGCAGCACCGACGCCACCCCCGACATCGTGCGCCGGCACGCCGCGCAGGACGCGCGCCTGCGCTTCGTGCGCAAGCCGGTCAACGAGGGGCGCTCGGCCACCCGCAACCGCGCCGTGCAGGAGGCCCGCGGCGCGTTCCTGCTGTGGATGGCCGACGACGACCACCTGATGCCCGACACCCTGGCGCGGTACGCCGCGGTGCTCGACGCGCACCCCGACGTGGACGTGGTCTACGGCAACCTCGAGATCTTCGACGGGGCCACGGGCGAGGCGGTGGACACCTACGAGCCCAACGACTGGACCGGGCGCAGCGACGACGTCGTCGGCGCCAAGCTGTTCGGCTCGGTGGTGCCCGACGGCGGCACCGCCAGCCGCCGCAGCTTGTACGCCGAGGTCGGGCCCTACGACGCCGAGTTCGTGCGCGCGCAGGACTACGAGTTCTGGAGCCGCCTGGCCGGGCGCGCCACCTTCCACAAGGTGGACGCGATCGTCTACCGCTACCGGAAGCACGACGGGGGCGTCAGCTTCGGGTCGTTCCTCGATCTGTCCCTCG
>JAUHXL010000350.1 GCA_030426945.1 bacterium
TCACAGCGGTCGAGGCACTGGCGGGCGTCGGCGAGCTGCTCGCAGCGCTCGCGGCAGCGCGCGCGCTCGGTCTCGCAGGCGCCGGTGTAGAAGCCCAGGCCCGGTGAGCCAGCGCAGCCCGCGATCCCGCCCGCGCCCGCCAACAGCCACCCCGCGACCCGCGCCCGCCCGCCGACCATCGACCTGCCCCCCACGCTGGTTCGTCTGCTACCCTGCGGCATTCTGAACGACGGAGGCTCCATGCGGAAGGCGGCTGTCCTCGCGGGCGCGCTCGCGGCGCTGCTCGGTGTGGCCCACGCCCACTTCGGCGAGCCGCGGGTGGCCGAGGTCCGCTTCCCGCCCACCCGCGGCGGTGAGGCCTGGCTGGTGATCGACAACGTCGGTCTGGTCGCCCGCGCGCCCGGTGCGTCCTGGCGCTGGCTCTGCGACGAGTCGATCACCCCGACGCCCGGCCTCAACGGCCTGGCCCCGCTGAGCGAGGACGGCCGCGGCTGGGTGGCCGCCACCCACGCCGGGGCCTTCCGCACCGCCGACGACGGCTGCACCTTCGCGGCCGTCCCCGGCGCGCTCACCGAGCACGTCGTGGCGCTGCTGTCGCCCGATCCCGCGCGCGCCGACGGTGCCCTGCTGGGCACCCAGACCATCGGCCTCACCAACGATGTCTTCCGCACCACCGACGGCGGCGCCACCTGGTCGCCGGCCGGCCTCGCGCTGGAGGGGCGGGTGCGGTCGCTGGTGCGCGCCACCGCCGATCCCGACGTCGTGTACATCGGGCACACCCGCGGCGTCCTGCGCAGCGACGACGGCGGCGTGACCTTCACGCCGATCATGACCGGCCCCACCGACGATCCCGCCGACGCCGAGGACTTCCGCTTCCTCGGCACCCACCCCGCCGACGCCCAGGACGTGTTCGCCGTCGTGGAGGCCTTCCCCGACTCGAGCCTCGTGCGCAGCCGGGACGGCGGCCTCACCTGGGCCGCCGTCGGCGTGTTCGGCGACGTCCCCGACGGCCTCGTCTTCCTCGGCGATGGCGAGCAGGCGATCCTCGCCACGCCCTTCGACGGCCTGCACCGCTCGGACGACGGCGGCGCCACCTGGCAGCGCGTGCCCTCGCCGGCGGCGGCCGTGTTGAGCTGCCTCACGCGGGAGCCCGCCACCGGCCGCCTCTGGGCGTGCGCCCGCGGCGCCACCGCGCCTTGGCTGGTGGGCTCCTCCGACGACGGCGGCGAGACCTGGCGCCCCGAGTTCGTGACCTTCGCCGATCTGGATGGCCGCTGGTCGTGCCCCGCGGGCAGCCCCGGCGCGACGACCTGCGCCCAGGCGTGTGATCGCTCCACCGACGCCAATTGCAGCGCGCCGCCCCTC
The DNA here is from genome assembly GCA_030426945.1 of bacterium. Taxonomy (GTDB): domain Bacteria; phylum Myxococcota_A; class Bradymonadia; order UBA7976; family UBA1532; genus JACKDN01. The sequence continues at coordinate 1,366 of JAUHXL010000350.1, forward strand.
GACGGCGGGCTGCTGGGGCCGGACGCGGCGCCCGCGGTCGGCGACGCGGGGCTCGACGCCGCGCGTGACCGAGACGCCGCGCCGGACGCGCCGGAGCGCGCCGCGAGCGGCGACGGCTGCGCCCAGCCCGGCGGCCCCCGCGGCGCGCCGACGCTGCTGCTGCTCCTGGTGCTGCTCGGCGGTTGGCTGACCCGCCGCTTTGCCACCTGAGCCGACCATTCGACATCCTGTCTTCGTGCAGGACGTCTCCCTCCCCCGCTCGCCGCCCGTCGCCCGCCGCGCCCTGCGCCGGCTGGCGTCGCTCGGTTGGCTGCCTCTCTTGTTCGCCTGCGGCGCGGCGCCGCCGATGCCGATCGATCCCGCGCCACCGCCCACCCCGGAGGCCCGCGCCGAGGCCTGCCTCGCCGCCGCCGACGCCGCGCCGGCGGATCACGCGGCCCAAGCCTGCCTGCGCGACGCGCTGACCCGCCTGGGGCGCCACGCCGAGCTCGTCGGCCTGCTGCGCGCCGGCGTCGCTGCCCGGCCCGAGGACGCGCTGGCGCCCTACTTCCTCGCCCGCGCCCTGATCCGAACCGCGCCCGCCGACGCCACCGCGGCCCTCGCCGACTGCGCCGCGCGCGCCCCCACGTCGCCCTGGTGCTCCTTCGGCCGCGCGGTGGCCACCTACGAGGCGGGCCGGCTGGACGCGGCGCTCGATCACGTCCTGCGTGCGCGCGCCCGGGCGCCCCGCGAGCCGGAGATCGCCGCGCTCGAGGCCCAGATCCGCGCCGGCTTGGACGAGGTGGGGCGGGCCCGCCTGCTGGTCGAGGATCTCGCCGCGCGCGCCCCCACCTCGCCTCCGGTCCTGCTGGCCGCGGCGAGCGTGCGCCTCGCCGCGGGCGACGCCGAGGGCGCCCGCGCCGCCGCGCTCGAGGCGAGCCGCCACGCGCCGGACGCGGCAGAGCCCCTCGAGGCCCAGGCCCGCGTCGCGCTGTTGCTGGGCGACGACCCCGGGGCCGCGCGCCTGCTCCAGGCCGCCGTGGCGGCCGATCCCGCCTTCACCCGCCCCCGGCGCGCCCTCGCGCACCTTCAGCTGAGCCTGGGCCGCGCCGAGACGGCCATCGACCACCTCGAGGTGCTGCGCCGCGCTGCGCCCGACGATCCGGTGACGGCCCGCACCCTCGGGGTGGCGCTGCTGCAGGCCGGCGACGCACAGCGCGCGCTGGCCTGGGCGGACGCGGCCCTCACCGCGGCGCCCGAGGATCGCGAGGCCCTGACGCTGCGGGCGCGCGCCCTGATCCAGCTCGGCGAGGTGGACGCGGGCCTCAGCCTGCGTCCCCTGCTGTACGGCGATCCCGTCGACGGGCCGGCGCGGCGCGTGGCCGTCGCCGAGGCGCTGGCCGCCGCAGGCGACGCGCCGCGGGCCGAGGCCGAGTTCGCCGCGGGCGTCGCCGCCCACCCCGACGACGCGCGCCTCTGGCGGGCCTACGGCCTGTGGACCGTGGGCGAGGGGCAGCTGCAGCGGGGCGCATCGCTGCTGCGCCAGGGCACGCGCGCCGCACCCGGCGATCCGACGCTGCACGCCCTGCTCGCCGATGTCCTCGAGCGCCTCGACGACCTCGACGGCGCGCGGGCGGCCCGCGTGGAGGCCGCGCGTCTCGCGCCGAACGATCCCGACCACCCCGATGAGGTGGCGCGGCTGGACCTTCAGGCCGGACACACCGACCGCGCGCTCGCCCGCTGGCACGGCGTCGTCGACCGCTTCCCGGGCGCCGAGCGCGCGCTGCAGCGCCTGGCCGACGCGTACCGCGCGCTCGACCGGCCGGCCGAGGCCATCCCGGTGCTCGAGCGCCTGCGCGCGCGGCGACCGGAGGACGCCGACCTGCGCGCGAAGCTGGGCGAGACGCTGCTGATGGCCCGGCAGAAGGGTGCGGCGGTCGAGCACCTGCAGGCCGCGCTGGACGCCGGCGCCGATCCCCAGCGGTACCGACCCCTGCTGGCCACCGCCCTGGCGGACACCGGCCAGGGCGACGCCGCCGCGGCGCTGTTCGCGGCGGCGCTGGCCGACGATCCGGGCAACCGCCCCCTGCGCCTGACGTTCGCCGCGTTCCGCGAGATGCGCGGTGATCGCGACGCCGCCGCCGCGCTGTACCGGGATCAGCTGGCCCGCGATCCGATGGACACGGACGCGCGCGCCGGGCTCAGCCGAACGCTCGGCGCCGAGGCCGCGGCCGCCGCCCTCGCGGCGGGCAGCGTCGCCGCCGCCGAGGCCGATCCCACGCTCCGCGCGCTGGCCGCGCGGGTGCCGCCCGGAGACACCCGCATGGGCACGGTGCTGCGCGACGAGCGCTACGTCACCGTCGACGCGCGCGGCGTGGCCGCGGTGCGGCACGTGCGCTCGGTGCTGGTGCAGCACCCGGCCGGCGTCGAGCGCTACGGCGTCGCCCGCGTGCCCTTCCACGCCGATCACGCACCGACGGTGGTGCGCGCGCGGACCCTGACGCCCGACGGGGCCGACGTGCCGGTGACCGACGCCCACCGCGGCGTCGACGATCCCTACGCCGGCACCCCTCTGCGGGGCGACGCCCGACAGCTTCGGCTCGAGTTCCAGCGCGTCGAGCCAGGCGCCATCGTGGACTACGAGGTCATCAGCCCGCGCCCCCACCCGGACGTGGTCGGCGCGTGGTGGGACGCCTACGTGCTGGGCAACGCCGATCCCACGGTGCAGGCCCGGTACGTGCTCGACCTGCCGGTCGCTGCCCCGCGGCGGGTGAAGGCCCGCGGGATGCCCCCGCCCCGCGAGGCGGTCGACGGCGGACGCCGCGTGCTGACCTGGGAGGCCGCCGACCTGCCGGCCTACCGCCCCGAGGACGCCGCCCGCGCCGCCGTGCCGGCCGTGCAGGCCGCGAGCGTGGGGTCCTGGCGCGAGGTCGACGCCTGGTACCACGCCCTGTTCGCGCCCCGCAGCCAGCCCTCGCCCACGGTGACCGCCCGCGCCGTCGCGCTGACCCGCGGCCTGAAGGATCGCCGCGCGCGCATCGCCGCCGTGTACGGCTTCGTCGAGCAGCACGTGCGCTATCTGGGCATCGAGTTCGGCATCGGCGCCTACCAGCCGCGCCCCGCCGACGGCACGCTGGCCCAGGCGCGGGGTGACTGCAAGGACATGACCGCGCTGATGGTGGCGATGCTCGACGCGATCGGCGTCGAGGCGTACCCAGCGTTGATCCGCCCGGCGGATCAAGGGCCCTTCGACGCCGAGCACCCCTCGCCGGGCCAGTTCAGCCACGTGCTGCTCTACGTGCCCGACGCCGACGGCGATCTGTGGCTGGACGCCACCGCCGGGCTGGGCACGCTGACGGCGGTGCCGTCGGTGCTGCGGGGTCAGCCGGCGCTGGTGGTGGACGGGCGGGGCGGCGCGCTGCGCACGGTGCCGCTGGGCGCCGCGGACGACCACCAGATGATCGAGACCGTCACCTACGACATGACCGGCACCGGCGGCGGGCGCCTGCGCAGCGCGCTGCACCTGGAGGGCGACCTGGCCGGCAGCCTGCGCCAGCGCCTCGCGCCCCTCGAGGCGGACGCCCGGGATCTGCTGCTGCGCGCGCCGGGCTTCCTGCTGGGCGACGAGCGGCAGCCGGCCGAGGTGGAGCTGACCGGCGTGGACGATCCGCGGGCGCCCCTCGAGGTGCGCTCGTGGCAGGACAGCGCCGATCTGGTGGCGGTGCGCCTCGACGGCGCGCTGGTGGTGCCCTTCGGACTGGCCCTCTTCACGCGGGGCCCCCTGCACGCGCTGGGGCCGGGCGCTCACCTGTCCACGCCGCGCGTCTTCGAGCGCCGCCTGGTGCTGCGGCCGCCGCCCGGCTACCGCTTCGACTGGACGCCGGTGCACCACCGCGTCGAGCAGGGGCCCGTGGCCTTCACGGTCGAGGAGCACCGCGAGGGCGACCAGACCACCCTGGTGTCGCGCATGCGCATCAACGGGCGCCGGGGCAGCGCCGAGGACCAGGACGATCTGATGGCCGTGGCCCGCGAGGTGCGCGACGCGCTCGAGCAGCCGCTGGCGATGCGCCCGGGCGCGGACTTCGACCGCGTCGGGCTGCTGAGCGCGGTGGTGCAGGAGCGCCCGGAGGACGCGCGCCTGAAGATGCTGCTGGGCCGGACGCTGCTGGACGCCGGCCGGGTGCACGAGGCCGTCGACGTGTTGGGCGAGGCGGCGGACGCCGCCCCCGAGGATCCCGCGATCCAGTCCCTGCTGATCACCGCGCTGCTGCGCGCCGACGACCCGCGCCGCGCCGAGGAGCCCCTGCGCCGCCTGGCCGCCCGCGCCGACGCGCCGCCCGAGGTGTTCCGCCTGCTGGCCGCCATGCTGATGGAGGATCAGCGCCCCGACGCCGCCGTCGACGTGCTGCAAGCCGGCCGCGCGCGCCACCCCCAGGACACCGGCCTCGCCCGCCGCCTCGCCTCGGCCCTGGCGGACCAGGGCCGGCCGCGCCAGGCGTTGCAGATCGCCCGCGATCTGGTGGCCGCGCGCCCCGAGGACGGCGCGATGCACGCGCTGCTGGGCGACGTCGCCAACGAGATCGGCGACCGCCCGGCCGCGGTGGCGGCCTACCGCGACGCGCTGCGCCTGGCGCCGGACCAGCCCACGGTGCTGAACAACCTCGCTTGGACCCTGCGCGACGATCCGGCCGCGATGGAGGAGGCGCTGGCCCTGGCGACGCGCGCGGTCATGCTCGACCCCCAGAGCGACTCGGCCTGGGACACGCTGGCCGAGCTGCGCTGGCGGGCGGGCGACGCGGCGGCGGCCATCGAGGCCATCGAGCGCGCCCTGGCCCTCGACTCGGCCCAGCGCGCGCTGTACCAGCAGCGGCTGGAGAAGTACCGGACGCACGCGCCGCCGGGGCCCTGAGGGCGGGCGGCGCCGCGCGGTCGCTCAATCGAACGCGCCGCGCGCGCCGGCCCAGGCCAGCGCAAGGCCCAGCAGCAGCGCCGGCGCCCAGGCGGCCAGCCAGGGCGCCATGAGGCCCGCGCGCGCGCTCAGCTCGCCTACCCGCAGCAGCCAGTACGCGACCGCCACCGCGGCGCCGGCGCCCGCGACGGCCCGGGCGGCGCCGAAGCGCGCGCCGAGCAGCGCGCCGAGCAGCGCCCAGGCGGGCGCCATGGCGGGCAAGGCGCGGCGACGATGCGCGGTGAAGCGGCCGTGCGCGGTCGCGGGCAGCGCGGCCGAGGGCTGGTCGTTCGGGGGCCCCAACATGCCGAGGCGGCGGCGGAGGGCGCCGTCGTCGAGGCGCAGCGCGGCCTCGCCCGCGCGCACGCGCAGGCGCGGGCTCCACAGCCACGCGCGCTCCAGCGCCATCGACCAGGTCGTGCGCGCGTCGGCGCGCAGCGTCAGGGCGTCGGCCCGCAGCACCGTCGGTGGTCCGCCGGGTCTCGGCAACACGGCCCAGACCTCGGCCGCGCCGCGCCGGGCGACCCCCCCACCGGGCAGGGAGACGGTGCCCTCGGCCGCGGCGATCTGAAACGCCGCCGCCTGCTGCAGCGCGCCCCCGAGGGCGCGCACGGCGCGCGGCACGGGCGCCTGCGCCAGCCACGCGGCGGCGGCACCCAGCGCGACGCCGAGCGCCAGGGCCGGCGCGTAGCGGTGGACCGGTGAGGCGCCGAGCGCCGACCAGGCGAGCGTGGCCCCCTCGCCGCGCTGGCGCCCGTAGACCAGGCCGCTGGCCACCAGCGCCACCAGGGGCAGCGCCGCCTCGAGCAGCACGAGGGCGGCCAGCCCCAGCGCGCGCGGCCAGCCCGGCGAGGGGCCGGCCGGCCCGAAGAGCAGGTCGCCCACCTTCACCGCCTGCCCCCCGACGAGGACGACGGCCAGCACCGCCAGCGCCAGCAGGCCGAACGCGAGGAGCTCGCCGAGCAGGCGCGTCAAGAGCCTTCACACACCGTCTGGACCGGGTGGGGTGACGGGCCGCGCGCCGAGGCCAGGGCGCGACGCCGAAGGCACACTGGAGGGACTCCGAGTGCTTCGCAACGCCAGCCTCGACGTGCAGCGCGGTGCACCGCGACGCGGAGGAGGTTGGGTGGAGGCTCTCAAGGCGCGCGGTGTCCGATGTCGCGTCGGTAGTGCAGGCCCGGCCAGCGGACGCGATCGGCCGCGACGTAGCAGCGCGCGAGCGCCGTGGGCAGATCGTCGGCCGTCGCCGTGACGCCGAGCACGCGGCCGCCGGCGGTGCGCAGCGTGCCCGCCCCGTCGAGGGCGGTCCCGGCGTGGTGCACCGTGACGCCCTCGACGGCCGCCGCCGCGTCGAGCCCGGTGATGGCGTCGCCGGCGCGGGGCGCGGCCGGGTAGCCCTCCGCCGCCAGCACGACGCAGGCCGCGGCGCCCGCGCGAAGGGGCAGCGGCCCGGCCGGCAGGGCGCCGTCGGCGGCCGCCGCGAAGAGCGCCGCGGGATCGCCCTCGAGCAAGGCCAGCAGGGGCTGCGCCTCGGGATCGCCGAAGCGGACGTTGAACTCGAGCACGCGCGGGCCCGCCG
>JAUHXL010000351.1 GCA_030426945.1 bacterium
GTGCTGCCCGCGACGCCCAGGCCGCGCCCGAAGGGCAGCTTGCCGTAGCGCGCCTTCCACTCGCTGGCCTCTTCGACCACCCGCAGGCACTCGAGGAAGCCGTTGCTGGTGATGCGCTGGCCGTTGATCGTCGTGGCGTCCGGGCCGACGTCGTTGCGGCGCCGCAGCTCGATGGGGTCGATGCCCAGGGCGTGCGCCATCTTGTCGAGCTGGATCTCGAACGCGAAGCGCGGCTGCACGCTGCCGTGCCCGCGCTTGGGCCCGCACGGCGGCTTGTTGGTGAAGGCCCGCCGCGAGTCGAAGCGGTAGGTGGCGTAGCCGGTCGGCGCGGTCAGCAGCTGGCCGGCGTAGTAGGTCGTCACCAGGCCGAAGCTGGTGTAGGCGCCGCCATCGATCAGCACGTCGCTGTCGAGCGCGGTCAGCTCGCCGTCCTGCGTCGCGCCCAGCTTCATGCGCATGTGCATCGGGTGCCGGCCGCGGTGGGTGTAGAAGGTCTCCTCGCGCGTCAGCAGGCACTTCACCGGGCGCCCGGTGATCATCGCCAGCTTCGCGGCCACCAGCTCGTGGCCGAAGGGATCCGACTTGCCGCCGAAGGCGCCGCCGAGGGCCGGCTGCACCACGCGCACGCGATCGGCGGGCAGGTCGAGCACCTTGGCCAGCGTGCGGTGGACGTAGTGGGGGATCTGGGTGCTGCTGTGGACGGTCAGCAGGCCGCGCGCGTCGTGACGCGCCACCACGCAGTGGGGCTCGATGGGCGCGTGGGCCGTGCCCTCGAACAGGTAGTCGCCCTCGATGACCACGTCGGCGGCGCCGAGCGCCGCGTCCACGTCGCCGAACTCGAGCCGCACCCGCTTGGTCAGGTTGCCGCGCTTGCGCCCGGGGAACAGCACCGGCGCGTCATCGCGCAGGGCCTCGGCCGGGTCGAAGACCGCGGGCAGCACCTCGTAGTCGACGGCGATGAGATCGAGCGCCCGCTGCGCCGTCTCCTCGTCGATCGCGGCGACCGCCGCCACCTCGTCGCCCACGAAGCGCGCCCGGTCGGTACACAGCGCCTGCTCGTCCTCGGTCCAGGGGATGACCCCGTAGAGCGTGGGCAGCGCCGCGCCGGTGAGCACCGCGAACACGCCCTCGAGCGCCTCGGCCTTGGTGGTGTCGATGCCCCGGATGGCCGCGTGCGCGTGGGGGCTGCGCAGGATCTTGCAGTGCAGCAGGCCGGGCGGGTTCAGGTCGTCGGTGTAGACGGCCTCGCCGGTGGCCTTCAGGTGCCCGTCGGCCTTGCGGTGCCGCCCGCCGAGCACGCTGAAGCCCTCGGCCGGCTGCGGATCGTAGGGCGGCGCGTCACCCCGCTCGATGGCCGCCGCCAGCTTCACCGCCTCGAGGATCTGCGTGTAGCCGGTGCAGCGGCACAGGTTGCCCGACAGCGCCTCGCGGATGGCCGCGTCGTCGGGCGACGGGTTCGCGTTCAGCAGGGCCCGCGCGCTGAGCATCATGCCCGGCTGGCAGAAGCCGCACTGCAGCGCGCCGCTGCGATCAAAGGCCTCCTGCACGGCGTCGAGGCCGCCCGGCGCGGCCAGGCCCTCGATGGTCGTGATCTTCGCGTCGGACGGCACCATCGCGGCCAGCGTGCAGCAGGCCAGCACCGGCTCGCCGTCCACGAGCACCGTGCACGCGCCGCAGTCGCCCTTGTCGCAGCCCTGCTTCGACCCGGTCAGACCCAGGTCGTAGCGCAGCACCTCGAGCAGCGAGTGGTTGGGGCGGGCGGCCACCTGCTGGTGCTGCCCGTTCACGGTGAGGTTCAGGAGCGTCTTCATGGACCCGGGAGGATCGCAGAACCGCCCCCCAACCTCAAGCTGGGGCGCGCCGGGCGGCCCGCGTCAGAATCGGCCGATGACGCCGAGCCCGCCGAGCGTCGGCACCAGCGCGGCCTCGGCGCCGTCCTCGCCCTGAGCGTCGAGCACCAGCAGGACGGCCCCGGTGGTGGCGGCGGCCGCGCCGACGCCGAACAGGATGTAGCTGGTCAGCCCCAGCGACTCGACGTCGTCGCGCGCGCTGGTGTAGTCGGCGGCCCGCGCGTCGGCCTCGGCCAGGGTGAGGGTGCCGCTGCGCAGATCGGCCCGCGCGTCCTCGGCGTCGGTGCCCGCGGCGTGCGCCTGCGCGAACACCACGCCGCCGGCGGCCAGCACCGCGGCCCCGACGCCGACGCCCACCCAGCCGCCGATCTGCATCGGGCTCGGGCCGGCCTCGTCGGGCGGGGGCGGCGCCGGCGGGCCCGCGTAGCGCGGCGCGGTGGTCTGGTCGGGCAGGATCTCGACCTCGGTGCGCCAGGCGTGGCCGTCGTCGGTCCGCACCTGCACCTGATAGCGGCCCGTCTCGAGCGTCCACCGGCCGTCCTCGCCGGGGGCGGGCGCCAGCGCGCTGTCGAAGTAGACCCGCACGCCCTCGCTGGGCAGGCCCTCGATGGTCAGGAAGCCCTGGCGGGTGCGCGCGGCCGACTCGAGCGCCTCGATGATGCGCTCGACCTGCGCGCGATCCTCGGCCTGCGGGAAGCGCTGCAGGTACGCGCGGTAGTGCGTGATCGCCTCGGCCGGCTTGCCCGCCTTCTCCGTGGCGCGGCCCAGGTTGTAGAGCAGGATCGGTGAGGGATCGATGTTGTAGGCCGCCTGGAAGCGCTCGGCGGCCTCGGCGAACTTGCCCTGCTTGAAGAGCTTCACGCCCTCCTCGTAGAGGCGCACGCCCTCCTGGCGGACGGCGTCGTCGGCCTTCTGCGCGGCCGCCCACGTCGGCGCGCAGGCCAGCGCGAGGCCGGTGGCGAGGATCAGGCCACGAGGGTGCGCACGCATCACGCGGCATCCTCGGTTGGGGGTCGGGGCGCTGTCAACCAGGACGCGGACCCCTCGGGCGGTCAGGGCCCCGCACGCCGTCGCCAGCGGGCCGCCGCGCCGGCTGGGCAGGGCGCGGGGGGTGGACGCGTTCGCCGTGCGCTCCGACGGGTCGCGTGCCCCGCGACGCAGCCCAGCGGGAGGGCCCGGTGCGCGCACCCGGGGGGTGATCTCCCGACCGCCCCTCACTCGTCGGACGGCACGGCCGGCAGCAGGTCCGGCCGGGTGTCCTCGCCGGCGATGTTCGAGAAGGGCTCCATCGGCACCGTGTCGCGGCGCGGCGTGCCGTCGGCGGGGATGCGCGCCGGCACGCCGAGGCGCGCCTGGGTGGGCAGGGTGAAGCTGAAGCGCGAGCCGGCCTCGGCCGACGAGCGCACCCAGACGCACCCGCCGAGGTGGCGCGTACACTGCTCGACGATGGACAGGCCCAGCCCGGTCGAGCCGAAGGGGTGCTGGGTCGGGCCGCGCACGTAGGCCTCGAAGAGCCGCGGCAGCAGGTGCGCCGGGATCGGCGCGCCCTCGTTGTGGACCGACAGCTCGACGAACCCCCCCTCGCCGACCGGCAGCAGGGGCGCCTGGCGGCTGAACAGGTTCACCCCGTCGTCGAAGCGCCCCTGGGCCTCGACGGGCCCGTCGTCGGCGCGCAGCACGCCCGCGACGGTGACGGTGCTGCCGGGCCGCGCGTGCTTGATCGCGTTGAAGAGCAGGTTGTCGAGGATGATCCACAGGCGGTCGGGGATCGTATGCACCGAGGGCAGGTCGGGCGGCAGCGCGACGTCCAGGGTCAGCCCCTGTTGGCGCGCCACCAGCTCGAGGCTCTTCACGTGCCGGGGGATGGCCTGGCCCAGCTCCAGGTGAACGGGCTCGACGGCGCGCGTGCCCGCGTCGGCGCGCGACAGCTCGAGCGTGTGGTCGACCATCTTGCTCATGCGCCGCGCGCACGCCGCCACGTCCTGCGCCGCCTCGAGGTCGGCCTCGTCGGTCATGCCCGCCGTCAGCATCTCGCCGTTGGCCAGCACCACCGACAGCGGGCCGCGCAGGTCGTGCACCAGCTGCGCCAGAAGGCGGGTGCGGTACCGCTGCTCCTCGAACAGGCGCGCGTTCTCGACGGCGGTGCCCACCAGCCGGGCGAGGGCGACGAGCAGCTCGGTCTCGCCCTCGAGATCGGCCACCTTGCTGGCCTTGCTGTCGACGTACAGGACGCCGATGACGCGGCCGTGGGCCGGCACCGGGACGCCCATCATGAACCGCAGCCCGAACAGGCGGACGCTCTGGTTCTGCCCGAAGTGAGCGTTCGTGGTGGCGTCGGCGACGACCTCGGGCAGGCCGTCCTCGATGACCTTCCGGATCAGCGTGCCGCTGACCGGCAGCGGGTGGCCCGGCCCCTTCCAGTCCAGGTTGTGCACCACCGCGCGCTGCACGTGGCCCTCGCGATCGGTGAGCGCGATGAGGGCGCGATCGGCGTTGAGCAGGTCGGTGACGCGCTCGAGCACCAGCGGCAGCAGCCGGTCGAGATCCAGGGTGGCGCCAAACTGGAGCGCGACGTCGAGCAGGATCTGTCCGTGCTCTGCGCGCAGCGTCAGGTCGTCCCGCATGGGCACCTCGACTCCTTCGGGCTCGTGATGCTCCACCATACGGCAATCGGGCGCAGAAACTTTGCTCATGGCGTCAGCGCTTCCGGCGTTTGCACGGCCGTCGGCAGGGTGAACGACGTCCGGCCGCCGTCATCGGGATCGCGCCACGCGCGGCCTCCGAGTCGCTCCACGCATCGCCGCACCGCGGTCAGGTCGCGGCGCCGCCCCGCCTGCGCCGGCGCCCAGGCCTCGACGCTGATCTCGACGAAGGGGTGGCCGGCCGCCGGCTGCAGGGGAGGCCAGGCCAGCTCGTGCGGCGACGCCTCGCCGAGGATCGGCCCGGCGTCGTCGCGCAGCCGAGCGGCCACGCGCACGCGGTCGCCGCGGCGGCTGACCCGCAGCGCGCCGCGCAACAGGTGATCGAGCACCGCCGTGGCCCAGCCGCCGAGGGTGTGCGCCGAGGGCAGATCGGGCGGCGTGTCGCACTCGAGGCGGACCCGCCGCTGCTGCACGAAGCCGCAGAGGCGCTCGAGGCGCTGCGCCACCAGCAGCGCCACGTCGAGGCGGACCGGCGGGCCGCCCTCGCCGACCTCGTCGATGCGGGTGAGCGCGAGCGTGTCGTCGACCAGCGCGCCCAGCAGGCGCGCCCCGTCGACCAGGCGCGCCGCGAGGTGGGGCACGCCCTCGATCGGGGCGTCGGGCAGCGCCTGGGCGTGGGCCGACAGCCGCCGCAGCGGCCCGACGAGGTGGCGCACCAGGCCGGCCAGCTGGGCGCCGCGGAAGGCGTCCTCGCCGCGCAGGCGGTCTCGCTCGACCGCGGTCGCGAGCAGCCGGGCGGTCGCGGCGAGCGCCGGCAGGTGATCGGCCAGCGGCCGCGCCGCGACGCGGACCTGGCGCACCACCAGGGCGCCGAGCGGGCGGTGATGTCCGTGCAGGGGCACCAGGAGGGCCGCGCCCGCCGCGCCCTCCACCGTGGCCGCGCGACCGTGCAGCAGGGCCGTCTCGAGCGCCTCCGCCAGGGGCCCGGTGGGGGCGGCCCGCGGGCCCTCCGGCGCGAAGGTCAGCGCCGGTCGCCGGTGGGCGTCGCAGAGCACGCACAGGGCGTCGTCGCAGCCCATCGCCTCGATCAGCGCCGTCAGCGCGTGGGGGGCCAGGGTCACGATGTCCGGCGCCTCGCCGAAGAGCGCGGCCAGCCGGCTCAGCAGGCGCCCGGTGGCGGCGGCCAGATCGGCGTCGGGGGCGGGGCGCAGGCCGTCACGGAAGCGGGCGACGCGGTCGGCGTCGCGGCGCGCGCCCAGCGCGCGGAGCGTCGAGAGCGCCTCGTCCGCCTCGTGGGCCGCCAGCGCCGGCTGACCCTGCACCACCAGGCTGTGCGCCAGCACCTCGCGGGCGAGCGCGACCTCGTGCCGCAGGCCGGCGCGCGCGCAGGCCTGGACGGCCTCCATCGCCAGCGCGCGCGCGCTGCGGGGCGCCAGCTCGAGGGCGCACTCGGCCAGCAGCCGCAGCACCACCCCCAGCTCCGGACCCAGGGCCTCCGGGCCGCGCCCGCGCAGCATCTCGAGCAGGTCCTGCGCCTCGGGCGTTCGACCCCGCGCGAGCAGCAGCTGCGCCTCGCGCCGGGCCAGCTCGACGTGATCGTTGCCCTCGGGGATCGGGGCCAGCACGACGCGGGCGCGGGTGAAGGCGTCGGCGGCGCCGCGCAGATCGCCTTGCTGCAGGAGGGCCTCGCCCAGGTTGCCCCAGGCCACCGGCTCCACCCGCGGGAAGCCCGCCCGCCGCGCCTCCGACAGGCTGCGGCGGAACAGCCGCTCGGCCCGCTGCAGCGCGCCGCGCCGCAGGTACAGGAAGCCCAGGTTGTTGGTCGCGACCGCGAGCTCCACGGGATCCTCGAGGCGCGCGCACAGCAGCTGGCTCTCGTCGAGCGCGCTCGCCGCGCGATCCCAGTCGCCGAGCGCGTAGTGCACCATCGCGAGGTTGTTGAGGCACTTGACCAGCGCGGGCACCCGGTCGAGGCGGCGGTTCTCGAGCTCGGCCTGCTCGAGGGCGGCCAGCGCCGCGGCGTGGTCGCGCCGGTAGAGCAGCGCGGCGCCCTCGGCGCGGCGCAGGTCGGCCCGCAGGGCGGGCTGATCGGTGCCCAACCGGGCGAGCCCCGCGTGGGCCGCCGCCAGGGCAGCCTCGGCGTCGCCCCGATGCCAGGCCGCGGTCGACCGCACCTCGCAGGCGCGCGCAGCGACCGCGGCGTCCGGGTGGTCGACCAGCGTCGTCGCGAGGGCGGCCGCCTCGTCGCCGCGGCCGGTGAACAGCAGCGCCCGCGCGCGCAGCACGCCGCCCAGATCCGTGCGGTCGCCGCGCAGGATCTCGAGCGCGCGGCGGAGCGCGCCCAGATCGATCAGCGCCGCCGCGACCGGCACCCGGTGCGCCGCGGGCAGGGGCAGGGGCAGCGCGTCCAGGACGCGGCGGGCGGCGTGGGCCTCGCCGCAGGACACGTGGACGAAGGCGCGCGCCAGATCCAGGCGCACCCGATCGGCCTCGTCGTCGACGGGGGCGGCGAGCAGCTCGAGGGGCGCCTCGGTCAGGCCGCGAGCGCGCAGGACGCGCGCGGCCTCGATGCGCTGATCGAGGGCCACCGCCGCGCCGCTGGCCGCCCGGTGGAAGACCGCCCACGCGGGATCGGCGCAGTCCTCGGCGGTGCGGGCGTGCAGCCGGCGGCGCCGCGCCGGCGCAAGGCTCTCGAGGGCGGCGGCGGTCGAGGTCTGCGCGTCCGAGCGCCACCCGTCGGGGCCGCGGCGCGCCTTCTCGGCCCGCACCAGGTGGGCCAGGGCCAGGCGGCAGCGATCCTCGGGGCGCTCGACCCGGGCGGCGAGCTCGGCCGTGGTCAGGCTGCGCTCGGCGATGCCCAGGGCGGCCAGCACCTCGATGGCCGGCTCGTCGAGGCCCTCGAGATGCGGGCGCGGGCGCGTGGCCGCCCAGACGGTGGCGCGCGCGCGCTGCAGGCGGGTGCGGTCGACCTGCCACCGGCCCGGGGCGCGGCGCAGGGCGCCCACGTCGACGGCATCGCGCAGGCGCGCGAGCGCCACGTCGAGGCTGTCGACCTCGCCCTCACGCCACACCTCGAGCAGCGCGTCGGCGCCGGGTCCGACGACGCCCAGGCTGTCGAGCAGCCGCGACCGCGCGTCGTCGTCGAGCGGATCGGTCGGCACGCGGCGCACCTCGTTGCTCAGGGTGCCGCGGCGCTGAGCGCTCACGACCAGCACCGGGGCGGTGCGGGCGGCCATGGTCAGGCAGTCGACCAGGGGCCGGTGGCCCAGGCCGTTCGTGGCGTCGGCGTCGATGAGCACCGCGAAGGGCGAGGGCTCGGATTCGC
>JAUHXL010000006.1 GCA_030426945.1 bacterium
AGCCGCTGCTGGAGATCGAAGAGGTGTTCCCGCTGCCGCTCGCCGACGCCCTCGCCGAGCTGCGCGACCGCCTGCTGAGCCGGCGGCAGGACGTGCTCGAGGCGTCGGGCGATCTCAGCCGGGTGCTTGCCGAGCGCGTCGTCGAGGCCCGCGACGGCGGGCGGCCGGAGGCGCTCGCGGATCTCGGCCATTTCGTCGAGCGGCTGGAGCAGGCTGCCGAGGCGCGGTCGAGCCGAGGCCTGCGCGCGGACGCCAAGAACCGCCTGCTGCAGCCCCTCGAGCCGGCGCCTGCGCCCGATCCCGCCGCCGTCGCTCACGGCGCCGCCTTCCTGGCTCACTTGACCGCCCGCTGAGCCCGTCGGCGCGTCAAACCCCCGCCCCTGGCCGCCCGGAGCCCCGCGCGCACGATCTATCGGTCGGTGTGCGCAGGTTCTTGACATGCGCCGTTCACGATCTAAAGTGCGCTTTCATCGTGCCAGGCGGCTGGCGTCTTTGACTCGCTCGGCCGGTTTTGCATACAACCGGCCGCGTCCTGGTGAAGCCGGGCGGGATCGGCCTTCGCGGCCGAAGCAGACAACGGGGAGGAATCTCTTTCATGAACGAGCTCAAGAAGCTTCTGGTGTGTGCGCTGGGCCTGACCGTGGCCTTCACCGTGGTCGCCTGTGACGTCGACGACGACGAGGAGACCTGCAACGAGGCCGGCGTCTGTGGCGCCGGCGGCGGCGGCGGCGGCGGCGGTGCCGGCGGCATGGGCGGCATGGGCGGTGCCCCGATGGGCGCCGAGTACAAGTACGTGATCATCGTCGACAACTCGACCGATGAGAACATGCAGGGTACGCCCGGCGCCGACATCTGCGGCGTGATCGCCGAGTGCGATGGCGTCGAGTCGACCGCGACCTCGGCGGCGATCACCGTCGGTCAGGGTCTGGTCTGCGACGGCAGCACGACCGAGGCGCCCTGCGAGAGCGGCACGAACCGCCAGGACGGCGACGCGGCCCGTGACCGCGGCGACAACTGCGAGCCCGGCTCGAGCCCGAGTGACTACGCGTCGCTGGGCCTCTCGGGCGAGCTGGCCCTCGGCTTCGCTGGCGACCTGCAGGGCTGCAGCGTCACCATCACCGAGCTGACCGGCAACGACGTCGAGGGTTACGACGTCTACGTCTGCCAGACCGCGGTGCTCGACGCCGCGACCTGCATCGGTGGCGCCGTGCTGCAGTCGGCCGACATGGGCGGCGCGATCAGCGTCGCGGTGCCCGCCGCGCAGTGATGCGCGCTGCGCGCGTCGCGTCCAGCGCGTGACGTGAGAAAGGGGGCGCCTTCGGGCGCCCCTTTTTTTTGGCCTGGCTTTCCGCTTTGATCCCCCGGGGGAGCCGGCGCGACGCGCACCGGCTCCGCGCGCCGGGCCTGGGGCCCCGCGCCCAGAGGAGCACGATGGCCGACGAGCGCACGCCCGCCGCCCCCACCGGCGGCGGCGCCGACATCATGCGGATGTTCGAGGGCCCCGGCGAGGAGGCCCTCGAACAGGACCAGCGGCTGCTGGTCGCGGCGGCGCGCAACGCCTTCCGCGAGCTCGAGAAGCTCGTGAAGAACATCGGCCTCTACGGGGCGGCCCACAAGAGCATCGACCGCTTCCGTGAGCGCCTCTTCGTCGCGCTGACCGAGGTGCTCGAGCTCGCGCCCGAGGTCGAGGTGGTGCTCGGGCCCTACGAGTTCACCTTGTTCGACCAGGTCATCTACGAGAACCCGAACGTCGAGCGGAACTTCATCTACAAGTTCTACATGGACGGTATCCGCCGCATCACGTTCTCGGCGGGGCTGGCCTACGAGGAGATCAACGACTTCGTCGACGTGCTGTTGACCGACTGGGCCGATCCGAGCCTTTTCGAGGACGACGCGGTGACGATGCTGTGGGGCAAGGATCTGCCCCACGTGCACTACGTCGTGATCGACAGCTTCGCCGACGACACGGCCGAGGACGAGCAGCACGCCTACACGGTCGAAGGCGTCATCGAGCGGGTGCGGACCGGCGCCGACAGCGAGGCCCTGCAGGCGCAGGCCACGGGCGGCGGGGCCGGCGGGGCCGGCGGCGGGCGGCGCTCGCGCCGGTCGATCGGTCAGATCGCGCCCGTCGTCCGCCTCAGCGAGATCGATCTCGACCGCTTCGAGGAGGCCCCGTTCGCGATGGACGAGGCCGAGTTCCACACGCTGAAGTCGGTGATCCACACCACTGATCGCGAGACGCTCGAGAAGTTCATCGAGATCCTCTTCAAGGTGAACCTGGCCGAGGCCGTGTCGGCGGCCGACCGCCAAGGCCGGATCGTCAACCTCTTCGACCGCATCGCCGATCTGCTGCTCAGTCAAGGGCGCATCGGTGATCTCGAGCGGCTGCTCCGCAAGGTGCGCCGTCTGACCGGGCCCGGCGGCACGGTCATCGAAGAGAACCTGGCCGCCATCGAGCGCATCTTCGATCACTGGACCCACGCCGAGTTCGTCGACCGCGTGATGCAGGGGCTGTCCGATCCCGAGTTTGGCTATACCGCCTCGGCGCTGGCCATCGCCGGCCTGCTGAACGCGGGGGCGGTGCCGCACCTGGCCATGGCGGCCGGGCACGTGACCATCCCCGAGCGCCGCCAGGCGCTCTTCGATCTGGTCGGTCGGCGCCTGGCCGGGCAGGAGCGGGCGGTGGCCCAGCTGCTGCGCACCGTCGAGGCGGCACACGCCCACGATCTGGTGCGCATCCTGCGCCCGGCGTGCGTCCGCGACGATCTGACGGCGGCCGTGCGCTACGCGATGGGCAGCCCCCACGAGGCGGTGCGCCTCGAGGGCCTGTCGCTGCTGCCCCACGAGGAGACCCCGCGCCACCTCGATCTGCTCTACAAGGCGCTGAAGGATCCCGGGCGGACGGTGCGCGGCAAGGCCTTGCACCTGCTGACCCGCGTGGGCGGCCCGGACGTCCACGCGCACATCATGGGCAGCATCCAGGATCGCGACTTCACCAGCTACACGCTGGACGAGAAGCGCCGGTACTTCGCCGCCGCGGCGCTCACCGGGGACGCGCGCGGCTTCTTCCTGGAGACCTTCCACCAGGGCGGCCTGTTCGGGAAGGGCAACGACGCGGTGCGCCACTGCGCGGCCATCGCGCTGGGCATTCGGCTGCACCGCGACGCGGTGCCGCAGTTCGAGAAGGAGACCAAGCGGCGGCTGAAGCACGAGCTCGTGGCCGACGCCTGCGCGTGGGCGCTGCAGCACATGGCCTGTGATCGCGAGGAGCGGACCCGCCAGCTGTACGACATCTTCTTCCAGGGCGAGCTGCGCTTCGCCCCGCAGCCGACCGAGAGGGCGCCATGAGCGAACTGCAGGGCCTCGGCAGCGCCCTCGACTTCCTCAGCGGCCTCGACGCCGGACAGGACGAGCGCTTCGAGCATCTGTCGCGCAGCGTGGTCAACCACCTGTTCGTGCTGCTCCGCTCCGCGGGCATGTACGACCTGCAGAACGACGCCATGGAGCGGCCCTTCGCGCAGATGGCCGCCACGGCCAACGAGCTGCTCGCGCTCTTCAACGAGGAGGTCTCGCTCACGCTGGTCGACGGCAACTTCTTCGTCAACCGGCGCCTCGTGAAGCTGGACTTCAGCACCTTCCAGAACGTGCGCTATCTGCGCCGCATCTTCGACTACCTGGGCATCAACGAGATCCTCTTCACCGAGCAGCTCGACCGCGAGCTGCTGACCCGCTTCGTGCGCGCGTTCCTCGAGGTGGTGCAGACCAAGCAGGGCAGCATCAGCGACTACCCGCTGACCGGGCTGCGCCTGCGCTGGCTCGAGGCCGGCGACTTCGACGAGCTGCGACACGATGATGATCCGCGGCGCCACATCATCACGGTCTACGCGTCGGGCCTGTTGATGCTGCGGCAGTTCGTCAATGACCTGCGCAAGGGGCGCTCGCCCCGCCACGCGAAGGTCAAGCGCCTGTGCCTCGAGCTGATCGACATGGAGCCGCGCTACCACAACATGCTGTTGGCGCTGGTGCACCTCGAGACCTACAAGGGCAACCTGTTCTGCCACATGCTGAACACGGCGGTGCTGGCCATCGCCTTCGGCCAGCGCCTGGGCCTGCGGCGGGATCAGCTGACCGACCTGGGCATGGCCGCGTTCCACCACGACCTGGGCTGGGCGTTGATGGGTACGCTCGACGGCGAGCACAGCGACGCGGTCGCGCTGACGATGGAGGGCATCAACTACATCCGCGACGACCGCGACACCGAGATGGACAAGATGCGGGTCAAGGTGGCCCGGAGCCTCGTGCGCCTCGGTGGGTTCAACGAGCTGGTCATCAACCGGCTGATCGTCGCCTACGAGTGCCAGATCCCCGAGGACGCGCCGGCCCGCGGCCTGTACTACGGCGAGATCGACGCCTCGTTCATGACCCACGTGGTGCGCATGGCGTCGACGTACGACGAGCTGACGACGCCGCGCAACGGTCAACCCGGGCTGCTGCCCGACCAGGCGATGAAGCGCATCTTGGACGACGGCGGGCAGACCTACGATGTCTTCCTCGCCAAGCTCTTCGCCAACAGCATCGGCGCCTACCCCGTCGGGACGATGGTCGAGCTCGACACGACCGAGATCGGGCTGGTGGTGAACCTCCCGCTCAACCCGATCAACTTCCACCGGCCACAAGTGAAGCTGCTGATCGACCGCATGGGTCGTCCGCTCGAGGACGGGCCCATCGTCGACCTCGACGAGACGGTGCGCGGGGGCAGCAAGTACGTTCGGACGATCGAGCGCACCCTCGACAGCCGCGAGTACGGCGTCAGCATCACCCGGTTCTTCTTCGGCTGACCCCGCCGCGGGAAAAACCTTTGGCGCCGCGCGCGGCGGCGCTAGCATGGCCGCGATCGGGCCCGTCGGGTCCGCCGTGCCGTGAAAGCCAGGAGCGCATCGATGCAGCACTCGGCGCTCGCCGATCGATTCAACGAAGCCAGCCGCGGCCTCGAGACCAAGGGGCATCGCGTGGTGGTGCGCCGGGCGCGCGCGCTGCTCGAGGCGGGGGACGCCGCGGGCGCCGTCGACTTCCTCGACGACGCCGGCAGCCGGATGATCGACGCTGATCTGCAGGGGTTGGCGGACGCTCTGCGGGCGTGGCAGCGCGGCGGCGGTGACGCCCGCGCGCTGGTCACGCTGCCGGCGTGGGTGGAGGGGGTGGCGCACGAGCAGCGCCTCGGCCGCTTCATCGCGCACGCGACGGCCCACGCCGATCTCGGCGTCCTCGCCGAGCGCCTGGCGGAGCAGCAGGCCGGGCTCGCGAGCGGCGCGCCCCTGCCCGCGGAGCCACCGGCTCAGGTGGCCCCCGATCAGCTGCCTCCGCTGCCCGGCAAGGACGCGGAGCGCCCCGGCGCGGCGATCGCGAACATCTTCCCCGACGCGCGGCGCCCGCGCGCCGCCGTCGAGGCGCCCAGCGATCTCACCGAGCGGCCCCTCGACCTCGACGGCGCGCTGCCCCCCGCGGTGGCCGAGCCGAGCGAGCCGTCGGCGCCGCCGCGCGCGTTCGAACCCTCGGCGCCCCCCCCGAGGGTGGAGCCCTCGGCGCCGCCGCGCGCGCTCGAGCCCTCGGCGCCGCCCCCCGCGGTGGCCGGCCCGACGCTGGGGACGCTCGACGACGCGGCCGCGGACCCCTTCGACGCGCCGCCCGCGCAGCCCGCGGCGCCGGCGCCGGCGCCGGCCCTGCAGCCCGCCCCGTCGGACGCCATCACGCGCACCGGGTTCGAGAACCTGCCCGAGCTGCACGCGCCCCCCTCGCTGCCGGAGGCCCCGAAGGAGGCGCCGAGCAAGAAGGGCCCGCTCTATGCGGTCATCGGGCTGGTGGTGGCCGCGGCCGCGGCCGCAGCGTGGTTCTTCTTCGGGCAGTGACGCGCGCGCGCCGCCAGGGCGCCCGGCGGGTGTCTCCTTGAGGAAGGGCGTCGCCGCGCCAGCGGATCCGCGCTTCCTTGGGGGATGGCCTGCTCAGCCGAGGATACGGTTGAGGTCGGCCTCGAGGCCGGGCGGCTTCGGTGCGCCGCCCACGGCGGCCAGATAGCAGCTCGACAGGCCCACCTCGAAGGGCCAGACCTGCAGGGCCGCGCCCCGCGTCACCAGGCCGAGCAGCCCATCGCTGCACGCGGGCTGGGCGTCCGCCGCCAGGGGCGCGATGGCCGCCAAGGCCTCGATGTCGGGCCCCCGAGTCGTCCCCGCGAGCAACAGACCGTCGGCGTCGGCCAGCGCGAGCGCGTCGTGCGCCCCGCGTCGGGCCACCGCGTCGAGGTACAGCCCGGCGGCTTTGATCGGATGGGCGCTTCGCTGCACTCGCCGCTCGTTCATGGATTCCCCCCTGTGACCAGCGTGCGGGGAACATGATGTAGGCAAGTGTGGGCGAGCGCAAAAAAAGCGCCGACGACTACTCGAACGCGTCGAGGGGGATGGCCTCGTCGACGAGCAGGTTGGGGATGTCGTCGTTGACGGCATAGAGCATCTTGCCGTCGGCCCGCACCAAGCCGCTGTCGAGGGGCGTCGTGACCGGCTTGCCGGCACGATTGACCGCCGTCCCCGCGGCGATGGCGGCGTTGATCTTCTCGACGAGCGCGGTGCTGGCGGGCGCCAGCTTCTCGCGCGAGTCGGGGCACACCAGCAGGTCGAGCAGCGTGCTGTCGAGGGCCATGATTCACCTCCCGTCTGCGTTGGCCGCAGGATGCGGGGCCTCGCTTCGAGGCGCAAGGGGCAGGGTGCGTCGACGCGGGGGTTGAATCTGTCCCACATCCCCATACAATGGGCGAAAAGGGTGACATGGGGGTTCCATGGCGGCGACCAAAGCCGAGTTGATCGCCGGCGGCACGCGCAAGCGCAGCGCCGGCTCGAAGAGCAAGGCCGAGACGCCGCGCCGGCGCGCCGCGGACCGTGAGGCGGACGCCCTGCGCAACGAGGTGCTGGGCATCGGCATCCTCGCCGCGAGCCTGTGCCTGATGCTGGCGCTGGCGTCCTTCCACCTGTCGGACGTCTCGGCCACGGGGCTCGCGGCCGAGACCGGCCAGACGCACAACCTGATCGGCCCGGTGGGCGCCTCCATGGCGGACGTCCTGCTGTCGATCTTCGGCGTGGCCGCGTTCCTCCTGCCGCTCACGCTGGCGCTGCCGGGCATCTGCTTCGTCACCGGACGACCCGTGCGGCTCGCGGTGTCCGACGCCGTCGGCTATCCCGTGCTGGTGCTGTTCTGCGCCATGGCCGGCCACCTGTGGATGGACGGTGCCGCAGTCATGGGCCACGACGCGGGCGGGGTGATCGGCGCCTACGGGGCCGAGGTGCTGCGGGCCCTCTTCGGGCGTACCGGCGCGTACATCCTGATCTACTCCGTGATCGCGCTGACCTTCGTGCTCACCACGCGGGTCAGCATCGTGCGCCTCGCGGGCAAGGCGGCCACACCGCTGGCGCGCTCGGCCCACTCGGCGCGGAGCGGGGTGGCGCAGGGGGCGGGGTCGCTGGTCGAGCAGGCCGGCGGGCGCTTCGGGGCCTGGCGGATGGCCAGGGCGGAGGCCCGCGCGGCCCGGCGCGAGGCGCGCGACGCGGACCGCGCCGCCAAGGCAGAGGCGAAGGCCGCGCGGCGCGAGCGCGCGGAGCGTGAGCCCCCAGTCGAGCGCGACGCGGAGGCCGCGGTCGCTGACCACGAGGCGGTCGACGCGGCGCCCGAGCCGCGGACGTCCGGGGCCGGCCTGCGCGGCCTGCTGGGTCGGCTGCGCGGGGCGCGTCGCCGGCCGGTTGATCGACTCAGCCCCACCGAGATGGCGCTCGGTCGGGACGAGGGCTTCACCCTCGGCGCCGTCGCGGGCGAGCCGTCGGACGCCGTCGTCGATGTCGACCACGCCGGCGCGGAGCTGGAGGATCCCCTCGACCGCGCCGCGCTGGCGGGGCAGGGGGACACGATGCTGGCCCCCGCCCTCAGCGACGCGCCGGCCCCCCAGGTTCGGGCACGCCGCGCGGCGCCCGCGCCGGCGCCCGTCGAGGTCGAGCACCCGGAGGAGGCGCTCGAGGCGCCGTTCGACGAGGACGACCTGGCGGACGAGGAGGACCCGGTCGCCGCCGACGCGTGGGACGACGCTCCCGAGGCGGCGGTCGACGTCGCGCCCGCGGCCCCCGAGAAGCCCGTGGTGAAGCAGCGCAGGCTGCGCGACGAGGCCGAGCAGCTCGACATCCCCCTGCCCGAGGTGCAGCAGTACGACGGCTACATCAAGCCCCCGCTCAGCTTCCTCGACTACGACGACAGCTCGCAGATCGAGGTGGACGCGGCGTTCCTGCAGGACCAGGCCGAGCGGCTGGTCGAGTCGCTCAAGACGTTCCGCATCGACGGCCGGGTCACCGAGATCCACCCCGGACCGGTCGTCACGATGTTCGAGTTCGAGCCGGCGCCCGGCGTACGCATCAGCAAGATCGCCGGCCTGGCCGACGACCTGGCCATGGCTCTCAAGGCGATCAAGGTGCGCATCGTCGCGCCCATCCCGGGCAAGGGCGTGGTGGGCTTCGAGGTGCCGAACAAGCAGCGCGAGATGGTCTACCTCAAGGAGGTCATCGGGGCCGCGGTCTTCCAGAGCAAGAAGAACCAGCTGCCCATGGCGCTCGGCAAGGATATCCACGGGGCGCCCACGCTGACCGATCTGGCGAAGATGCCCCACCTGCTGGTCGCCGGCACCACCGGATCCGGCAAGTCGGTGGGCGTCAACTGCATGATCACCAGCCTGCTGTACCACGCCACGCCCGAGGACGTGCGCTTCATCATGGTCGACCCCAAGATGCTCGAGCTGAGCATCTACGAGGGCGTCCCGCACCTTCTGCTGCCGGTCGTGACCGACGCCAAGAAGGCGGCCGCGGCGCTGAAGTGGGCCGTCGACGAGATGGAGCGGCGCTACGAGCTGATGAAGGACGCGGGCGTGCGCGATCTGCGGGGGCACAACCGCAAGCTCGAGAAGCAGCGGGACGACCTCGCCCTGCGGGTGGAGCAGCTGCGCCTCGAGGCCGAGGCCGCGTGGGCGGCCGCCGAGGCGGCCGCGGTGGTCGATCCCGAGACCGGGGCCGTCCGCAACCCGCCCGAGGACGATCCGCGCGCGCGCCGCGCCCGCGAGGATTTCGTCGAGGCGAGCATCGAGCTCGACGAGGTGCCCCGCAAGGTGCCCTACATCGTGGTGGTCATCGACGAGTTCGCCGATCTGATGATGGTGGCGGGCAAGGAGGTCGAGTACTGCGTCGCGCGCATCGCGCAGAAGGCGCGCGCGGCGGGCATTCACCTGATCCTGGCGACCCAGCGGCCCTCGACCGATGTCATCACCGGCGTCATCAAGGCGAACTTCCCCACGCGCATCGCGTTCCAGGTGTCGTGCGGCATCGACAGCCGCACCATCCTGTCGACGAACGGCGCGGAGAACCTGCTCGGCAAGGGCGACATGCTGTTCCTGCCGCCGGGCACCTCGCGGCTGACCCGCGTGCACGGCGCCTTCGTCAGCGAGGAGGAGATCCACCAGGTCGTGGAGTTCATCAAGGCGCAGCAGGAGCCGGACTACCTCGACGAGTCGGTGCTCGACCTCGGCGAGGAGGGCGGCGAGGACGACGAGGACACCGGCGACCTCGATCCGATGTACGAGGAGGCCGTGCGCGTCGTGTTCCGCGACGGCCGCGCCAGCACCAGCCACCTGCAGCGGCGGCTGTCGCTGGGCTACAACCGCGCGGCGCGCATCGTCGATCAGATGGAGCGGGACGGGCTGGTGGGGCCGTCGAACGGCGCCAAGCCGCGGTCGGTGAACAAGCCGGTGATGACCGAGCTGATCGAGCGCTGGGACAGCGTGTGAGGGCCTGCGGAGCGCTTCGGTTCGTCCCGGTGCGCTCCGCAGAAAAGAAAAAGCCCCGAGGCGTGAACCTCGGGGCTTATTCTTCCAGACGATTCTGGCGGAGCGGACGGGACTTGAACCCGCGGCCTCTGGCTTGACAGGCCAGCGTTCTAACCGACTGAACTACCGCTCCAGACGGCTTCAGTGAGGCGGGAGATTACAGACGCTCCCGGGCGAGGTCAACAGAAAAAATGATCGAAGTCGATCGAGCCTGGCGGCTGTTGGCGACCGGGCAGGGCGCCGCCGCGGTGTGGACCGGCTTGGTCGAGGGGCAGGGTCCGCTCGCGCTGGCCGTCGCGCCCCTGCACGGCGTCAACGGGCGGCTGTGGGCGCTCGAGGAGGCCGTGCGCGACCGCGCCCTCGCCGACATCGAGATCGTCCGCCTCAAGCGCGCCATCGACGCCGAGAACCTCGCTCGACACGACGCGGTGCACACCATCGACCGCGCCGTCGACGCCTGCTTCGGTCTGCAGCGGGCGCCCGACGACGAGGCGGCGGTCGTCGACTCGCAGTCGGTGGGGCAGATGGTGGATCGTCTGTCGGTGCTGGCCCTGAAGGTGGCGGCGTGGGCCGGCGCACCGGCGCGCCGAGCCGCGCTCGAGGGCCAGCGGCTGCGGGTGGGCCGCTGCCTCGACCGCGTCGGCTGGGCGCTCGCCCGGGGCGAGGGCACCGCGCAGGCTTTCGACGAGGCGAAGACCTACTCGGCGTGACGTAGGCGCAGGCGGACGGGCAGGTGATCGCTGTAGCCCTCACCGCTGCGCACGTCGTAGCTGTTCGGCTGGCCCGCGCCGGTCAGCAGGAAGCCCGGCGCCACCGCGCCCATCGAGCCGGGCACCAGCTGCCAGGGGGCCTCGCCGCCCGGCCGCATGTTGCCGCTCAGCACCAGGTGGTCGAGGCGCGTCCAGTCACCGCGGAAGTTGTACGAGCTGTTCTGGGCGTCGTTCCAGTCGTTGCTGTTGCGGTCGCGCAGCACGACGCCGGCGTCGCCCCAGGCGTTGAACAGGTCCATCGGCCCCGTGACCGCGGCGAGGTCGAGCCCCGCCTGCAGCGCCTCGGCCAGCGGCGGCTCGAACTCGAAGGTGTTGAAGTCGCCGAGCGCCACGACGGGCAGCGTGGGATCCTGGCCGAGCAGGGTGTCGAAGACGTCCCGAAGCTGCAGCGCCGAGCGCAGCCGGTGCTCCTCGTCCGCGCAGGGCAGCGAGTTGTTCGTCTTCGCTTTCCAGTGGTTGCCCAGCAGCAGCAGATCGGTGACGTCGTCGCCCTCGAAGTCGATCTCGACCTGGAAGATGGGGCGCGCCTCCGGCCGTGAGCCGTCGAGGGTGGTGAAGCCCTCGGGCGTCATGCACCGGTGCTCCCAGCCGATGGGCCGGCCGGCCGCCTGGCGGACCGGAAAGCGGCTGAGGACGCCGATGCCGATGCCGCGCGGATCGCGCGTGGGCACCACGTGCACCTCGATGTAGTCCGGCCCGCCCGCGGCGCGGACGGCGTCGCGCAGATCGGTCAGCACATCCTCGGTCTCGATCTCGTTGAGCAGCAGCACGTCGGCGTCGAGCGCCTGCAGCACCTGCACGAGGCGCTGCAGGCGGTTCGTGAGGCGGGCGGCGTCCCACTGCCCGGCGGCGGGGGTGAACTCGCCCTCATCGGTGGTCGGGTCGTCGACGAGGTCGAACAGGTTCTGCACGTTGTAGGTGGCCAGCACGATCTCGTCGGGGCGCTGACCGGCGAAGGCGTCGGGGCCGTCGTCGCCGGCGTCCTCCGGGCCAGCGTCGGCGGGGAGGCCGAGATCGCTCGGGGCGCCCCCATCGAACATGAAGACGGGCAGGCGGCGGCCGCTCGGATCGTCCTGACAGGCGGTCAGGCCGGCGACCATCATCAGCGGCGCGAGCAGGCGAGGGCGTCGAATCAAGGCGCTGGGCTCCAGGCGGTCGAGGCGCGCGAGGGGAGAACAGGCTGTGGGCGGGACAGGGCTCGAACCTGCGACCGGCGGCATGTAAGGCCGCTGCTCTACCAACTGAGCTACCCGCCCAACGGATCCCCCGCGCGCGCCGCCCTCTCGGATCAGGCGCTCGGCGGCGCTTTGCTCGGGTCGAGGGGCGGGTGGGCCGCCTCGTCCATCTGCTTCGCCACGCGGCCCCGCCACAGGTGACCGTCGTGCTTCAGCGCGCGCTCGAGCACCGCGTCCGCGTGCTCGACGAGCACGATCTGCATCGACTTGCGCACGCGCTGCGGGATCTCCTTGATGTCCTTCTTGTTCTCGCTGGGGATCAGCACCATCCGGATGCCGCCGCGGCGCGCCGCCAGCAGCTTCTCCTTCAGGCCGCCGATGGGCAGCACCCGCCCGCGCAGCGTGATCTCGCCGGTCATCGCCACGTCGTGGCGCACCTCGAGCTTGCACAGCGCGCTCACCAGCGCGGTCGCCATCGTCACGCCGGCCGAGGGGCCGTCCTTGGGGATGGCGCCCTCGGGGAAGTGCATGTGGATGTCGAGGTTCTGGTAGAAGTCCGGGTCGAGCCCCAGATCGGCGGCCCGGCTGCGCACGTAGCTCATCGCCGCGCGCGCGCTCTCCTGCATGACCTCGCCCAGCTGACCGGTGATGATCAGCTTGCCCTTGCCCGGCACCACCGAGCACTCGGTCTGCAGCAGGTTGCCGCCCCAGGAGGTGTAGGCCAGGCCGTTGACCAGGCCCACCTCGTCCTTCGCGTCGCTCATGCCGAAGGTGTAGCGCGGCGCCCCCAGGTACTTCTGCACCTGCTTGGTCGTCACCTTCTGCCGGAAGCGCTCGACGGGCACCTCTTCGCGCCCGCGGATGACGTCCTTGGCGATCTTGCGGCAGACCGACGCGATCTCGCGCTCGAGGCTGCGCACGCCGCTCTCCCGCGTGTAGCGGTTGACCAGCAGCTGGATGGCCGAGTCGGTCCACTCGATCTGCGCGGGCGCGATGCCGTTGCGCTCCATCTGCTTCGGCACCAGGTGGCGCGTGGCGATGTGCAGCTTCTCGAACTCGGTGTAGCCCGACAGCTCGATGATCTCGAGGCGGTCCTGCAGCGGCAGCGGGATCTGGTGCCGGTTGTTCGCCGTGGTGATGAACATCACCTGCGACAGGTCATAGTCCAAGTCGAGGTAGTGATCGTTGAAGGTCGTGTTCTGCTCTGGGTCGAGCACCTCGAGCAGCGCCGACGACGGGTCGCCCCGGAAGTCGGTGCTCATCTTGTCGACCTCGTCGAGCAGCATCACCGGGTTGTTGGTGCCGGCCTTCTTCAGGCCCTGCACGATCTTGCCCGGCATCGCGCCGATGTAGGTGCGCCGGTGGCCCCGGATCTCCGCCTCGTCGCGCACGCCGCCGAGGCTCAGCCGAACGAACTCGCGCCCGGTGCAGTGGGCGATCGACCGCGCCAGCGACGTCTTGCCGACGCCGGGGGGCCCCACCAGGCACAGGATGGGGCCCTGCAGCTTCTCGACCAGCCCGTGCACCGCGAGGTACTCGAGGATGCGCTCCTTGGGCTTCTTCAGCCCGTAGTGGTCATCGTCGAGGATGGCCTGCGCGGCGTCGAGATCCCGCTTGTCCTCGCTCTGGTCGTGCCAGGGCAGCGACAGGATCCAGTCGATGTAGTTGCGGACGACCGTGGCCTCGGCGCTCATCGGGCTCATCATGCGGAGCTTCTTCAGCTCCTTGCGCACCTTGAGCGTGGCCTCCTTCGACATCCGCTTGTGCTTGACGCGATCCTCGAGCTCCTGCAGCTCGTTCTTGAACTCGTCGCGCTCGCCGAGCTCCTTCTGGATCGCCTGCATCTGCTCGTTGAGGTAGTACTCCTTCTGGTTCTTCTCCATCTGCTTCTTGACGCGCGACCGGATCTTCCTCTCCACCTGGAGGATCTCGATCTCGGCCTGCATCAGCTCGAGGAGCTTCTCGAGACGAGCCGTCGAGTCGTCGGTCTCGAGGATGGCCTGCTTGTCGGCGAGCTTCAGGTTCAGGTGCGCGACGATCGAGTCGGCGAGCTTGGCCGGATCGTCGATGCTGCTGACGGCGACCTGCATCTCGGGCGGGATGCGCTTGTTCAGCTTCACGTAGGCTTCGAAGGTCGTGTGCACCTGGCGCAGCAGGGCCTCGAGCTCGACGCTGGGATCCCGCTTCTCGGGGATGACCGCCGCCTCGACCATGAAGAAGTCGTCGGTCTTCACGAAGCGCTTGATGCGCGCGCGCTGCTTGCCCTCGATGAGCACCTTCACCGTGCCGTCGGGCAGGCGCAGCAGCTGGATGATGGTGCCGATGGTGCCCACGGCGAAGATGTCTTCGGGCTTGGGATCGTTGGTCTTGGCCTGCCGCTGAGCGGCGAGCAGGACCTCCTTGCCCGACGACATGGCCTCTTCGAGGCTGTTGATCGACTTCTCGCGCCCCACGAACAGCGGCACGACCATGTGGGGAAACACGATGATGTCGCGCAGGGGCAGGAGCGGAAGCGTCCGCGCCTGCGAGGACTTCTCGTCGTCGCCTTTGAAGAACATGGGCCTCCCAGGGAGCGCAACCGGTACGGGGCGCAGTCTAGCACGGGGCTTCGCGGCGAGAAGCCCGCGACGCTGCTTCGATCATCAACGGGATGAGCCGGGCCGGGTGGGCGTCGCGCGGGGCGCGCCCGCCTCAGGCGCCCTCGGCTTCCTTCTGGTACAGGAGCATCGGCTGCTCGCGGCGGAGGATGACCTCCTCGCTGACCACGACCTCCTTGACGTTCTCCTGGCTGGGGATCTCGTACATGATGTCCAGCATCGCGTTCTCGAGGATCGCCCGCAGCCCGCGCGCGCCGGCCTTGTGCTTCAGCGCCTGCCGCGCGATGGCGGTCAGCGCCTCCGGCGTGAACTTCAGCTGCACGCCGTCCATCTCGAAGAGCCGCTTGTACTGCTTCACCAGCGCGTGCTTGGGCTTGGTGAGGATCTCGACGAGGGCCGACTCGCTGAGCTCCTCGAGCGTCGCCACGACCGGCAGGCGGCCGATGAACTCGGGGATCAGGCCGTACTTGATGAGATCCTCGGGCTGGACCGACGCGAGCAGCTCGCCGATGTTCCGCTTCTGCTTGCTGCGGATGTCGGCGCCGAAGCCCATGTTCTGCTTGCCGACGCGCTTCTCGACCACCTCGTCGAGGCCGGTGAAGGCGCCGCCGCAGATGAACAGGATGTTGGTCGTGTCGACCTGCAGGAACTCCTGCTGCGGGTGCTTGCGCCCGCCCTTCGGCGGCACGCTGGCGGTCGTCCCCTCGATGATCTTCAGCAGCGCCTGCTGCACGCCCTCGCCGCTGACGTCCCGCGTGATCGAGGCGTTGTCGCTCTTGCGGCTGATCTTGTCGATCTCGTCGATGTAGATGATGCCGCGCTGGGCCTTCTCGACGTCGTGATCGGCGGCCTGCAGCAGGTTGACGATGATGTTCTCGACGTCCTCGCCGACGTAGCCCGCCTCGGTCAGGTTGGTGGCGTCGGCGATGCAGAAGGGCACGTTCAGGATGCGCGCCAGCGTCTGCGCCAAGAGCGTCTTGCCGCTGCCGGTGGGGCCGATGAGCAGGATGTTGCTCTTCTGCAGCTCGACGTCGTCGCGCCCGACCCGCGTCTCGATGCGCTTGTAGTGGTTGTGCACGGCGACCGCGAGCGTCTTCTTGGCCTTCTCCTGGCCGATGACGTACTCGTCGAGCACCCGCTTGATCTCGCTCGGCTTGGGCACCTGCATGCGGCCGGGGCCGGCGTCACCCTTCTCGAGCTCCTCGGCGATGATGTCGTTGCACAGCGCGATGCACTCGTCGCAGATGTACACGCTGGGCCCGGCGATGAGCTTCTTCACCTCCTTCTGGGACTTGCCACAGAAGGAGCAGCTGAGGTTGCCCTTGCCCTCGTCGCGCTTGCGGTCGGCCATCGAGCCTCCCCTGTTCGGTGGGTCAGTCGGCCGGTAGGTCAGTCGACGCCGTGGACGCGCGCCATGACCTCGTCGACCAAACCGTACTCCTTCGCGTCGTCCGCCGTCATGTAGCGGTCGCGGTCCGTGTCGGTGGCGATGCGCTCGAGGGGCTGCCCGGTGTTCTTCGCGAGGATGTTGTTGAGGATGTCCCGCAGGCGCAGGATCTCCTTGGCCTGGATCTCGATGTCCGACGCCTGGCCCTGCGCGCCGCCGAGGGGCTGGTGCACCATGATGCGCGCGTGGGGCAGCGCGAAGCGCCGACCCTTCTCGCCGCTCGACAAGAGGAAGGCGCCCATGCTGGCCGCCTGCCCGATGCAGATGGTGCTGACCGGGCTCTTGACGTGGTTCATCGTGTCGTAGATCGCCATGCCGCTGGTGATCACGCCGCCCGGCGAGTTGATGTAGAGGGCGATGTCCTTGTCGGGATCCTCGCTCTCCAGGTACAGCAGCTGCGCGATGATGACGTTGGCGACCCGATCATCGATCGGCGTCCCCAAGAAGATGATCCGGTCCTTGAGCAACCGACTGAAGATGTCCCACCCCCGCTCCCCCCGGTGCGTCTGCTCGACGACGGTCGGGATCAGGTTGGTGGGCACGAACTCCATCCAGTCGGGGTAGGCCATCAGAACCTCAGTCGTGGTCGTGGGCGTGATCGCCGTCGTCGTCGTGGACGTGCATCGGCACCTCCCGCTCGACGGTGGCCACGTTAGCCTTGGTCAAGAGAAAATCAAGCACCTTGTCCTGGCGCATTCGACGCCGCAGGCCGGCCCGGCGATTCGGATCGCGGTAGGCCTGCCGCAGGCGCGCGCCGTACTGGCCCATCACCCGCACCATCTGCTCGATCTGCGCGTTGACCTCGTGCGCCTCGACGTCCATGGCCTCCTTGTCGGCCATGGCGTCGAGCACGAGCTCGACCCGCACGTCGCGGATGACCTCGTCGCGCAGCGTGGGCGCCTTCGAATCGGCCTCGGCCCGCGCGGCCGCGAAGTCGCTGCCGCCCTTCACCGCCTCGCTGATCAGCTCGCTCTTCTTGTCCTCGACCGCCGCGCTGACGAGCGCCTCGGGCACCTCGAAGTCGTAGGTGTCGGCGATCTTGGCCTTCAGCTGGCGCTTCGCCTCGTCGCTGGCGGCGCCGTTGAACCGCCCCTCGATGCGCGCCTTGAGCTGCGCCTTGACGGCGTCGAGGTTCTCCTCGCCCAGCTGATCCGCCAGGGGCTGCCCGATCTCGGGGATGACCTTGGCCTTGATGTCCTTGATCGTGCAGGCGAACTGGGCGGTCTTGCTCGCCAGGTGCTCCGCCGGGTAGTCGGCCGGGAACTCGACCTCGACGGTGAAGGCCTCGCCGACCGTCTTGCCCACGAGCTGGGGCTCGAAGCCGGGGATGAAGCGGCCGCTGCCCAGCTCGAGCTCGGCGTCCTCGGCGGTGCCGCCGGCGAAGGCCTCGCCGTCGATGCTGCCCGCGTAGTCGAGCACCACCATGTCGCCGTCCTGCGTCACGGTGCGATCCTCGACGGGCTCCCACGACGCGAGCTGCTCGGCGAGGTGCTCGAGTTCGTGCTCGACGACGGCGTCGCTGGCGGTGAAGGTCTCGAGGTTCGCCTCGAGCTCGGCGTAGGGCCGCACCTCGATGTCGGGGGTGACCTCGACGGTGAAGGTGAAGACGAAGTCGTGTCCCTGCTGCACCCGATCAGCCGCGTCGAAGTCGGGCTGGCCCACGGGGGTCAGCGCGAGATCGTCGAGGGCCTTGCCCCACGCCTCACCGACGAGCTGCTCGGTGACGTCCGCCGTCGCCTGGGCGCCGAAGCGCTTGCGCAGGTGGCTCATCGGCACCTTGCCGCGGCGGAAGCCGGGCAGGCTGGTGCGCTGAGCGATGCGGTTGTAGGTCTTCGAGAAGGCCGAGTCCACCTGGGGGGCAGGCACGGTGATCCGCACGCGCTTGCGAACCGGGCTGAGCTCTTCGATGTCAAGCTGCATGGTCGTCTCGAGGCGCACGTGCGCCGGGTCGGTGGGTGGGGGCCAGAGGGCGCCGGGTGCACGGTGTGCGCCCGAGCCGGTCGGTGCGAGGAGGGGGAGTCGAACCCCCACGGTGAAAACCGCTGGAACCTAAATCCAGTGCGTCTGCCAATTCCGCCATCCTCGCCCGGGGTCGCCGGCATCGCCGGGGTCGCCGGGCACGGCCCGTCCACTCGCCGAGGCGAGTGGATGGGTCGACCGTGCTGCGCGGTGGGCCATGAAGGAATCGAACCTTCAACCTGCGGATTAAGAGTCCGTTGCTCTGCCGATTGAGCTAATGGCCCGCGGGGCGCGAGGATGGTGGTCGGTCCGAGCACGTGCCCGCCGAGCGTCGAGACGCTCGGCAGGCCGAGGGGTGTACCCCTCGTCGGGTGGGCCATGAAGGAATCGAACCTTCAACCTGCGGATTAAGAGTCCGTTGCTCTGCCGATTGAGCTAATGGCCCGGCGGTGTGCTCGGTAGGACCGGGTCACGCCGCGCCCGGCTGCACGACGAGCACGGGGCTCGAGGCGCAGCTGGGTGCGTCGGACAGGTCGTCTCGGTCGAGACGTCGGCGGCGCGAGGAACCTCTCCATGGCGCCGCCATGCGCGCCCGGCAGGATTCGAACCTGCGACCTGCGGATTCGAAGTCCGACGCTCTATCCGGCTGAGCTACGGGCGCATTGAAGGGAGGATAACGGGGCTCGAACCCGTGACATTCGGTACCACAAACCGACGCTCTACCGACTGAGCTATATCCTCGACGAGGGCGCGCCTGGGTGGACTCGAACCACCGACCGGCGGATTAGAAGTCCGCTGCTCTATCCGGCTGAGCTACAGGCGCTCGGACGGGCAGCCTCGACCGACCAGCTGTCAAAGACCCCGCTTCGATGGCCCTTTGGGGGTCGGGGTGAGAGGATTCGAACCTCCGACCACCAGTACCCAAAACTGGTGCGCTACCAGACTGCGCTACACCCCGTCCGGGGGGCCCTCGAAGACGCAGCAAGCTAGCGGCCGGCCGCAGGGCGGTCAACCAAAAAGTTGCCTCAGCAACGGCTCGATGGCGCGCGCCGCGCGGCCGCGGTGGCTGACGGCGTGCTTCTCGTCGGCCGCCAGCTCGGCGGTCGTGCGCCCGTCGGGCAGGGCGAAGATGGGATCGTAGCCGAAGCCGTCGGCGCCGCGCGGCGCCCGGGTGAGGGCACCTTCGACGACGCCGCGCGTGCAGACGCAGCCGTCCTGCCGCCAGGCGCCGGGCGGCAGCGCGGCGTCCGCGGGCAGCCCGGCGACGGCGATGACCGCGGTGAAGCGCGCGCGGCGGTCGGTGGCGTCGGCGGTGGCGGCCAGCAGCGCCTCGAGGCGATCCCGGTCGCTGCCCTCGACGTAGCGGGCGCTGCGCACGCCGGGCGCCCAGCCGAGCGCGGCCACCTCGATGCCGCTGTCGTCGGCCAGGCAGGGCGCGCCGGTGTGCGCGTGGGCCGCGCGCGCCTTCAGCACCGCGTTGCCGGCGAAGTCGGGCGCGTCCTCGACCACCTCGGGCATGGGTGGGAAGTCGGCCAGCGAGGCCAGGGGCAGCCCCGGCAGGAGCTGGCGGAACTCGCCCAGCTTGTGGGCGTTGCCGGTGGCGACGACGAGCCGGGGCGCGCTCACGCGGTCACCCCCGCGGCGGCCAGCGCCTCGCGCTGCAGGGCGAACAGCACCTGGCAGGCGGCGTCGGCGTGCTCGACCATCTCGAGCAGCTGATCGTGCGAGAACACCTTGCCCTCGGCGGTGCCCTGGATCTCGACGAGGCCGTCGGGGCGCGCGACGTAGTTGAGGTCGACCTCGGCGGCGCTGTCCTCGCGGTAGTCGAGGTCGGTGACGACGCGCCCGTCGACCACGCCCACCGACACCGCGGCCACCTGTGGCGGCAGGACGAACTTCACCGCGTCGGCGCGGGCCGCCTCGCGCGCGGCGAGGGCCGCGGCCACCCAGCCCCCGGTGATCGAGGCGCAGCGGGTGCCGCCGTCGGCCTGCATCACGTCGCAGTCCACCCACATCGTGCGGCTGCCGAGGCGATCGAGATCGATGGCCGCGCGCAGGCTGCGCCCGATGAGGCGCTGGATCTCGGCGGTGCGGCCGGCGATCTTCTGGCGCTCGCGCCGGTACCGGCCGCGGGTGGCCGCGGGCAGCATCGCGTACTCGGCGGTCAGCCAGCCGCCGCCGGATCCCTGGCGGTGGGCGGGCACCTTGTCGTCGAGGGTGGCGGCGCACAGCACGTGGGTGTGGCCCCAGCGGACGAGGACCGAGCCGGCGGCGTCGCGCTGCAGGCCGGTCTGGAACTCGACGGACCGCAGCGCGGCGGGGGCGCGGCCGTCAGGGCGCGGGCTTGCCATGGGGCTCCTGACTGAGCTGGCGGGGGGCGAGCACGAGGCGGCCGAAGTCGAGCACGCCGTCGGCGAGGGCGCGGGCGATCTTCGCCTGCCCGGCCTCGCTCGTGATGTAGCGCCCCTCCCGGTAGTGGTTGATGAAGCCGACCTCGCAGACGACGGCCGGCATGGCGGCCCCCATCAGAACATAGAAGGGCGCCTGTTTGACGCCCCGGTTCTTGAACGGGCTGGCCGGCACCATGCGCTGCTGGATGAGCGCGGCGAGGCGCTCGGCGTCGGCGTGGGCGCGCTCGCGGGTGAGGTCGAGCAAGATGTCCTGCACCACGTCGTCGCCCACCGGGGCGCCGGCGGCCGTCGAGACGGCCGTGGGGTCGGCGTTCTCGAAGACGGCCAGGCGGCGGGCGGCCTCGTCGGTCGCGCTCAACGCGAGGAAGAAGGTCTCGTGGCCGCTGGGGCCGGGCTTCTCGGTGGCGTTGAGGTGGATGCTGACGAAGACGTCGGCGGCGAGGCGGTTGGCGAGGCCGATGCGCGCCTTGAGCGACAGGTCGCGATCGTCGGTGCGGGTGAGCACGACCTCGACGCCGGCGGCGCGCAGGTGCGCCGCCATCTGGGTCGCGAGGCGGAGCGAGTGCTGCTTCTCCCACCGGCCGGGTCGGTGGCGGTCCGGCGCGCCCTGGTTGGTGCCGCCGTGGCCGGGATCGATCACCACCAGGCGCAGGCCGGGCGCGGCGGAGGCGGGCGCCGCCGCGAGACCCAGGGCCAGGGCGAGAGAGGAGAGGCTGCCGCGCACACCTCCACGTCGCGCGCGACCCCCGAACGGGGGACGCTGGCCGGGGCCGTGACGACGCGGAAGGTGCGGTGCGTTGGAGCCGACAGTCGGACTTGAACCGACGACCTGCTCATTACGAGTGAGCTGCTCTACCAACTGAGCTATGTCGGCGCTGCAAGGAACGACAGCCGCGAGACGTTAGCAGCGGCCCCCGAGCCCGTCAACGGTTTTGCCCCCGAGGCCGGTCTATCTGCTATGAAGGGCGCGGACGTGGGGGAGGTCGCGCATGCGCAGGGGCTGGCTGGCCGCGCTGGTGGTCGCGCTCGGGGGGTGCGCCGAGGGCGGCGGCGCGCGCGTGGCCGCGCGCGGCGACTGTACGGAGACCGCCGAGTGCCCGCGGGGCCGCACCTGCGTGAACAACCTGTGCGTGCTGGGGCCCGAGGACGCGACGGCGCCCGACGCCGAGGCCGACGCGGCGCTCGACGCGGCCACGCCGGACGACGCCACGCGGCCCGCCGTCGACGCCGCGCCCGATGGGGCGACCGCCGAGGACGCCGCGCCCGTGGAGGACGGGGCGGCGCCCGCGGACGCCGCGCCCCCGGGCCCCGACGCCGCCGAGCCCCCCTGCCAGCCGGGCGCGCGGCGCGACTGCGGTCGCAGCGTGGGCCTGTGCCGACGCGGAACGCAGAGCTGCGCCGAGGGGGGCACCTGGGGCCCCTGCGAGGGGGGCGTGCAGCCCACCGACGAGGTCTGCAACCTGGCCGACGACGACTGCAACGGCGTGGTGGACGACGGCTTCGGGGTGGGCGACGCCTGCGAAGGCGTCGGCGCCTGCGGCGCGGGCGTGGTCGAGTGCCGCAACACCATCCGCACGCGGTGCAGCACCGATCCCGGCGGCAGCCAGGACGCCTCGCGGGTCGAGTCGTGCAACGGCGAGGACGACGACTGCGACGGCATGGCCGACGAGGGGCTGCGGGTCGGCGGCGACTGCGAGGGCATGTGCGGACCCGGCGACCTCGAGTGCGACGACGCCGGCGGCGTGCGCTGCAGCACGGATCCCGGCGGCAGCGACAGCGTGCCGCGCGCCGAGGTGTGCAACGGGCGCGACGACGACTGCAACGGGATGATCGACGACACCTTCGAGCTGGGCGCGGCCTGCGACGGCGAGGGCGCCTGCGGCGCCGGCGTGCGCGAGTGCGACGGCGCGGGCGGGGTGCGCTGCAGCAGCGACGCGGGCGGCAGCGCCAGCCAGGCGATCGACGAGGCCTGCAACGCGGCGGACGATGACTGCGACGGGACGATCGACGAGGGCTTCGACCTGGGCGCGGCGTGCGACGGCGAGGGGGCCTGCGGCGCCGGGGTGCTGGAGTGCGACGCGCAGGGGATGATCCTGTGCAGCACGGATCCCGGCGGCAGCATGTCGGGGGCGCGGGCCGAGGCCTGCAACGAGGCCGACGACGACTGCGACGGCGCGGTGGACGAGGGGCTGAACCTGGGCGCGGCCTGCCCCGGCGTCGGGCGCTGCCCGGCGGGCGTGCTGGCCTGCGGATCGGACGCGTCGGTCGTGTGCAGCACCTTCCCCGGCGGGCCGGATGATCGCTCGCGCGACGAGCTGTGCGACGGCGCCGACGACGACTGCGACGGCACGGCCGACGAGGGCTTCGACCTGGGCATGGCCTGCATGGGGCTGGGGGCGTGCGGTGGCGGCGTGGCCGAGTGCGACGCGGCGGGCGGCGCGCGCTGCAGCACCGCGCCGGGCGGCAGCGAGGATGCGTCGGGGCCCGAGGCCTGCAACGGGGTGGACGACGACTGCGACGGGACCATCGACGAGGACGGCGGCTGCGGCGGGGACACCTGCGACACCGCGCCGCCCCTGCCGCCGGACGCGGTGGTGACGGGGAACTCGGCGCAGCTCGAGAACGACTACGGCGACTCGACCTGCGTGGGTCAGTCGCCGGGGCGCGATCAGATCTTCCGTCTGGACGTGCCGGCGGCCGGATCCTACGCGGTCGCGGTGGCGCCGACCGGCGCCGGCTTCGATCCGATGTTCTGGGTGACCAGCGGCAGCGCCTGCGATCCGGCGTCGGTGCGCACCTGCCTGTCCGGCCGGGCGATCGAGGCGGCCGGGCGGCCCGAGGCGCGGCTGATCAACTTCCTGCGGGGCGACACCTTCTACCTGGTGGTCGACGGCCGCGGGGATCTGGCCGGCGGTCCCTTCGTGGCCACGGCGCAGCCGGTGGCGCGGGGCGAGACCTGCGGCACGGCCATCCCGCTGACCGTGCCGGCCCAGTTCCCGGGCACCACGGAGGGGCGGGGGCGCGATCTGGCCGGGCAGCAGTGCCCGGGGGGCACGCTGACCACCGGTCCGGAGCAGGTGTTCCGGTTGGATCTCGAGGCGGCGGCTGCGCTGCGCATCACGGTGCTGCCGGCGGCGACCGGCAGCCCGGCGCCCGATCCGGTCATCTACGTGACGAACGACTGCGTGAACGTGGATCAGGGCTGCGCCGGCGGACGCAACGCCGCCGGCGCCGGCGGGGCCGAGACCCTGGACGTCGATCTCGCCGCGGGCACCTGGTTCGTGGTGGTCGACCACCCGAACAACGCGGGCGGCGCCTTCTTCCTCGAGATCACGGAGCGGTAGGGCGCCGCCTCAGCG
Organism: bacterium; assembly: GCA_030426945.1. Lineage (GTDB taxonomy): Bacteria > Myxococcota_A > Bradymonadia > UBA7976 > UBA1532 > JACKDN01. The sequence goes on from JAUHXL010000006.1 coordinate 23,617, forward strand.
CAGCCAGGCATCGCCCTGCAGGCGGTAGGTCACGCCGCCCTTCTCTTCCCAGGGCACCGGCAGCGGCTCGTGCGGCACGACGCCGGGCGGATCCACCCGGTAGTAGCTGCCCTCGTTGATCGCACCCTCCAGCGTCGCCGCCTCGACCTTGAAGCGGCGGGCGCCGCTGCCCTTCAGGATGCGGAACTTCGCGACCGCCGCACCGCCGCGTTTCACGAAGCGTTCCGCGGTCTTGGCCGCGAACATGCGGCGCAGGATCCCGTCGCGCACGCCGAACACCTCGACGACGTCCACCTGCACCTCGCCGGGCACGGCCCACTCGCGGTGCTCGACGAACAGCTCCTTGCCCGGCCGCCCGTCGAGCTCCATCAGATCGCTGCGCAGCACTTCCGCGCCGCTGCGCCAGCCGTGGGTGAAGTACAGATAGGCCGCGTCGCCGGGCAGGCGGCCGAGCACGACGATGTCCTCGTTGGTGATCAGCAGCGCCTCGTTGAGCGGATCGCCGGTCAGCTGCCCCTGGTGGCGCGCGAGCACCGTCGGGCTGCCCCGATCGCTCAGGTACAGGCGCTCGGCGTCGCCGGTCGGATCGAGGCGGAAGGTGGCCAGCGTGGGCCGACGCTCGGCGTCGACCGGCCCGTTGGCCACCGTCGCTTCGATGCGCACCGAGTCCGCGTCGGCGTCGTCGATCAGCGCGACGATGGGCACGTCGGATCCCACGACGCCCGGCAGATCCTGCAGGCGCACCTGCGCCTCGATCGCCCAGCCGTCGCGCCGCGTGGTGCCCACCACCTTCCCGTGACGGTAGGGCTTGCCGTCCAGCTCGAGGGCCGGCGCGACGCCCAGCTCGAGCTGGTTGAGCAGCACGCGCAGCCGGCGCGGCGCTCTGCCCTCGGGCGCGAAGACGATCTCCAGGCGGTCGCCGGTGGTGGCCGCGCCCGGCTGGAAGACGTCGTCCACCGCCTGCACCGCGACGAACAGGTGGTCGGCGTCGAAGGCGATCTGCAGCCGGGCAGACAGATCCTTGGGCCCGCCGTGATCGCCCTTCACGGCGCGGTCGACGAGCGCCACCGGCCGCCCGTCCCACTCCTGGAAGAAGGCGTCGACGGCGATGTCGCCGGGGGCGGAGGGGCCGACGACGAGCGGCGCGGCGAGGAGGATCGCGGCGACGACGCTCATGGTCACTCCCGCTCGGGCAGCTGGATGTCGTACTTCTGCATCAGCCGGTAGACGTGGCGCCGGTCGATGCCCGCCTCGCGGGCCACGCGGCTGATGTTCATGTTGAAGCGCTCGAGCAGGGTGACCAGGTAGTCGCGCTCGAACTGCGCGACCATGGCCTCCTTGGCCTCCTTCAGACCGGCGCCCGGATCGAGCTGCGCGACGACCGCGGCGCGCTTGCTCGGCCGCCCCATGCGCGCCTGCAGATCGCCGGGCAGGTCGCTGGCGTCGATGATCTCGTGCTCGCAGAAGGTGGCGGCGCGCTCGACCACGTTGCGCAGCTCCCGCACGTTGCCCGGCCAGTCGTAGTCGGCCATCGCCCCGAGGGCGTCGTCCGAGAAGCCGCGCGCGTGCAGCGTCGGCTGGCGCTCGCGCAGCCCGCGCAGGAAGTGGTTGACCAGCAGCGGCACGTCCTCGAGGCGCTCGCGCAGGGGCGGCAGCTGCATGCGCACCTTGGCGAGGCGGTAGTAGAGGTCCTGCCGGAAGGCGCCCTCCTCGACCATCGTCTGCAGGTCGCGGTTGGTCGCGGCCACGACGCGGCAGTCCACCCGGATGGTGCGCTCGCCGCCCACCCGCCGGATCTCGCCGTTCTCGAGGGCGCGCAGGAACTTGGGCTGCAGCGGCAGCGACATCTCGCCGAGCTCGTCGAAGAAGATCGTGCCGCCCTCGGCGCGCTCGAAGACGCCCCGGTGGGTGCGGTGCGCGCCCGAGAAGGCGCCCTTCTCGTGCCCGAACAGCTCGCTCTCGAGCAGGTTCTCGGGGAAGGCCGAGCAATCGAAGATCACCAGCGGTCGTCGGCGCCGGCGCGAGTGATCGTGGATGGCGCGCGCGACGAGCTCCTTGCCGGTGCCCGTCTCGCCCTGCACCACCACCGACAGCTCGCTGGGCGCGACCTTGTCGATGACGCCGTAGATGTCGCGCATGCGCGGCGACGCCCCGATGAGCGCGCCGTACTGGCTGCGGCGGATCGGGTAGACGGGGATCTCTTCGATCAGGGGCACGAAGCGGATGAGCGAATTGCCGACGAGCAGCTCGCAGTTGGGGAACAGGAAGGCCTCGCGGATGCGCAGGTTGCCGACGTAGGTGCCGTTGGTCGAGTCATGGTCGACCAACAGGTACTCGTCCCCGATGTGGCGGATCTCACAATGGAATCGGCTGACCGTGTTGTCGTCCAGCACCAGATCGCAGCCCTCGTTGGTGCCGATGCGGACGATGTTCTTCGAGACGATCATCTCGACGCCCGTGCTGGGCCCGTCGACGACGACGAGCTTGCACTTCTCGACCTGGATCATCTCGGTGATCGCGTTGACGTTCACCTCGACGGTGCGCTGCCGGTCGTCGTGCTCCTGCTCGGGGGGCAGGTCGTCGATGCTGGGCTCGCGGGGCTGTGACATGCGAGTCAAGTTAAGGGGGCCGGTGGGGTGCGTCAATCGGGTCACGGTGAATGGCGATCCCCTCGGGTCGTCGCTTGACGCGGCGCGGGCCGGGGGCCAAGGTGCCCGCGGCGATCGCGTCCGAGGAGGCGAGATGACACGCTCGATGATGTTCTTCGCTGCGGTGGCGCTCCTGGGCGCGGGCGCCGCCGAGGCCCAGACGCCGACCCCCGCGCCGGCGGGCGCCGCCGAGCCGAAGGCGCCTGCGCCGGCGGCGGCCGATGGGGTGGACGCGGTGGTCGACGGCGTCCAGAAGTTCTACGCCGACGCCCACGATCTGAAGGCCCGCTTCACGCAGACCTACACCTACAAGGTGTACGACCGGAAGCAGGTGTCGACGGGCACCGTGTACTTCAAGAAGCCCCGGCGCATGCGCTGGGACTACACGACGCCGCAGGCCAAGGTCTTCGTCGCCGACGGCCAGACGCTGTGGGTCTACGAGCCCGAGGAGAACCAGGTCTTCAAGCGCTCGCTGAAGGCCGCGCAGCTGCCGGTGGCGCTGACCTTCATGAGCGGTGAGGGCGATCTGAAGGCGGCCTTCCACACCCAGCTGCTGCCGTCCAAGGACGCCGACCGCTACGTGGTCGAGCTGGTGCCCAAGAAGCACGAGGGCGACTACCAGAAGCTGCTCTTGCACGTGGACAAGGCGACCTTCGCGGTGCGCGCCAGCACCGTGATCGATCCGGTGGGCAACACCAACCACGTCCGCTTCGAGGACGTGTCGACCAGCGTGGGCTTGCCCGACGCCGGCTTCCAGTTCACGCCGCCCGCGGGCGTGCGCGTCATCACCGACGCGAAGTAGCGCCGCCGCCCGCCGCCGCGCGCTCCCGAGCCTCGCTTTACGGCCCCCGGGCCGGCTGCTACCCTCCCGCGCTTTCGTGCGGAGGTGGCCCGTGGCCCAGAAGAACGTGCACTTCGTGTCGCTCGGTTGCCCCAAGAACCGCATCGACACCGAGACGATGCTCGCCGGCCTGCCCGGCGACTCCTACCGCATCACCGGCGACGTCGACGAGGCGCACGTGGTGGTGGTCAACACCTGCGCCTTCGTCGAGTCGGCCAAGAAGGAGAGCATCGACGCGATCCTCGAGGCGGCCGAGCTGCGCGACAGTGGACGCATCGAGAAGCTGCTGGTCACCGGCTGCCTCGCCCAGCGCTACCCCGAGGAGCTGGCGAAGGAGCTGCCCGAGGTCGACCACTTCGTCGGCACCAACGACCTGAACCTGGTGACCGAGATCCTCGACGGGCGCACGGGCTCGCGCGTGCTGGTGGGCAACCCGGATCGGCGCGACTTCGACTGGGAGGCGCCGCGCTTCAACTCGATGGGCGGCTTCCAGGCCTACCTGAAGGTGGCCGAGGGCTGCTCGAACCAGTGCGCCTTCTGCATCATCCCCACCCTGCGCGGGCCGCAGCGCAGCCGGGCCATCGAGTCGGTCGTGCGCGAGGCGGAGGCGCTGGTGGGGCAGGGCGCCGTCGAGCTGACGCTGGTGGCGCAGGATCTCACCGCCTACGGCTACGACCTCACGCCGCGCTCGAACCTGACCGCGCTGCTCGAGGCCCTGGCCGCGGTGGACGGCGTGCGCTGGATCCGCCTGCTGTACGCCTACCCGCGCAGCTTCCCCAAGGGGCTGGTCGATCTGATGGCGCGCGAGCCGAAGATCGTGCCCTACCTCGACATGCCGCTGCAGCACATCTCGGACGACGTGCTGAAGGCGATGAAGCGCGGCACCAACGGCGAGACCATCCGGCGGCGCGTGGCCGAGCTGCGGGAGCGCCTGCCCAACCTCGCCCTGCGCACCACCTTCCTCGTGGGCTACCCCGGCGAGACCGAGGCCGACTTCGAGGCGCTGCTCGCCTTCGCGCGGGAGGCGAAGTTCGAGCGCATGGGCGCCTTCGCGTACAGCCGCGAGGAGGGGACGCCCAGCCACGACCTGCCGAACCAGGTGCCCGAGACGGTGAAGGCCCGGCGCCTCGACGCGCTGATGTACCAGCAGCGCGACATCAGCCGCGCGCACAACGAGGCGATGATCGGCCGCACGGTCGAGGTGCTGGTCGAGAAGCAGAGCGAGGAGTCGGAGCTGGTGTGGATCGGCCGCACGGCGCAGCAGGCGCCGGAGATCGACGGCATCACCTGGCTGGGGTCGGCCGATCACGTGCGGCCGGGGGTGATCGTGCCCGCGGTCGTCACGCAGGTGACCGACTACGACCTGGTGGCCGAGCCGCTGACGGACTGAGCGGGGGGCGAGGGGCGCCCCGGCGCACAGCGGCCGGGGCGACGGGGTCGGCGGTCGACTACTTGGTCGAACGCTCGAACCCGCACTTGTCGCACAGCCAGAAGAAGCCGCTGGCGCGGCTCTGGCGCACGAACTTCACCACCTGCATCTTGGGGTTCTGGCACGACGGGCAAGCCTTGGTCTTGCCGGCGTCGCGGTCGGTACGGATGGCCAGCTTCGCGGGACGCGCGCCCATGGGTCGCTCCTTTTGGACGAGGTCGAAAGGCGGCGAAATCTAGTGGAGCTCGCGCACTCTGTCAAGTCGGGGGGCGCCGCGCGCCTCAGGTCGGCGTCGCCTCGGGGGGCAGGCTGGGGTTGACCACCTCCGCGGCGTCGGTGCCCGCGAGCATCTCGTCGACCGTGGCCCGCACCCGCGCCTCGATCTGATCGGCGCAGACGAGATCGCGGACACCCCGGAAGAGGGCCTCGCAGGCGTCGATGGACACCGCGCGCACCACCGACTTGATGATCGGGATGCTGACGGTGTTCATCGACAGCTCGCGCAGGCCGAGGCCCAGGAGCACCGGCACGAACAGGGCCTCACCCGCCATCTCGCCGCACATGCTGACCCGGATGCCCGCCGCGTCGGCCGAAGACACGATGAACTCGAGCATGCGCAGCAGCGCCGGGTGCAGCGGCCGGTACAGGTGAGCGACGTGCTCGTTCGCGCGGTCGATGGCCAGGGTGTACTGGATGAGGTCGTTGGTGCCGATCGCGAAGAAGTCGACCTCGCGGGCGAGGAGGTCGGCGATGGCCGCCGCGCTCGGCAGCTCGATCATGATGCCGAGCGGGATGTCCTGCGCCATCGGCTGGCCCTCGAGCTCCAGCTGGCGGCGGCAGTCGGCGAGGATGGCGCGGGTCTGCCAGACCTCTTCGATGCTGCTGATCAGGGGCAGCATCATGCGCAGGTTGCCGTGGACGCTGGCGCGCAGCAGGGCGCGGAGCTGCGTGCGGAAGATGCCCTGCTCGCGCAGGCAGAAGCGGATGGCCCGCAGGCCCATGACGGGGTTCAGCTCCCGGTTCAGCCGCAGGGGCTCGATGAACTTGTCGCCCCCCAGATCCAGCGTCCGGATGGTCGCCCCGGCGGCGCCCGCGGTCTCGAGCACCTGGCGGTAGTGCTCGTACTGCTCCTGCTCGTCGGGCAGCGTCTCGCGGTTCATGTAGAGGTACTCGGTGCGGTACAGGCCGACGCCCTCGGCGCCGTACTCGAGCACGACGCTGGTCTCCTCCGGCAGCTCGATGTTGCCGGCGATGCGCACCGTCGTGCCGTCCATGGTCATCGAGGGCTCGTGCCGCGCCTCGTCGAGCTTGGCCCGGTGCGCCGAGTACACCATCTGCTGGCGCTGATAGCGCTTGACCTCCTCGGGCGGCGGGTTGATCAGCACCCGCCCGAGGGTGCCGTCGAGCACCAGCACGTCGCCGGTACCGACGAGCTCGGTGATGCGCTCGAGCCCCACGACGGCCGGCAGCTCGAGCGAGCGCGCCATGATGGCGGTGTGGCTGGTCTTGCCCCCCACGTCGGTGGCGAAGCCGAGCACCGCCGTGCGCATCAGGAAGGCGGTGTCGGCCGGCGAGAGATCGTGGGCGATGACGATGGCCGAGTGCCCCACCTGGCTGAGCGAGGGGTGCGCGCCGCCGAGCAGGTTGCGCAGGATGCGGTCGCCCACGAAGTCGACGTCCGAGCGCCGCTCGCGGAAGTACTCGTCGTCGATGTTGTCGAAGATCTGCTTGATGCTGCGCACGACCTTCTTGAGGGCCCACTCCGCGTTGATGTTCTGCTCGCGGATCAGCTGGCGGGTACCCTCGACGAGCATCTCGTCGCGCATCATCAGCTGGTGGGCCTCGAGGATCAGCACCTGCTCCTCGCCGGCGCTGACCAGCTTGCCCTTGATGTCCTGAATCTGGGCCTCGCTCTGCGCGAGGGCCTCGGCGAAGCGCTGCAGCTCCGCCTTCGCCTGCCCCGCGGACAGGTGGTACTTGGGCACCCGCACGCGCCGCCGGTCCACGAGGTGGGCCCGCCCGATCGCGTAGCCGGGCGAGACGCCGATGCCCTCGAGCACCCGCGTTTCTCGCTCGTTGGGGCCCCGACCCGGCATCACTCCTCCCCGAACTTGCCGGCGATGCACTCACCGATGGCGGTCAGGGCGGCCTCCTGGTCGTCGCCCGTGGCGGTCACGTGGATGCACGAACCCTTGGCGGCCGCCAGGGTCATCATCCCCAGGATGCTCTTGCCGTTGACCGCGTGGCCGTCCTTGGTGATGGTCACCTCGGACCGGAAGCGGCTGGCGACGCGCACCAAGGTCGCCGAGGCGCGCGCGTGCAGCCCCAGGGTGTTCTCGATCCGGAACTCCTTCGTGATCCCCTCACTCATCGAGCGTCCCCCTTCGGTCATCCTATCAGCGGGAACAGGGCGTTGAGCCCACACACCAGCCCCACGCAGGCGGCAGCGAAGCCGTAGAGCAGCAACAACATGGGCATCTTGCGCTTGAGGCAAAGCAGGAAGATCACCGCGAGCAGCACCATCAGCACCGGCTCGAGCCCGTCCCCGAGCGCGGCGGACGACCGCATCGCATCGTCGGCCAACAGCGCGGCGCCGATGCCCAGGAACGCGCCGGCCAGGTAGTGGCTGCGATCCGAGAAGCGCGGCAGCTCGAAGCGGTTGAGCTGCTCGACCACCCGCTCGCCGTGCTGGTAGCCGGCGAAGAGCCCGTACACGCGCATGCTCAGGTGGAACATGTTGTACAGCGCGAGGAAGGCCAGCGGCGCCCAGGCGATGCCGCTCAGCACGCCGGCGATGGCCCAGGCCGCGCCGAAGGGCTTCAGGCTGGACCAGAAGAAGCTGTCGCCGATGGCGGCCATCGGCCCCATCATGCAGCGCTTGAACCGCTGGACGTTCGCCGGCGCGAGCCGCCCCGCGGCGATCTGCTCCTCGAGCTTGATCGAGGCGCCGAGCAGGGCGTCGGCCATGTACGGGTGGCTGTTGAAGAACTCGAGGTGTCGCGTCATCGCCGCCTGCAGCGCGTCGCCGCGGTACAGGCGGGTGAGCGCGGGCAGCATGCAGTACGCGAAGCCGACGTTCTGCATCCGCTCGTAGTTGGTGGCGCTCTGGAAGAAGAAGCTGCGCCACAGCACCCGGCAGAGGGTCAAGAAGCCCACGGTGCGCACGGCCGCGCTCGCGCCGGCGTCGAGGGGGGCGGCGGCGGCCATCAGCCGCGCCCCTGCAGGATGGCGGTCATGACCAAGGTGAACGAGAGGGCGGCCAGCGCGACACCGCGGCGGCGCCGCACCACCGACAGGGCGACCGCCAGCCCGAGGGCGGGCAGCAGGTAGCGCCCGACCGTCTGCAGGGCCACCTCGAAGGCGCCCTCGATCTGCCCGCGGATGGCGGCGAGCAGCCCCAGCCCGACGGTCGCGGCCACCACCACGAGCCCCGCGTTGAGCACGAACGCGCGGCCGAGCCCGAGCCAGGGCAGGCGGTCGAGCGCGGCGGGCTCGCCGGCCCGGGCGGCCTCGTCGGCCCGGTCGGCGAGCACCTGGTTGGCGCGGTCGAGGCGCACCTCGAGCCACCGACCGGCGAGCGAGAGGGGCGCGCCGATCAGGATCGCCAGCGTCCACACCGTCGCGTCGGGCGGGCTGACGTACTTGCCGAAGAGCAGCACCATGGCGCCGATGGCGACCGAGGCGACCGTCTCGTTGGGCGGCACGTTGGCCCCGTGCAGCACCGAGCTCATCCAGAGGAGCTGCAGCAGGGTGCCCAACCACAGGCCGGTGTGCGGATCGCCCAGCACGACGCCGAGCGCCGGCACCACGACCAGCGGCTGAGACACCATCAGCTGGAACGCACCCCGGCGATCGAGCGCGGCCGCGCCACCCACGGTGGCCACGAGCCCCAGATCCATCGCCAGGATGCTGCCGTCCACCTCAGGCGCTCCGCAGCGCGGCGCGCAGGTCGGCGGGCGTCTCGTCGGGCAGGCTGCGCACCTCGATGGCCACGCCGCGGTCGGCCAGCTTGCGCAGCTGGTGCAGATCGTCGTCACCCAGGTAGACGGCGTTGGTCACCGCTCGGCGGCCGGGCGCGTGGTGGACGTTGCCGATGTTCAGCGTCGGGAAGGGGTGGCCCGACGCGAACAGGCGGATGGCGTCGTCCACCGTCTCGAGCAGCACCATCGTCGGATCGTTGCCGAACCGGCGCGCGTTCAGCCAGGCGGCCGCCTGCTGGATGGGCAGGGCGTCGAAGGCGACGCCCTCGGGGATGGCCATCCGGTACATGCTCATCTGCAGCGTGCTGTCGGGGATGGCGTCGTTGGCGATCACGATCCGGCGCAGGCGCAGGTGGGGCATCCAGGTCGAGATGATCTGGCCGTGCACCAGCCGGTTGTCGACGCGGTAGAAGGGGTTCACGCCGTCTTTCCTTTGCCGTGCAGCAGCTCGCCGGCGACCAGGATGTTCTGTCGACCGTGCTCGCGGGCGAGCGCGGCGACGACCCCCAGATCGCCCTCGCGGCTGGTGAACAGCTTCAGCAGCATGGGCAGGTTCACGCCGGTCACCACCTCGACGTCGTCGCCGAGGAGCGAGAGGCTGAGGTTCGAAGGCGTCCCGCCGAACATGTCGCACAACAAGACCACCCCGTCGCCGGCCTGCACCGCGCGCACGGCGGCTCGCAGGTCGGCGAGGATGGTGTCCATGCCGTCGCCCTGGCGCACCGACACGGTGGCGCACGCGGGGAACTCGCCGACGATCATCTTGGCGGTCTCGAGCAGCGCGTCGGCCAAGGGGCCGTGCGTGCAGACGACGACGCCGATCATGTCGTCTCCTTGTCGATGTCTCGGTGGCGCACCTTCGGGCGAATGCCCGCGTCACGCAGGTGCTCCGCGACGCGCTCGGCGATGGCCACCGAGCGGTGGCGACCGCCCGTGCAGCCGAACGCCAGGGTCAGGTAGCTCTTGCCCTCACGCTCGTAGGCGGGCAGCACCTCGTCGAGCAGGGGGATGAAGCGCTCGATGAAGTGCCCGGTGACCTCCTTCTCGAGCACGTAGTCCCGCACCGCGGCGTCGAGGCCCGAGTGGGGCCGCAGGTGCGGGATGAAGTGGGGGTTGGGCAGGAAGCGCACGTCCCAGATGATGTCGGCCTCGGTGGGCACGCCGTGGCGGAAGCCGAAGCTCTGGATCGACACGACCAGGCCGGTGTGACGATCGCCCTTGGCCCACGCCTGCACCAGCCGCTTGCACTCGTGGACGTTGATGTCCGACGTGTCGACGCGCTGGGTGGCGACCTCGCGGAAGGGGTGCATCGCCTGGCGTTCGACGCGGATGGCCTCGGGCAGCAAGAGCCCCCCGCGGCTCAACGGGTGCGGGCGCCGCGAGGCGCTGAACCGGCGGAGGAGCACGGCGTCGCTGGCCTCGAGGAAGAGGATCTCGATGGCCAGCCCCGTGGACCGCAAGACCTCGAGCGTCTCGACGACCGCCTCGGCGTCGCGCACGTTGCGCGCGTCGAGGCCCACCGCAAGGGTGCGGTACTTGTCGGTCTCGCGCGCGAGATCGATCAGCTTGGGCAGCAGCGGCGGCGGCAGGTTGTCCACGCAGAAGAAGCCCGCGTCTTCGAGGGCGTTGGTCGCGGTGGTGATGCCCGAGCCGCTCAGCCCGGTGACCACGATCAGGTGAAGGCCGCCCTCGTCACTCACTGCCTGCGCCTCCCGGCCCGGTGTGCCGCCAGGGATCGTCGCCCTTCGCGAGGTGATCGTCCAGCCGATCGGCGAAGGCGCGGGCCGAGAACGTGCCGCCGAGCTCGAGCAGGTGGTTGCGGGCGGCGATCTCGATCAACAGCGACATCGACCGCCCCGGGCGCGCGGGCAGCGCGATCAGCTTCACCGCGACGTCGGCCACCGTCGTCTCGCGCGTGTCGAGCCCGAGGCGCTCATAGTCGCCGTGCGGATCCCACTCGACGAGCTCGACGACGATCTCCACCCGCTTGCGATCGCGCACCGAGGCGGCGCCGAAGAGGTCGCGGACGTTGATGATGCCCAGCCCGCGGATCTCCATGTGGTGCCGGGTCAGCTCCGGGCAGGTGCCGACGACGACCGCGGGCGACTCCTGCTCGAGCAGCACCAGATCGTCCGCCACCAGCCGGTGCCCTCGGGTGACGAGCTCGAGCCCGACCTCGCTCTTGCCGATGCCCGCCTTGCCGGTGATCAGCACGCCCACGCCGTAGACGTCCACCAGCACCGCGTGGTGGCTCTCGCGGGGCAGCAGGCAGCGACCGAGGGCCTCGTTGAGGCGGGCGGTGGCCGGCGTCGACTCGAGGTCGGTGGTCAGCAGGGCGCAGCCGTGCTCGTCGCAGAGCACCCGCAGGGCGTCCGGCGGGGGATGCGCGGCGGTGAGCACCAGGGCGGGGATGCCGGTGCTCATCAGGCCGGTCAGCAGGGCGTGCTGGGCGTCGGGCGGCAGGGTGCTCAGATAGCCGCTCTCCGAGCGGCCCATCATCTGCACCCGGTCGTGCTCGAGGTGCTCGACGTAGCCGGTCATCGCCACGCCCAGCCGTTGGACGGTGGGCTGGCCAATGACCCGGTCGAGCCCCCGGACGCCGCCCGCCTCCACCTGGAAGTGCGTGCGGGCGGTCAGGTGCTCGAGCACCTCGCCGACCGTCGCCCCGGCGGGGCCCTGGGGGCGCAGCTCGTTCACGGCCCACACACCCCACCGCGCGCGGGCGGGTCGACGGTGGCGGCGGTGAGACGGGGGACGTTCATGGCGTCGTCAGAGCTTCGCGTCCTCCGCCATCAGCAGGTCGAACATCGCGTCGGCGTCCTCGGCGTCGAGCAGGGCCTGGCGGATGGGCGGCTCCTTCAGCAGGCGCGTCACCCGGGCGAGCGCCTTGAGGTGCATGCCGTGCTGCTTCTCGGGCACCAGCAGCGTGAAGAACAGGTGGGTGGGCAGCCCATCGAGGCTCTGGAAGTCCACGCCCTGGCGGCTACGCCCGACGCAGGCGACGATGTCGTCCACCGCGTCGGTCTTGCCGTGGGGGATGGCCACCCCGTCGCCGATGCCGGTGCTCTGCAGCTTCTCGCGCCGCATCAGGGTCTCGACGAGCTGGTTGGGGTCCAGATCGCCGTCCACCTTCAGCGCCAGGCCCACGAGCTCGCGCAGCACGCCGGGTTTGTTCGATGCGCCCAGGTCGGCTTCGACCGCGGCGCGTTGCAGGAAATCGGAGATGCGCATGATTCCTCGAAGCGGGTCAGAACAGGCACTTACGCTTGGAGCTCGGCAGGATGCCCATCGCCTCGCGGTACTTGGCCACGGTGCGCCGGGCGATCTTGACGTTGTCCTTCTTGAGCAGCTCGACCAGCTTCTGGTCGCTGTGGGGCCGCTTGGGATCCTCGTGAGCCACCAGCACGCGAATCTTGCTCTTGACCGCTTCACTGGCCAGGTCGCCCTGGGTGCCGGTGCCCTGAATGGACGAGTTGAAGAAGTACTTGAGCTCGAAGATGCCGCGCGGGGTGTGCACGTACTTGTTGGTCGTCACCCGACTGACCGTCGACTCGTGCATGCCGATGTCCTCGGCGACATCGCGCAGGATCAGCGGCTTGAGGTGCTCGACGCCCTTGTCGAAGAACTCGCGCTGAAACTTGATGATGCTCTCGGTGACCTTGACGATCGTGCGCTGCCGCTGCTGGATGCTCTTGATCAGCCACTGGGCGGAGTTGAGCTTCTCGGTGACGTACTTCTTCGCCTCCGAGGTGTCCTCCTGCTTGAGGGCGTTGCGGTAGAACTGTGAGATGCGCAGCCGCGGCATGCCGTCCTCGTTGAGGAAGGCCGAGTAGCCGCCGTCGTCGGTCTTGCGGATGTAGATGTCGGGCGTGATGTAGCGGGGCTCGTCGCCCACGAAGGGGCGGCCGGGCCGCGGCTCGAGCTGGCTGATCAGCTTCGCCGCCTCGATGACCTCCTCGAGCTCGATGTCCATGGCGCGCACGATCGCGCCGTAGTTCTTCTTCTCGAGGTTGTCGAGGTGGTCGCGGATGATGTCCTCGACGATGGCGCCGAGCTCGAGGTGGCGCGCCTGGATGAGCAGGCACTCGCGCAGATCCCGTGAGCCGACCCCGAGCGGATCGAACTCCTGGACCATCTCGAGCACCTCTTCGACGTACTCGGGATCCTGGTCGAGCTCCTCGGCGACCTGCTGCAGCGTGACGCCCTTGAGGTAGCCGTCGTCGTCGATGTTGCCGATCAGCCCCCAGGCGACGCGCTCCTCCTGCTCGGTGAAGTCGGACACCTGCAGCTGCCACAGCAGATGATCCATCAGCGTCGTCGGGCGGGTGAGCGTGGCCTCGTAGCCGGGCAGATCATCGTCGCGCAGGCGCTGGGTGCCGGTGCCCGGCGTGGGCGCCGTGTAGTTCTCGAAGTAGCTGTCCCAGTCGATCTGTTCGCGCGTGCTCTCGGCCTCGGCGTCGCCGGTCGCCTCCTTGGCCTCTTCCTTCTTCTCGCGCTTGGCGACCTCTTCTGCGCCCTCCACCCGCGCCGCGTGGGCGTCGATCTCGGTGAGCTCCTCGAGGAGCGGGTTCTCCATCAGCTCGTCACGGACCGCGTCGATGAGATCCATGCGCGACAGCTGGAGCAACTTGATCGCCTGCTGCAGCTGGGGCGTCATCACCAGCTGCTGGCTCATCTTGAGATCGAGTCTCAGGTCAAGCGCCATCGGTGTCTCGCTGCAAGAAGCCCTCTTCCGTGATTCGCGCCGGTCGACTGGGTGTCGCCGGCCAACCTCCCCCGAGATACCGCGCCCGGACGCGGGCGTCGGCGGCCACCTGGGCCGGCGTGCCGTCTGCAAGCAGCACGCCGTCGGCAAGTATATAGACGCGATCACACGTCTCCAAGGACTGACGCGCGTCGTGGTCGGTCAGCAGCACTCCGACGCCTGTTCGGGTGAGGGCGCGCAGCTGCGCCGCGACCCGCTCCCGGGCCAGCGGATCGAGGCCGGCGAAGGGCTCGTCCACCAGCAGGACGCGCGGCTCCGCGGCCAGGGCCCGCACGATCTCGACCCGGCGGCGCTCGCCCCCGCTGAGCGTGGCGCCCCGGGCGCGGGCGAGGTGGGCCAGGTCGTGGGCCGCCAGCAGGGCGTCCCGGCGGGCTGAGCGCGCCGCCCGGGCGTGCCCGCGGCGGGCCAGGGCCACGTCGACGTTGCCCGCGACGGTCAGCCGGCGGAAGACCGTGGGCTGCTGTGGCAGGTAGCCCAGACCGGCGCGCGCGCGGCGCCACAAGGGCCACCCGCTGACGTCCACGTCGTCCAGGGTGACGCTGCCCGCGGCGGCGCGCAGCAGGCCGGTCAGCAGCCGAAAGGTGGTGGTCTTGCCGGCGCCGTTGGGGCCCAGGAGGCCCACGACCTCGCCGGGCGCCACCGTCAGCGACAGATCGTGCACGACGACGCGGCCCCGGAAGGCGCGGCGCAGGCCGATCGCGGCGAGACCGGCGCCCATCTCAGCGACGGGGCAGCGCGCGTTCGAGATCGGCGGCCACCCGCGGCGCGCGCAGGCGGCCTCGGGCGCCCTCGACCACGACGCGGCCCGCGTCGGGCCAGAAGACGATGCGGCGGCCCGTGAGGTGATCGGCACCCCGGGTGACCACCGGATCGTCGGTCAGCTCGAGGGTGCCCTGGGCGGCGGACCAGGCGGCGCGCCCGGCGGTGGCGCTCAGCTCGCCGCTCTCCACCCGCACGGCCCCCTCCGCGGTGAGCGACGCCACCTGGCCGTCCTCGCGGTAGCGCGCCACGAGGCGGCGGCAGGTGAGCCGCAGATCTGCCTGCTGGGCGCGCACGTTGCCCTCGAACACGACCTCGCCCGACCGCTGATCGAGCACCAGGCGATCCGCCTCGACGTCGAGCGGGGCCTCGGTGGCCGCGGGCGGCGCGGCCAACAGCAGGCAGGTCAGCAGGGCGAGCATCGCGGCAGCCTACCGAGGCACGGGGTCGGCGCGCCAGCGGTCGTGCAGCCAGATCCACTGGGTGGGGTGGGCGCGCACCAAGGCCTCGACGCGGGCGGTCAGCCAGTCCAGGGGCGGGGCGCCGGGGGGCACCGGTTCGAGGTGGACGGCGTGGTCTCCGTCGGCCTGGCGCGCCGTCCAGGCGAACAGGGGCGTGGCGCCGCTGGCGACCAGCAGGCGCTCGAAGGTGGCCGGGGTGGGGGCCGGCCGGCCGAAGAAGGGCACCGCGCGGCCGCGCTCGCCGGTCGCCTGATCGACGAACAGGGCGACGTGGCGGCCCGCCCGCAGGTGGGCCAGCGCCGCGCGGGCGCCGCCGCCGGGCGCGAGGGTGGTGACGCCGAGGCGGGCGCGGGCGCGGGCGAGCCAGGCGTGCAGGGGCCCGCCGCGGGGTCGCGCGGCCACGGCGGCGAAGGGCAGGCCGTCGCGGGCGAAGGCGGCGGCCATCAGCTCCCAGTTGCCCAGGTGCGCGGTCGCGACGAGGGCGGGCCCGCGGGTGGCCTCGATGAGCGCCCGGGCCTCGGCGGTCAGCGCGACGTGGGGCAAGACGCGATCAGCGCAGGCCAGCTCCACCACGCGGCGCCCGAGATCGGCCCAGCAGGCCCCCACGGGGGGCGGCGCGTCGAGCACCTGGAGCTGCGCCGCCATGCGCCGCCGGTCGGTCCGGGCGAAGCACCCGATGACTCGGCCGAGCGTGGCGCCGATCCCGAGCGCCCCGGACAGGGGCAGCAGGCGGAGGGCGCCGACCAGGGCGCGCAGCGCGACGTAGGCGAGGGCGTGGCGCGCCGGGCGGGTGGCGCGGCGCAGGCTCACGCCGCCGCGCGCCGCGCCGCGTCCACCGCCGAGACCTGCCGCACGAGGGCCGCGAACGCGGCGGGCGTCAGCTGGGTCGCGGCGTCGGACAGCGCCCGCGGCGGATCCGGGTGGACCTCGGCGTAGAGGCCGTCGATGCCCACCGCGGCCGCGGCGCGCGCCAGCGGCGCCACCATCTCGGGGCGCCCGCCGGTGGTCGGCGCGTCGCCTCCTGGCACCTGCACCGAGTGCGTCGCGTCGAAGAGCACGGGCGCGCCGGCGCGGCGCATCCAGACGAGGGCGCGGGGATCGAAGACCAGATCGCCGTGCCCGAAGGAGGTGCCGCGCTCGGTCACCCAGGCGCGCCCCCCGGCCTTCGCGGCCGCCAGATGCACCCGCCGCGGATCGAGGAACTGGCCGCGCTTGAGGTTCACCACCCGGCCGGTGGCCGCGGCGGCCTCGACCAGGTCGGTCTGGCGGCACAGGAAGGCCGGGATCTGCAGCACGTCGACCACCTCGGCGGCCGGCGCGCACTGCTCGGGCGCATGCACGTCGGTCAGCAAGGGAAGATCGAAGCGGCGGCGGACCTGGGCGAGCGCCTCGAGGCCGGCGTCCAGCCCCGGCCCGCGGTAGGCGTCGGCGCTGCTGCGGTTGGCCTTGTCGAAGCTGGCCTTGAAGACGATCGGCACGGGCAGCGCGGCGAGGGCCTCGGCCACGCGGAACAGCCCGTCACCCGGCTCGATGACGCAGGGTCCGGCGACGAAGACCAGGGGGGCGCCGTCGCCGATCGGCGGCAGGCTCACCCTTGGTGATCCAGCGCCGCGTGGACGAAGGCGGCGAACAGCGGGTGGGGGGCGTAGGGCCGCGACTTGAACTCGGGGTGGAACTGGCAGCCGAGGAACCAGGGGTGATCCGGCAGCTCGACCATCTCGACGAGCAGCCCGTCGGGCGACTGACCCGAGAACACCATGCCCTGCGCCTCGATGGCCTCGCGGTAGGCGTTGTTGACCTCGAAGCGGTGGCGGTGACGCTCGCTGACCTCGGCCTCGCCATACACGGTGGCCGCCAGCGTGCCCGCGCCGAGGGTGCAGGGGTACGCGCCGAGGCGCATGCTGCCGCCCTTGAGCGTCACGCCGTGCTGGCTGGGCATCAGGTGGATCACCGGGTGCGCGGGATCCTTGCTGAACTCGACCGACGTGGCCGTCGGCAGATCGCAGCAGTGGCGCGCGAACTCGATGACCGCCACCTGCAGGCCGAGGCAGATGCCGAAGAAGGGCACCTTCCGCTCGCGGGCGTAGCGCACCGCGGCGATCTTCCCCTCGACGCCGCGCCCGCCGAAGCCGCCCGGCACGAGCACGCCGTCGGCCCCGTCGAGCATGGCCGCAGCGCCCTGCTTCTCGATGTCCTCGCTGTCGATGTAGCGCAGGTCGACGCGCGCGTCGTTGGCCATGCCGCCGTGCAGCAGCGCCTCGTGCAGGCTCTTGTACGCGTCCGTGTGGTCGACGTACTTGCCCACCACCGCGATGGTGACGCGCCGTCGGGCCTCTTGCAGCTTGGCGACGATCTGCCGCCACGGCTCGAGCTTCGGCTCCGGCGCCCAGATGTTGAGGCGCTCGGCGATCAGGCTGTCGAGGCCCTCGCGGTGGAAGGCCAGCGGCACCTCGTAGATGCTGCCCATGTCCTGCCCGGTGACCACCGCCTCGCGCGGCACGTTGCAGAACAGGCCGATCTTCCGCTTCAGCTCGTCGTCGATCGGCCGATCGCAGCGCGCCACGATGATCTCGGGCTGCATGCCGATCTCGCGCATGTCGCGCACCGAGTGCTGCGTCGGCTTCGTCTTCAGCTCGCCGGCCGCCGGGATGTAGGGCACCAGCGTGACGTGTACGTTGATCGCGTTCTGGTGCCCCAGCTCCACCTTCAGCTGCCGCAGCGCCTCGAGGAAGGGCAGCGACTCGATGTCGCCCACCGTGCCGCCGATCTCGGTGATGCACACGTCGACGCCGCGCGCGCCGCGCCGGACGAAGCTCTTGATCTCGTCGGTGATGTGCGGAATCACCTGCACGGTGCCGCCCAGGTAGTCGCCGCGGCGCTCCTTCTCGATGACCGAGGCGTAGATGCGGCCGGTGGTGATGTTGCTCGCCCGGCTCATCAGCGCGTTGGTGAAGCGCTCGTAGTGCCCCAGATCCAGATCCGTCTCGGTGCCGTCGTCGGTGACGAACACCTCCCCGTGCTGGAAGGGGTTCATCGTGCCGGGATCCACGTTGATGTACGGATCCAGCTTCATGTTGGTCACCGTCAGCCCGCGGGCCTCGAGCAGCGCGCCGATCGAGGCGGCGACGATGCCCTTGCCGATCGACGAGGCGACGCCGCCGGTGACGAAGATGTGCTTGGTGGTGCGTTGCGTGCTCATGCGGGGGCCCGGGCGGTGACGAAGTGGGTGCGGGCGGCTTCGAGATCGGCGGGCGTGTCGATCGAGCGCGGCGCCGCGGGGGCGTCGCGTACGTCGATGCGCCAGCCGGCCTCGAGCCAGGCGAGCTGTTCGAGATCCTCGGCGGCGGCCAGGCGCCCGCGGGGCAGGCGGGCCACGGCCAGCAGGGCGTCGCGGCGGAAGCCGTAGACGCCGACGTGCTGTTCGCCGGGGATGGGGTGTCGCGAGAAGTACAGGGCGCCGCCGGCCGCGTCGCGCACGACCTTCACGGTCGCTGGATTGTCGCGCAGGGCGGGCGGCAGAGGGGCGGCGAGGGTGGCGATGGCGGCGCCGGCGCGCAGGGCGTCGACGACGGCCGCGAGATCGGCCGGCTCGACGAAGGGCTCGTCGCCCTGAACATTGAGCACGAAGGGGGCGTCGAGCCGCGCGGCCGCGCGGGCCACGCGCTCGGTGCCCGAGGCGCAGGCGTCGTCGACCCGCAGTGCCTGGCCGCCGCGCGCCGTCACCGCGGCGGCGATGCCGTCGTCGTCGGTGGCCACGAGCACGGCGTCGATCGCCGAACAGGCGCGGACGCGCTCGTAGACGCGCCAGACGAGGGGCGCGCCGCCGAGGTCGAGCAGGGGTTTCGTGGGCAGGCGCCGGCTGCCGGCGCGGGCGGGGATCACGGCGACCACCTCGGCGGGCGTCGTCGGCGTACCAGCCCCACCTGTCGTCGTCGTCACCGCGCGCTCCGGGCCTGCGACGGCGCGCAGCGTATGTCGACCCCTGGGCAGTGTCAATCGGCGGCCGGGCGCGGTTGGATCGTCGGCAGGCACCGGCCGTTTGCATTGGGGTCGGCCCGGTGCTAGCAGGACGAAGGTGAGCAGGAGGTGGCCGTGAGTCGCGTTTCGTTTTGGGCGGCCCTGTGGGGCGCGGTGCTGATCGCCGGCGTGGCGCACGCCGACCGCTGGGAGCAGCGGAAGGGCGACTGCGAGCAGGTCTTCCGCGGCTGGCGGACCCAGTCCATCGACACGCTGCGGGACTGCACCATGACCTGGGAGCAGTTCCGTCAGGCCTCCGAGGTCGACGCCGACATGAAGTCGATCGTCCACGAGGCCTTCGACCGGCTGTACCGCGAGGGCGACAAGCGCGACGCCGCGATGGCGCTGTCGGCGCTCAAGCGGCTGGGCCTGCGGCCCAACTCGCTCAGGCCCGAGACGGGGGCGGTGCCCACGGTGGCCCCGCCCCCGCCCGAGCGCGTCGTGCGTCCGGCCGCGCCGGCCGCTCCCAAGCGGGGGGTGGCCTTCGAGCCCGAGGCCGCGCCCGCACCGCGGGAGGCGGCGCCGGCGATGGCCGATCCCCGCCGCGCGCGCTCGGCCTACAGCGCGGGCAAGGAGCTCGTCGCGCAGGATCCCGCCGCCGCGCTCAGCGAGTTCCTGATCGCCGCCGACGCCGACCCCACCTACGCCCCGCCCCTGTACATGGCCGCCCGGTGCTACGTCGCGCTGGGCAAGGCCGATCTGGCCATCGACGCGTTGGCCCGCATGAAGGCCATCGACAGCCAGACCGCGCGCAGCCTGGCGCGGCACGCGGCGACCGATCCGTCGTTCGCGCGCCTGCGCGCGGCGGGCGCGTTCAAGGACGTCACGGGCTCCGCGTCGATCCAGATCCTCAACGGCGCGGGCGACGCGGGCCTCGAGGTCGTCACGAGCTACAAGTCGACGCTCGAGAGCAACGGGCTGCCGGTCGCCAACCTGGCCAATGATCGGAACCCTCGCGAGAACACCTACGTCTACACGAAGCCCGGCTTCGAGCGGCAGGGCGAGAGCGTCCGGCGGCTGCTCAAGATGGGGTTGGTGCACGAGCGGCCCATCGACTGGCCGAGCCCCTACGACCTGATCATCGTGTACGGCAAGCCGGAGCAGACCGCTTGGGTGGACGACGAGGCCGAGAAGGCGGGCAAGGCCGCGGCCGAGAAGAAGAAGAAGGAGGCGGCCGCCAAGAAGAAGAAGGAGGAGGAGGCCGCGGCGGCGAAGGCCGAGATGCGGCGCAAGGTGCAGATGCTCAAGATGCTCGAGCAGATGGAGGCCGACGACGCGGCGCAGAAGGCCGATCCCACCGGGGGCGACCCCATCGAGGCCATCCCTCCGCCCTGATCGCCGCCGTCAGTCGAGCAGGGCGTCGAGCTCGTCGGGCCAAGGCGCCTGGAAGCGTCGGACCTCGCCCCGCCACTCGAGCTCGATGGCCGCCGCGTGAAGCGCCTGCCGCGGGTGGCCCAGGCGCGCGAGCGTGTCCGCGTCGAGGGGGCCTTCGAGCGACGCGAGGAAGATCCCCTCGTCCGGGCCGTACAGCTTGTCGCCCACGATCGGGTGGCCGGCCAGCGCCAGGTGCACCCGGATCTGGTGCTGGCGTCCGGTGCGCGGGCGGGCCTCCACCAGGGCGCGCCTTCGTCCGTGGCGCAACACCCGGAAGCAGGTCTCGGCCGGCAGCGCGCCCGGGCCCATCTTCAGGCGCACCGCGCTCGTCGCGTCGAACCCGAGGGGGGTCTCGTCGACCCACTGCGGGCGGGCGGGTCGACCCTCGACCACCGCCCAGTAGGTCTTCTGGATCGCGTCCTCGGCGAAGGCGGCCTTCAGCTGGCGATCCGCCAGGGCATGGCGGGCGCAGACCAGCACGCCCGAGGTCTCGACGTCGAGGCGGTGCGCCGGCCGGGGTACGGGCTGCCCCTCCGGCGTGA